>CBRAFL010000009.1:0-32148 GCA_967755055.1 uncultured bacterium
TGTGGTGGCGCGGCATGACGATGAAAGGCGCCGCGACCGGAATGCTCACGGGCGGCTTGTGCGCGCTTGTTGCCGCAGCGCTGACGAACTTCAGCACGCTCGCCCTCGACAAGGGTCCGATGGGGAAATTCTTCGCGGGCTTTGCGCCGCTGAATACTTTCTGGGCGCATCACCCGCTACTCCGCATCCTGTGCGAGCAGCCGGCGATCTGGTCCGTGCCGTTCGCGATTCTGTTGATGGTCGTCGTCTCCAAAGCCACCGCGGCTCAGGTGCCCGGCAATATTCGCATGAAGATGCTTGTGCTCCATGCGCCTGAACAGCTCGGGCTCAAGCAAGAGTACATTCAGGAACAGACCGGCGCCGGCGGGCACTGATTCACGTCGTTCTCACCGTCGTTCTCGTAATCTTTCTCGTTCTCTTTCTCTCCTTCTCCCGCTCGTTCGAGGTGGGAACGAAAAAGAGAATTTATTTATGTAGCGGCAGGCCTCCGTGCCTGTCCGAGATCAGGCGGAGGGACGACTTCCGTATCGTCCGGTTTTCGATCTCCGATCTCCGATCAACGGACAGGCACGGAGGCCTGCCGCTACGTGTGAAACATTCCGCGATCTCCGCTCCGTAACCGACACGGCTACTCGATCGAAGATAATCCCGCCGCAAGCAGCCACCGACTCACTCGCACTTCAGCTCGCGCGTCATCAAACTGCTCAAGGCAGCCGCGGGCGCTTTGCCTTCGAAAAGGATCGCGTGCGTCTCACGCAGAATCGGAGCGTTGATTTTTTTCTCCGAGCAGAGTTCCCAGAATGACTGGGTCGTCTTGTAACCCTCGACGACACTTTTTCGGTCCTTCAAAAGCTCGGTCACTGTCCGGCCACTGCCGATTTGCTCGCCGAATACGCGGTTGCGACTCCAGGCACCGTGACACGTCACCACGAGGTCGCCGAAACCGCTCAGCCCGTAAAATGTTTCCGCTCGCGCGCCCAAGGCCGTACCCACGCGCACCATTTCCGCGAGCGCACGCGTGAGCAAAGCTGCCTTGGAATTGTCGCCGAGCTTGAGTCCGTCGCAACAACCCGCGGCGATCGCGTAGATGTTTTTCAAGCAACCGCCAAACTCCACGCCCGCCAGGTCATCACTCGTGTAGACGCGCAACGTCGGCCCGCTCAGCGCCGCTTGAACCTCGGCGATCGCGCCCCGCATGTCGGCTACGCCAAGCACCATCGCCGCCGGCAGCCCTTTCGCCACTTCGGCAGCATTGGTGGGTCCCGTCAGTGACCCGGGCGCGCTCCGCAGCAGTGTAGCCGCGATAATTTCCGAAGGCCGCAAATGGGTGCCCAGCTCCAAACCTTTCGCGAGACTCGCCACGAGGTGTGGACGGGCCGTTCCGAGGCTGTCGCGGACCCGTACACACGTTTCCCGCAACGCTTGCGATGGACACGCCAGGAGCACGACATCCGCATTCGTGATCGCTTTGGCCAGATCGTGCTCCACGCGAACCGCAGCTGGAAGAGTGATGCCGGGCAAATAGTCCTGATTCTCGCGTGAAGCGCCAAGCCGTTCCGCATGCTCGACCCGCCGTGGCACCAACGCCACCGGCTGTCCGCACCGCGCCAAATGAACCGCAAACGCCGTCCCCCAAGCTCCGGCGCCAACGACGACAAAATTCATATCCTCACGAGTAACCACGGATCAATGCGATGGGCACGGAAAAATTTCGTTCCCGCGAGGCACCATGAATGTTTTTCGGGCCCGTCCCCTCGCCGACTAGACTACGCGAAAATCCGGACCACACACCCCGTCGCTGCGCGCCACCCCTCTTGCTAGAGGGGATTCAATCAACCGCAGCCGAAGTCCCCTCTAGGAAGAGGGTGCCCGAAGGGCGGGGTGGGTTGTTCGGCTCAAGCGCAGTTCGCGCGTGTTTTCGCGTCCTTTGTCGCGCTCGTAACTACGAGCGTGAGCGAGTGGAGGCCGCCTCATTCCCGAATCACTTCAAAAACGCCGGGATCTTTTCGCCTGCGATCGTCTGCTCGAATGTTTCCCGTGCGTTGATCAGCTCGAAACTACTGCCGCGCACGAGCACTTCAGCCGCCATCGGTCGTGCGTTGTAACGATTCGCCATCGCGTAGCCGTACGCTCCGGCGCTCATGAATGCGACGAGCTCGCCTTCGCCGACTTCCTGAAGCGATCGATCCTTCGCGAAACAGTCGCCACTCTCGCAAATCGGTCCCACCACGTCCGCCACCAAAGCCCGTCGCGAGCTGTCGCGATGCACGGGAACGATTTCGTGGTAGCTCTCATACATCGCTGGACGAATGAGGTCGTTCATCGCCGCATCGACGATGAGGAAATTCTTCCCGGCGCCTCGCTTCAAATGCTCCACGCGTGACACCAGCACGCCAGCGTTGCCCACCATGAAGCGGCCGTGTTCGAGGAGAATCTTCAGTCCGAGCGGTGCCAGCAAAGGCGTGAGCGCTTCGCCGTATGTTTCCGGCGTGAGCGGGCGCTGATCGGCGGGCTGCGCGTCCCACCAAGCCTGCTGGCCGCTGGCGAGCGCGTCCTTGTACACGATGCCCATGCCGCCACCGATCGAGAAATATTTGATGCCGTAGTTTGCCTTCAGCTCCGCCACGAACGAGGTCACTTTTTTCACCGCCTCGACGAACGGAGCGACCGACGTGAGCTGCGAGCCGATGTGCATCTGCACGCCCTTGATCTCGATGTTCTTCAACTTCGCCGCGGCTTCGTAGGCCGCGCCTGCATTCGCGAGCGGGATGCCGAACTTGTTGCCACTTTTGCCCGTGGTGATCTTGGCGTGGGTGTGCGCATCGACATCCGGATTCACCCGGATCGCGATCGGCGCCTTCACGCCGAGTGTTCCCGCGACGTGGTTGATGCGCGCGAGCTCCGGCTCGCTTTCGACGTGAAACGCGAAAATCCCCTGCTCGAGGGCGAGTTTGATCTCAGCCTCCGTCTTGCCCACGCCAGCAAAAACACTGGAGCGGACGTTAGCGCCGGCAGCCAGCACGCGACGGATTTCGCCGCCGCTGACGATGTCGAATCCAGCCCCGAGGTTCGAAAACAGCCGCAGCAGAGCGATGTTGGAATTGGCCTTCATCGCGTAGCAGATCTGGAGATCCAGCCCCGACAGGCTCCGCTGAAGTCGATGAAAATTATCTGCGATTGTTGACGCGCTATAGACGTACGTCGGCGTGCCGTAGAGACGGGTGATGGCGGCAAGATCGACGGACTCGCAGTGTAGATCCTGACCGGAATAGCGGAAGTGGTGCATGAGGGGCTGGAAAAAGACGTGAAAGGCGCACGCTAGCGATATTCCCCTTGAAAAAACGATATCAAATTTCCGAGATGTGCCGATACATCACCTGTGCTGCGCTTTCTGCTCAACCTCTGTCGTCGTCCTGCCATCCGTTTCGGATTGGCGAGTGATCCGCGCAGTCGTCGCCGCAATCCGTGCTTCGCCAGCTTCCTCGCCGAAAGCAATCGGGGCGGCCACGAGATGGACCGTCACGACGCAGTGCTCCGCGGCCGAAAGCTGATGCGCCAGATGATCACCCTGTTGCTCGCCGGCGGCGGAGCTTGGGTGTTGGTCGAGAGCGCGCGAGCCCTCACGATTTTTTGAGTAGCGGCTTCCATAGCCGAGCGGACGCAATATTCGGTTTCTTCATTTTCGCGACGGATCCTCGCCGTCGTTGAGTCGCAGTCTTGCAGTTTTGCGGGTTGCTGCCATCGGTGGTCCGCCCATGACACTGCTCCGCCCCGGAATTATCATTCTCGCCCTGCTTTCGCTTGTTCTCGCCGGTTGTTCCGGTCCGGGCCTGCGCGGCGGGGTCAACGTCTCGGTGGTGGATTTCCGGCCGACGGAAGCGTCGCTCCTGGAAAGCCGCGGCATGCTCACGCTGCGATACACCAATGAGACGATCGCTCCTCTTGGGTACTCTGGATCGACCCACAAGCTCTACCTCAACGGCTCTTATGTAGGAAAAGCCGTGAGCGATCGCCCGTTCGGCATTCCCCCGCTGAATACCGTGACGCAGGACGTGACCGTGCAATTCGAGAACCTCGCTTTGATGCGCCAGCTCCTCTCCGTCCACGAGTCGAAATCAGCGACGTATCGTCTGGAAACGGTGCTTTTCCAAACGGTCTACGAAGACAAGTATCAGATCAAATTGCACTCCGAAGGCGCGCTGGATTTGCGGGGCCTGGCGGGCGACGTGAAGTAACCGATCGCTCCGCGGCGTAAGAATCGGATCTCTTATAACCGCAAAAGCGGCCCCCGCGCCGTGCCATCTTGCTGGCGGATGATGGCGATGATGCGAGGACCGCTTCCAGTGCGAGCCAGCAGACAATCAGGCTGCCAACTCAAAGGCTGATGCCAGTTCGCGGTTGCCGTGCGAAAGACGGCTGAGTGATGCGGCGAGGGACGTTCGGGAACGCGGCTGAGACGTATAATCGGCGATCAGCACACAGCCGAATCCAGCAATAAACAGAAGCGAGCTGGCAGCTTCGAAACTGAGCGGAGCAAAAACAAACGCGACGAACGCGGCGAGAAAAGTGACGAGAGGATAAATTTTCATGGTGATGAAGAGTTATCCTGAAAACCCGGATCGACGCAGAAAGTTACAGCGACAAAAGTTCCGCCGCATCAACGGTCGCACACCACGCCTTTGGGCCGAAACGAAACCGGCTGATCGGGCCGGCAACAATCATCTGAAGCGAACGTTGGCCTTCGCCAAATTCTCCGAGCGCCTGCGAGTATCAGCTCAGCTCGCTCCGCCACCTGAAACTGCTGGCTCGGGCTTGAACGTGGCCCGAAAGCTCGCCTTCAGATAGTCGCGATTCATCCGTGCAATGAAGTCGTGCGAAATCAATTTCGGACACGCCGCACTGCATTCGTATTGATTCGTGCAACTACCAAAACCCATTTCGTCCATCGTGCTGACCATCGCGAGCACGCGGCGATCACGCTCGGGCTGACCCTGCGGCAGAAGTCCGAGCTGAGAAACTTTCGCGGCAACAAAGAGCATCGCGCTCGCGTTCTTACACGCCGCCACACACGCGCCACAGCCGATACACGCAGCTGCGTCCATTGCCAGATCCGCGTCAGCTTTTGGAATTGGAATCGAATTCGCGTCCGGCGCTGCGCCCGTGCGCACACTGATAAAACCACCGGCCTGCTGAATCTTGTCGAAGGCACTGCGATCAACCACGAGATCTTTGATCAACGGGAATGCCCGTGCGCGGAAAGGTTCGACGACGATGGTATCACCGTCCTTGAACTTCCGCATGTAGATCTGACAGGTGGCAACGCCTTCGCCCGGACCATGCGGCTTGCCATTGATTGTGAGCGAGCACGTCCCGCAAATTCCCTCGCGGCAGTCGTGGGCGAATGCAATCGGCTCCTCGCCTTGAGTGGTCAGCGTGTCATTCACCACGTCGAGCATCTCGAGGAACGACATGTCGGTGTTCAGATTCTTCGCCGGATAATCGACGAATTTCCCCGCCGCCTTTGGGTTCGGCTGACGCCACACGCGCAAAGTGATACTGATGTATTTTTGAGAAGTTGCTGCGACCATGATGGGAGAATTTACGAAGGGCGAATTACGAATTACGAGTTGACCGAACGTGCGCGTGTGGTGCGCAGCGCCGCAACGATGATTGAGAGAAGTTCGTCCGCTTCGCGCATCAAGGCCTGAAACCGCTCAGCGGGCATCGCTTTGGATTCTACGAGCAGCTCCATCCAGTAAAGCGATTCGTCGCACTCTTCCTCGACGATTTTAAGTTTGTTAATGAAATCGGCGGTCGATTTCGCGCGGCAGGCGGCGCGATAATTCGCTCCGACTGAGGTGCCTGAGCGCAGAAACTGTCGACCCAAAATGCCTGCGACGTCATCACGTTTGGGCAACGCCTCCACTGCTTTGATTACCCGCAAGGCGAACGACTTTGTGCGCTGCAGCATTTCGTTCTTGGTCATGGCGGATTGTTGAAATCGGAATTCGTAAATCGTGATTCCAAAATCAGATCACTTGTAGTTTCTCACGCTCATCTTAACGAACTCGTAGTTGAGCGGCTCGACATTCCGGAGCGGAGACTTGTCAGGGCCTTGAAATTCCCACGCTGCGACGTGACCGAACTTCTCGTCGTCACGTTTGCACTCGCCGTCGGGATATTGGTACTCCTCGCGGAAATGGCCGCCGCAACTCTCTTCGCGCGTGAGCGCATCGAGACACATGAGTTCGCCCAACTCGATGAAATCAGCCACCCGGCCGGCCTGCTCCAGTGATTGGTTCAATGTGTCGGCTGAACCAGGCACTTTCACGCTCGCCCAAAACTCTTCGCGCAACTTCGGCAGCTCTTGCAGCGCTTTCTTGAGTGTCTCCGCCGTACGCGCCATGCCGCAACCATCCCACATGATCTTCCCCAAGCGCTTGTGGAAATGGCTGACGGGAGCCTTGCCGTTAATTCCCAGCAGATGATCCGTCATGCCACGAACGTTTTGCTCCGCCGCTTTAAATTCGGGCGCGTCGTTCGACGGACGCGAACCCGGTTTCTGCGTCGCGAGATAATCGCCCACCGTGTACGGCACGACGAAGTAGCCATCGGCGAGCCCCTGCATGAGAGCAGAAGCACCGAGACGGTTCGCTCCGTGATCCGAGAAGTTAGCTTCTCCGAGGACGAAAAGCCCGGGGAGATTCGACATCAGGTTATAATCAACCCACAGACCGCCCATCGTGTAATGCACCGCGGGATAAATCCGCATCGGCGTCTTGTAGGCGTTCTCGTTCGTGATCTCGTGATAGATGTCGAACAGGTTGCCGTAACGCTCGCGCACGCCCGGCTCGGTCAACCGGCGGATCGCGTCCGAGAAATCCAAATACACGCCGAGTCCACTCTCACCTACTCCACGACCTTCATCGCAAACACGTTTCGCGGCCCGCGAAGCAATGTCGCGCGGCGCGAGATTACCAAAGCTCGGATACATCCGCTCGAGATAGTAATCGCGATCTGCTTCCGGAATGGAGTTGGGATCTTTTTTGCAGTCCTCTTTTTTCTTCGGAACCCAGATGCGACCATCATTGCGCAGCGACTCCGACATCAGCGTGAGCTTCGACTGATAATCACCGCTTACCGGAATACAGGTCGGGTGAATCTGGGTGTAACACGGATTCGCGAAGCACGCGCCACGTTTGTACGCGCGCCAAATCGCGGTCGCGTTGGACTGCCGGGCGTACGTCGAGAGATTGAAAACATTGCCATATCCACCCGTGGCGAGAATCACCGCGTCTGCCGAATGCCGTGACAATTCTCCCGTGATGAGGTCACGAACGATAATCCCCTTCGCCTGCCCTCCGACTACGACGAGATCCAGCATCTCGCTATTCGTGTGAAGCTCGACCGCACCGGCGCCCACCATGCGCGACAATGCGGAGTAAGCGCCTAACAGCAGCTGTTGTCCGGTCTGTCCGCGCGCATAAAACGTCCGCGAAACCTGCGCGCCGCCAAAGGAACGATTCGCGAGCAGTCCACCGTACTCGCGGGCGAAAGGAACGCCCTGCGCGACGCATTGATCGATGATGTTAACCGAAACTTCCGCGAGCCGATGGACGTTGGCTTCCCGCGCGCGATAATCGCCACCCTTGATCGTGTCGTAGAACAAACGGTAAACGCTGTCGCCATCGTTCTGATAATTTTTCGCAGCGTTGATGCCGCCCTGCGCTGCGATGGAATGCGCACGGCGCGGGCTGTCGTGAAACACGAAACTCTTAACCTTGTAGCCCAATTCCGCGAGCGTCGCTGCAGCCGACGAACCCGCGAGACCGGCGCCTACCACGATGACCTCGTACTTCCGCTTGTTGGCCGGATTGACGAGCTTGATCTCGGTTTTGTACTTACGCCATTTGTCGGCGAGCGGACCGGAGGGAATACGAGAGTCGAGTTTGGCCATGGCGCGGAGAAATTAGCGGTGAATGGCGGCGGCGACCGGCGCATCCGGGTGCGGTTGGAGTTTACCGAGCAACACGGCGCCCGGAATCGCGAGATTGCCGAGGAAATACACCGTAGCAAAAACGATGCAGATCTTCCGCAGCGCGCCAGACCAACGCGAACTGCGCCAGCCCAAGGTTTGAAACATACTATCAGTGCCGTGCAGCAAGTGCAGACTGAGCAATCCCACCGCGAGGATGTAGAAGAGCGAAACCACCACGTTCTGGAATCCGAGGATCACCATCGAGTGCACGTCGTGCACTTCGGTGCCCGCGGCGACCACGGGGAAGCCGGCAATGTGGTACTCGCTCGCCATTTTATAGGGCGCAAGGTGCGTCTTGAAGCTACCAGCCTGCGCAAAGCCCAACGTAAAGTGGGCAATGTGATAAACGAGGAAAGCCGCCACGACGTAACCCGTCCACCGCATCATGCGCGATGCGAGCGTGGCGCGAATGGTATACTTGACGCTGTACGCGACGTCACGCGCAGCGTGATTTTCAAACGTGAGCACGGTGGCCGCCCAGATATGGATCGCGACGGCGACGAGCAGGCCGATCCTCACGGCCCAGAGCAACGGCCCGAGGGACTGCAAGAAATGCGCGTAGCCGTTCAGTTTATCGGGAGCCGAAAAAACCTGCAGATTCCCGACGAGATGACCGATCACAAAACCAATCATGATCAATCCCGTTACCGCCATGAGAAATTTGCGGCCAATGGTGGAGCAAAAGAGATTCATCACAAATATCGGTGGGGGAGAAAATGCCAGGAGCGAACTAGCCGCTAAAATCGCGAGCGCGCGGGCCGTTGTAAAGCGGCCGCCGATCGACGGCGCGCTTATTAGTCACCCTAACCTTTTGGAGAAGCCCGCGAGCGGCCGGCTCCTCAAGAACGCGCCAGTGGCTTCAGCAGCGCAAACTTTCCGCTCGCGGCTGGTGCGATCACGCGACGCCGGAAAGCGCTGACTCGAACACCTTGACCAAGGACCGCAGCCAGCGACTGCTCCAGCCCCGCTGGCGCAACCTCGTCGGCCACATAGTGGAAATCCCAACGCGTATCCGTGGTCTGGACCAAAGAGTAGTGCCAGCAGGCAAAACTGGCCGGCAATGCAGCGTCGATGTCCTCCACCGAAACCAGCGAACCATCTGGTCGAAAATATAGATTGGCTTCCCGCCCCAACAGACGGAATCCCGTCGGTGATTTTTGGACGATGTCGCCGGTATGATAGCGCAGCAGCGGCATCGCCTCGCGATCGCGCGTCGTCACATAAATCTGATACACGTCCGGCAAATTCGCGCGCCAGGGCACCAGCTCGATGAACGCGTTTGCATTCACCACCTGTGAGTTGTCCTTGAAGGCCTCCCCAACGAAAAGATAACCGGCCTCGGTCGAACCGTACAGATCCACCTGGGGCGCGGGAAAAACTTCCGCGATGCGCGCGCCGTGCTGCGTACTGGCTTTGCCGTAGGTGAGAATCACCGCACGAACACTCGGCACACTCACGCGGCGCTTCTTGGCCGCCCGCGCGAGCAATGAAAGATAGATGGGTTCACCCTCGATGACTTCCGGCTTTGTCGCCGCGAGTTCGAAGACGATGCGGTCCCATTCTGCTTCTGGAAACGCAAAGGGATCGCTGGAAAGATTCAGGTAAACGGTGCCATCGAAATAACGGTGCGGAAAGGGATGGTCCTCGTAGGGGCAGAGATTACTCGAACAGCCCACCGGCGCTAAAACACATTTGCGATACGGCCGCCCGACGAACTGCCGGAGGATCGGCGAGGCGAGATAGGCGCGACTGGTCTGCGCATTCCACCAACCGTCCTCCATGATTACGGTCATCGGAGACTGAGTGGTACCGCCCGTGCTTTCGTATTCGAAGCGCTTGGTCTGCAAGCCCCGCTCGACATCGCGATAGTCGCTGAAAAACGCCTGGTGCCCCTCCTGCACGATTTCCCTTTTTGAAAGCGTCGGGATCTCGCGATAGCACGACCATTGCAAAGGCTCCGGGTGCAGTGGGAACCGCCGGCCGTAGAGCGGACTCCGTTCGTAGATTTTACGAATCTCGAGTTCCAAAGGGGCCGGTACAAAACCTTCGCGGACGGGACTGAGCGAGTCGGAGGCGTTGGCGAAACTGGGAGAATTCATTGATCGCAAGCTGGCTAGTAAGTCCGACTGGAAAGCGAAGTCAAACGAGGCGCCGTCATGAAACCCGCCATCGCCCGCCGATACAGGTCCAAGTAGCCGCAGCGCAAATTCATCGCGCCGTTTTTATTTCGCGCCACACCGGCTCGAACAGAAATAAAGCGTTCAACACCAGCGCGTGCGTGATCCCTCCGGCCCGGGCAAGAGTGAATACCTCCTCCACGGGCAGCGTGCAGATTTCGATTTCCTCATCGTGATCCCAAGCGATAGGCATGGTGGCGACCGCCTGCTCGACCAGCAGGAAATGGCACCGATTACTCTGGATCGCGGGATTTGGCTGGACGCTGCCTAACAGGCGCGCGGGGGCGCCGACGTATCCAGTTTCCTCTTGCAGCTCTCGCACGCCCGCGAGCGCGGGCTCCTCGCCGCGTTCGATCATGCCGCCGGGCACTTCCAGCGAAAAGGCATTCGCGCCATAACGAAACTGCCGCACCAGCACGAGTCGGTGATCAGGCGTGAGCGCGATAACGTTTACCCAATCCGGTGGATCAATGACGATGAAATCGCGTTCAACGAGTCGCACGGGATGACGAAAACGCGTGCTGCGTACATCAAAAATTCGCGTCTCAAGCAGCGTCTTGTGTTCGAGTGATTCCCAACGCGAAGCGCCCGGGACTGGAGAAGAATCCATGCGTGAATCTTTTTATTCTGCGCGCAGCGATGCAACGCTGCGCTGACATAAAAAACCTCCCGATCGCGAAGATCGGGAGGTAATGAAATTCAAAATTTTCCGCCGGAAATTACTTCTTCGGCAGCTTGATCTTCTGACCAACTTTCAGCTTGGAGGAATCAATCCCTGGGTTGACCGACTGGAGGTCAGCGAGCGAAACACCCTGCGCGCGCGCGATCTTCGCGAGCGTATCGCCACCTTTGATGACATATTCGCCAGGACCGGCAACTGCCGGCTCGTGCGCTGCACCCTTGGCTCCAGCTGCGGCAGCGGCGGGTTTCTTCTGCGCTTCTTCCATCTTGGTGATGGAGGCCTGAATGTTACCGAGGCTGGCGGCGACGGTGTTGAAGGCTTCCTGCGTGCTGCGATTCAACGAGGTGATATCGCGTGCGGCTTTTTCCGCAGCGGCGGATGCGGAGCCGACTTGTGATTCGATATTGTCGATTTTGCTGATCTTCTCTTCGTGCGTCACCACGGTCTTGTTAAGACTCGAGACCTTGATCGCGGCATAGCCGCCGACCAAGAGAGCGAGCACGCCCACGATGACGCCAGCAACGGGGAGCATGCTGTTATTTTCACGAGAGATGGTATCCATAGGTAAAAGGTATTCGCAGAAGTAGCGGAACCCACCTTTGAGGCAAGCAGAGATTATTAACATTCACCTCGTGAAGCCTTCACCCAACCGCAGTTTCGCGGATTCAACCAATCGCGAGTCCGCGTCACATCGAGTCTACTCAACGTTTGCTTCACCGCCGGACGGCCTCTTTCAGATCGGTTCCGAATACGGAGACTGCGTCTCCAGTATACGGTGGTCGGGGCGATAGGATTCGAACCTACGACCTCCTGGTCCCAAACCAGGCGCTCTACCAGACTAAGCTACACCCCGATAACCGGCTGACATCGGACCGACTGAATCGATCGCTGTCAACGTCCGCGTGCCAGAAACAATTATGTCCGATCATTCGCAACGTCGCCGGAGCGCCCAGAAACAGCAGTTGGGATGTTGCAGCTGAACTCCCTTTGAAATTTTTGGCGGACGAAACAGCGATCGACAAAAACGCCGATTAAAACGTCCACGCCGCTCGTCCAACGCGTCTCAGGCTCAGCGCGAAAAACAGAAAAGCCCGCTTTTCAGCGGGCTCTGCATACTACGACTGAATAACCGCAGCGTTATTTGCCCGCGCCTGGGAGTGTGATCGCGGGAGCCGTTGGCGACGGAGCGGCTTCGTCGGAAGGCGAAGCAGAACGGAGTGTGAGAGCGCGCTGCGTCCATGGGCTCGCTGGATCGAGTTGCATGAGCTGATCAGAATAAGTCTTCACGTCAGCAGCCTTACCGCTGGTCACGGCCAGGCTGGCCAGATGATACATCGCCTCGGCACGGTACGCTTTGACCTCCTTTGAATCGGCAGCGAGCGCCTTCAGCGCCGCCTCAGCATCCGCGGTACGACCCGCCAAAAGTTTGGCCATCGCCTGACCGAGACGAGCGCGGCTCGCCAGCGGACCAGTTTTCAGAATTGCAGCAGCTTGTTCGTAATCAGCGACCGCGTCAGAGTAGTGAGCTTCGCCATACGAATCGTCCGCCATACGGAGATGCGCCACGCCACCGAGAGGATGTTGCGGATTCGCCGCGGCGAACGATTTCACCTGTGCCGGAGTGGTTGCGGCAGCGTACGTTTGACCGAGCTCACGATCTTTTTGTGCCGCCAGATATTCCCACCCTTCTTTGGCTGCGATCACCAAAAGGACCACGATTAAAACGACCGTGACCACCTTGCTGTTCTTCTGCCAAAACAGCCGCAGGCGATCCTCGAAACTCGGTGCAACGTAGTCCTTATCGACAGCGATAAGATTGCGATCATCGCCGGCGGGTGACGGGGCGGAAGGAGAGGCGGAGGTAGGCATGGCGAGGGAATTCGAGTTCGTGAACCGGCGACCGAAACAGATCACGGCGACCGCGTAAAGACGGGAGTTCGCCCTAAAATCGCTTCACGCAAAACAACGTGAGTCGCTCCATTCCCCGCGCAAGTCCGTGAGCAGAACCCTCGTTCTCACCCGGCGAACCAACCCGCGCCGACTCAGTCGAACACCACGGTCTTGTTTCCGTAAGCCAGGACGCGTGCATCCAGATGCCAGCGGACAGCTTGAGCGAGCACGCGCTTTTCCAAATCACGCCCCAGCCGCACGAGATCATCCACCCCGTGGCGATGAGTAACACGAGTGACATCCTGATGAATGATCGGGCCTTCATCGAGATCGCGGGTGGCATAATGCGCGGTGGCCCCGATGAGCTTCACGCCACGTGCATGCGCTTGGTGATAAGGTCGTCCGCCGGCGAAAGCGGGTAGAAACGAATGGTGAATGTTGATCACTGGCCGCGCCAGCGCATCGAGAAAGTCAGCCGAGAGCACCTGCATGTAGCGCGCAAGCACGACAAGATCCACCTTCAGTTCACGCACCAACGCGAGTTGCTGTGCCTCAGCCGCGGATTTCGTCTCCGCCGTGAGCGGCACATGATGAAAAGGGAGTCCGTAGCTACGAGCGGCATCCGCGAGATCCAAGTGATTTCCAATCACCGCCACCAGTTCGCCGGCGAATTCACCCGCGCGCCAGCGGAGCGCCAAATCGTGAAAACAATGGTCCGCCTTCGAAACAAACACCGCGACGCGCGGGCGTTGCGCGGAAGAAATCAGTCGGGCATGCATGCCGAGCGTGGCAGCAAACGCTCGAAAGCCGTCAGCATCCGCTGAAGAATCGCTATTGGACTGCTGCCATTCGACGCGTTGAAAAAAAATGCCCGACTCCATGTCGCGATGCTGATCAGCGTGCAGAATATTTCCGCCGTGCTCAAAAATCCAGCCCGCCACCCGCGCCACGAGGCCCGGTTGATCCGGCCCGTGGAGGAGCGCTACGAGCGTAACTGGAGCGGACATATCTAGGCTGACACGAATCAGACGATGTTCACGTTGCCGCGATACTGCTGAATGGGTTTCACGCCGAGCGGCTTTTCTTTCAATGCTTCGATGCCCATGACCGCGGCCTGAGCGCCCGTAATCGTGGTCATGATACACACATTGTGCGCATAAGACGCAGCGCGAATCGCGTTCTCGTCGCGACGCGGAATCATGCCCGCAGGGGTGTTGATCACCATTTGAATCTGACCGTTCTTGATCAAATCCACCGCGTTCGGACGACCTTCATTGATCTTCGCAAGCCGCTTAACCGTCACGCCATTATCGGTGAGAGTCTTTGCGGTACCACTCGTCGAATAGAGCGAAAAGCCGAGTGCTTCGAGCCGGCGCCCGATATCAACGGCGCGTTGCTTGTCGGCCTCTTTGACCGAGAGGAACACGTTTCCTTTCGTCGGCAATCCGGGTTTGGCGGCCGCTTGAGCTTTCGCGAATGCGATACCGAGATCGGCGTCCAATCCCATGACCTCGCCCGTCGAACGCATTTCAGGTCCGAGCGCAATCGTTGCGCCGGGGAAACGGACAAAGGGAAACACTGCTTCCTTCACGCACCAATGTTTCGGCGTCTGTTCGCGAGTGAAGCCGAGATCCTTGAGCTTTGCGCCCGTCATGACCTTTGCGGCGAGTTTCGCGAGCGGAACGCCGATCGCTTTCGCAACAAACGGGACGGTGCGGGATGCACGCGGATTCACTTCGAGGACGTAGAGCTGGTTGTCCTTGATCGCGAACTGCACGTTCATCAATCCGACGACGTGGAGTTCACGCGCGAGGGCGTGAGTCGCTTTGCGCACCGTGGTGAGCATTTCTTTCGAAAGCGTGTGCGGCGGCATCACCATCGACGCGTCGCCGGAATGCACGCCGGCAAATTCGATGTGTTCGAGCATGCCGCCGATGACCGAGAGCTCGCCATCGCTGATGCAGTCGACATCAAGCTCGATCGCGTCTTCGAGGAACTTGTCGATGAGCACCGGTTTTCCAGGCATCACATCGAAGGCCTGGCGTATCACCGCTTTGAATTCGTCCTCGGAATAAACGATGAACATGCCGCGACCTCCGAGTACGAACGACGGACGAAGCAGCACGGGAAATCCAACCTGGTGCGCAAATGCGAGCGCCTCAGTTTCATTGAGCGCCGTGCGATTCGCCGGCTGAAGCAGGCCGATTTTGTTGAGCACGTTGGCGAAGAGCTTTCGATCTTCGGCGACCTCGATGCTTTCGGGCGACGTGCCAATAATATTAACCCCGTTCGCCTTCAACGCTGACGCGAGGTTCAGCGGCGTCTGGCCACCGAACTGCACAATCACGCCATCGCATTTTTCCTGCTGATAAATTTCGAGCACGTCTTCGAGCGTGAGCGGCTCAAAATAAAGCCGATCGGAGGTGTCGTAGTCGGTCGAAACGGTTTCCGGATTGGAGTTAACCATCACCGTTTCATAGCCGATTTCGCGCAGCGCGAAGCTCGCATGAACGCAGCAATAGTCGAACTCGATGCCTTGTCCGATGCGGTTGGGACCACCGCCAAGAATCATGATCTTCTTTTTATCGGAAGGCAGAATTTCATTTTCGTCGCCGTAACTGGAATAGTAATACGGCGTGAACGCTTCGAACTCCGCGGCGCACGTATCGACGAGACGGAACGTCGTGTTGATGCCGCGTTTTTTCCGCTCGGCGCGAACTGTTGCCAGCTCGCTCTTCAAGATGTGCGCGAGTTGCGCGTCGGAAAAACCAAATTGCTTCGCGCGACGCAGCACCGACGTCGGCACCGTGGGCAACGACTGTTTACCGAGCGCCTGCTCCATCTCGAAAATTTCCCGCAGTTGGTGCAGGAACCAAGGATCAATCTTCGTCAGATCGAAGATGCGCTCAACCGTGTAGCCGGCCCGAAACGCGTGGCGGATAAAATAAATTCGCTCGGCGTTCGGCGTCCCAAGCTTCGCGTTAATTTCCTTCTCCTCCAAAATCTCGTCACCACCGTGTTTGCCGCCGCCGCCAAATCCGCGCGCGCCCGTCTCGAGCGAACGCAGACATTTCTGCATCGATTCCTTGAACGTGCGACCGATGGCCATCGCCTCACCCACCGACTTCATCGCCGAGGTCAGCGTCTGATCAGCGCCGGGGAATTTCTCGAACGTGAAACGCGGAATCTTCGTGACGACGTAATCGATCGTGGGTTCGAAACTCGCGGGCGTGAGCCGCGTGATGTCGTTGCGCAACTCGTCGAGCGTGTACCCGACGGCGAGCTTGGCGGCGATTTTCGCGATCGGAAATCCCGTGGCTTTCGATGCGAGCGCGGAGGAACGGGAAACGCGCGGATTCATCTCAATCACGACCATGCGGCCAGTGACGGGATCGACTGAGAACTGAATGTTGGAACCACCCGTTTCCACACCGATTTCGCGAATGACGGCGAATGACGCATCGCGCATTACTTGAAATTCCTTGTCGGTCAGCGTCATCGCCGGAGCGACTGTAATTGAATCTCCGGTATGCACGCCCATCGGATCGAAATTTTCGATCGAGCAGATCACGACGCACTGGTCCTTGTGATCGCGCATCACCTCCATCTCATACTCTTTCCAACCGAGCAGACATTCTTCGACGAGGACTTCGTGAACCGGCGAAAGATCGAGGCCGTTGGCCACGATCTGTTCAAATTCTTCCTTGTTGTACGCGATGCCGCCACCGCTGCCGCCGAGCGTAAATGAGGGACGAATGATCAGCGGAAACACCGCGAGAAACTCAGCCGCATCCCGCGCTTCCTGCATGGATTTCACCGTGCGGGATTTTGCCACGTCGAGACCGATCTTCAGCATGCACTGCTTGAAGAGCTCGCGGTCCTCACCCTTGTTGATGGCATCTGGTTTCGCGCCAATCATCTCGACGCCATATTTCGCCAGCACGCCTGCTTTGTTCAGCTCCATCGAGAGATTGAGCGCGGTCTGTCCACCAAGCGTGGGCAACAACGCGGATGGCCGTTCGGCGGCGATAATTTTCTCCAGAATCTCGAGATTGAGCGGCTCGATATAAGTCACATCGGCGAACTCCGGATCCGTCATGATGGTGGCGGGATTGGAGTTCACGAGGATAACGCGGTAACCTTCCTCCTTGAGCGCCTTACACGCCTGTGTGCCTGAATAATCGAATTCGCAGGCTTGGCCGATCACGATGGGACCGGCTCCAATGATCAGGATGGACTTAAGATCGGAGCGTTTGGGCATGAACGTAGATTTGGGCGAGAGTTGAGAGCGCGGAAACGCTCGGCAAGCGGGAAAGCGCGCGGGAGGGACTTTACGCCCGCGATGAACGGCGCCCACGTTCTGTCGGGATCAAAGCGGGTTCGCACGCTCGAACCGGCGACTCCTTTGCATCGAGGAGTCTCCTTTAGACCTACGCTGAAAGAATCTTCGCTGCGGCGGCTTTGTCACCCCGACAGGCGCGCAGCACTGTCTCACGATAGTGTTTCTCTTGCGTGGCAAGATAGTCCGAAAGCGTCGGCCAGGTTTTCACTTCGCGCAAACGAGTCGGGAGCTGCTGGGACGTCACAATCCGCGTGGTCGTGGCGGAAGCGATTTGCGTGATCACTTGCGAGAACTCCGTCAGGTTTCCCGGCCACCCATAATCGGTGAGCACAGCCAGTGCATCGTCCGTGAACTCGATCAAATTCGGGTCGAAGTGAGGATTGGCCGCTTCGCTGAGGTAGCTCTTCACCAGCAGCGGGATGTCTTCAACACGATCGCGCAGCGGCGGCATATGCACGGGCAGCGATGCGACGCGATAAAACAACTCGTCGTGAAATTTCCCCTCGTCGGTGAGCGCTTCGAGATCTTGCGTGGTGGTGCAAACGAGGCGGAAATTTTGAGCAGTGTTGCGCAACACGCTCACGAGTTCCTTTTGCACCGCCATTGAAAGCCCCTCGAGGTGTTGGAGGAAGAGCGTCCCGCCTTTTGCTTGTTCAACCCACGCACCGCCCGTTCCGTTTTCCCCGAGCAAGCCTTCCCGAGAGTTCGCTTCGGAACTGAGCAGACAGTCGATGCGGATCATCTTTGCTTCCGACGCGCCCGTGGCCGCGTGGAGCAGCTCGGCGACGGAGACTTTGCCGGTGCCGTTTTCGCCGACGAGCAACACGGGGGTGCGCACCGCGGCGAGCTTACGGACCTGTTGCACAAGCTTGCGCATCGCGGGGCTCTGGCCGACCAGGCGGCTCTCGATGTCGGTGCTCTTTGCGCCGGGCGCGACGGCGGCCGAGGCCCGCTCATTTTGCAGCTGCTTAAATTCGATCCCGCGTTTCAGCGTCGCGATCAACTCATCGACTCGAAACGGCTTCTGCAGATAATCGAATGCCCCGAACTTCAAGGCCTGTACCGCGCTCTCGGTGCTGGCATACGCGGTCATGATGATGACAATCGCGTTCTGTTCGTAGGCCTTCAGCAGCTTCAGCAGCGTGATGCCGTCCATCGGCTTCATGTCGATGTCGGCCAGAACGAGGTCGAACTTTTCCGCCTTGTAACGCGTCAGCGCCTTTTCTCCATCGGTCGCGAAAGAGGTTAGAAAACCTGTGGGTTGAATAACCGCCTCAAGCATCTCGTGAATCGAGAGGAGGTCATCGACAATAAGAACAGATGCCATGAAGAAAGCGTCGCGTTCAGCGGCGCGAGATCAAATCGCCAGTAGCGCGGATTAGTTTACGCCACCCGCGACTGCGCCCATTTGGAAGATCGGAAGGAACATCGCCATCACGATACCACCAACGACCACACCGAGGAAAACAATCAAAATGGGTTCAATCAATGATGTGAGGGCCGCCACCGTCGCTTCGCACTCCACGTCGTAGAAATCGGCAATCTTGCCCATCATACCATCGACGTTGCCGGTTGCTTCACCGGCTTTGACCATGTGCTTCATCATCGACGGAAAAAAGGGATTCGCCGCGAGCACCTCAGAGACCTGTCCGCCTTGGCTGACGTGCTTCGAAATTTCGAGGCAGGCATCTTCGACCTGCACTTTACCGCTCGCCGCCGCGACAATTTCCAACGTGCGCAAGATCGGCACGCCCGAGCGAATCAGGGTTGCGTACGTCCGACAAAAGCGGGAGAGCGCGATCTTGTGAACGAGGTTACCAAAGATCGGTGCCTTCACGAGGAATTGATCCCTCTGCCGGCGGCCCACTGGCGTGGACACGTATTTTTGCAGCCCTTTCCAGGCGAAATACGCCACCACGATGAGATGCAGAATACTCGGTTTTAAGAAGAACGCCGTGACGCTCGAAAAATCCGGCTTCAGGAAATTACTGACGTCGATCAACAGCTGAGTCGCCGCCGGCAATTTGGATCCGAAGTCCGCGAACATCGCCGCGAACACTGGAATCACGAAAATCAGCAGCACGTTGACGAGCGCAATGGCCAGACCGATGACCGCGATCGGGTACGTCATCGCTGACTTTACTTTCTTCGTCAGCTTAACGGTGGAATCGAAATAGCCTGCAACCTTACCCAAAATTTCAGCCAGACCACCGCTCGCTTCACCCGCCTCAACCATCGATATAAACAAATTGGGAAAAGCTTTCGGAAATTTGCGCACGGCCGAGGAAAAGGAATTTCCCGCCGAGATGTCAGAGCGCACATCGCGGATAACGATGCGGAAACATTGATCGTCGGTTTGATCCTGCAATGCCTCAAGACATTGCACCAACGGGAGACCTGCGACTAACAACGATGCGAGTTGCTGAGTGAAGATCGCGAGCTCTCCGAGCGGGAGCTTGTACGTCTTCGCCTTTTTCTCGAGCGACTTTTGTTTCGCGAGAGCCTGAGCTACCTTGACAGTGGTCTGAGATTTTTTCGCTGACCGTGCTATCGAACCCGGATCCGAGGGTGCCGACGAGATTAATGCCATGTTCAATAGCAAATGATCGCGTCGCGCCCCGGCAATCCCATTTACGTTCACAATCAGTAAAAACCTCAGTTCTTACCGGTGGAAGAACGCAGGCTTGACCGGTCGGCGACGTGAGCGAGAGTATCTTTAGCTGTCGCGGGTGTAGTTTAGTGGTAAAACTCCTCTCTTCCAAAGAGGTATCGTCGGTTCGATTCCGTCCACCCGCTCCAAGCTACATTTTTGTTGCTCGGCGCCGCCTGTGAGTCAGGCGAAAATCAGGTGGGAGATCTCAACGTTTAAAGCGACTGTTCTCACCAAGCCAATCCTCTCCCGTACGTGAATTTAATCCTGTTCGAACGCACGGAGATTTCCGGCCCGCTCCCTCGAAGCGACCGGCGCGCGATTCACCTTCTCGAGGTCTTGCGCCGCGGCGAGGGCGACACATTCGATGCGGGCATCGTCAACGGTCCGCGGGGCAAAGGTACTGTGGCCGCGATCACCCATGAGACGGTCTCGCTCACGTTCTCGTGGGGTTCCGAACCAGCGCCCAACGACGCGCTGACCCTGATCATCGGCTTGCCACGTCCGCAAACCGCCCGGGCGATCCTACGTGATCTGGCCTCCCTCGGAGTCGCTGCCCTGCATTTCGTCACGACCGATAAAGGCGATCCAAACTATGGACAGAGCACGCTCTGGCATAGTGGGGAATGGCGCCGTCATCTGCTCGCCGGAGTCGAACAGGCGTTCTGTACCCGCGTGCCGGATGTGGCGTTTGGCCAGAATCTCGCCACGACCATCGCCACCCTTCCCTCTTCTGGCATGTCGCGAATCGCACTGGATAACTACGAGTCGCCGTCGCCCTTGAGCCAGCTCACGCAACTCGAGCGGAATGTGACTCTCGCCATCGGATCAGAACGCGGCTGGTCAGCAACGGAGCGCGAATTATTGCGCGAACAGAATTTCACATTGGCTCATCTCGGAACGCGCGTGTTGCGAACAGAAACCGCGTGCATCGCTGCCGTGACTCTCGTGAAAGCCAGACTTGACTGGCTCTAATGAATAGACCGCCGACCGGAACGTTTTCGCTGATTAGTTATATTATATCCGGCGAAAGAATGCCACCGTCGGCTGGCGAGCGCCCTTCCCGAGTCGTTTCACACAACTCCATCCCAGCGGCGAGAGCTCGATTTCACCCGGCATTTCGAAAACGACCAACGCTTCCAATTTAGTCTGAAGCAACTCGGTGAGCCGTCCGAATAGTTTTTCCGAAACGTCGGGAATGATCTCATAAGGAGGATCGATAAAAACCAAATCCGGCGGTTCGCCCCCGCCGGCCGGCGCATTCGCCGCATCCATTTGTAGAATATTCAAGCTGCGGGTGTCACGACCCAGGCTCTTGCAAACGGCGGAAATATTTTGCCGCAAACAGGTCACGGCTTTCGCATTCTTCTCGACGAAAACGCCTCCGACTGCGCCGCGGCTCGTCGCCTCCAAGCCGTACGCGCCACTTCCCGCGAAGAGATCGAGAAATCGGGCGCCGACCACTCGCTCTCCCAAACTCGAAAACACCGCCTGGCGCATCCCATCGGTTGCAGGCCGCACCGAGTCTCCGCGCGGGACGTTGAGCGTGATCCCACGCGCTCCTCCTCCACTTATGCGCATGGCGTTGTTTCAAAACATCCGCGGCAAACGAAGTCGGCGGGAATTTGCGCCTGCGGCGAATCGAGTTTCATCATAGATCCTCCCAATGAAATTCTTGTCACTCGGCCACTTCAACGGGAAAACTGCCCGCCGGGGCGTCGGTTTTGAGGGCCGAGTTCGACGTGAGTCAGCGCCACTTACGACGCGACCCGACACGACCGGTCGGCTCCCTCCTCGAATCTCGAGAGCAAACCAGCGGAACTTGGATGACGCGTTCCGGTTTAACATAGAATTTGCGCCAGCCCGGAAAACCCCTACGTATCGTCCCTTAGCTTCGACCCTTCTCGCGGTTGCCGACTCACCCGCGGACTCGATGGGCGGCTGCGTGCCCAGTCTTTAACTACACCATGAACCATCTTCGATCGACCACTCTGCTGGCCGTGAGCCTCGCCTTCGGGCTGGCTTTCGCCGTGCGGGGTACGACGTCGATCCGAGCGGAAGAGAATTTCTGGCCGGTGAAGGTGTCGCAAACCGACGACGCGGGAAACGTGGTTTCGTCGCAGACAGCCGGACCGCTCCTCTTCCAAAAACCCGGGTCCCAAGGCGGCACGGTTTCAGGCTTTCGTCCATTCTTCGTGAAATGGCGCGCGACCGCTGGCGAAACTCGCGAAATTGACGTGCTCTATCCTGTTTTCACGTATCGAACGGATAGCGAAAAGTATCGCTGGAGCGTGCTGCAATTGGTCAACCGCTCTGGCGATCGCGCCGCGCGATCAGCGGAAAGACTGCCAGCGTTGACGTACGAAACGTTCGATCTTTGGCCGTTCTGGTTTTCACGAGACACCGGATCGCCGGAGAGTTCGTACCGCGCTCTGTTCCCCATCGCCGGTACTATCAAAAGTCGCTTCGGCTACGACAAGCTGACGTGGACCCTATTTCCGTTTTATGGCCGCGCCGAAAAACGTGGTGCAATAACCACCGCTACCCCGTGGCCTTTTATCAAGACAACCCAAGGAACCGAGCAGGGTTTCGCGTTCTGGCCACTGTTCGGCTGGCGCACGAAACCGGGGGTGCACGACTATCGGTTTTTTCTCTGGCCGCTCGGCTGGAACAACACGATTCAGCCACCACCTGAGTCACCAGCCGGCACGCCTCCGCGTCGTGAAGTGGCTTTCCTTCCCTTCTACAGCCGCGAGACTGCACCGGGGTACGTGAATGAAAGTTTCCTGTGGCCATTTTTTGGTTACACGAATCGTGATCAGCCGAAACATTATCACGAGACGCGTTACTTCTGGCCGTTCCTCGTGCGAGGTGACGGCGATAATCACACGGTAAACCGCTTCGGTCCCTTTTATACTCACTCCGTTACGAAAGGCATCGAGAAGACATGGGTGATATGGCCGCTCTACCGCGAGAAGCGCGTGTCAGAGGCCGGCATCGCTCAAACACAGCGGCAGGTTCTCTATTTTCTCTACTGGTCGCTTCAGCAGCGGAGCCTGACGAATCCTTCCGCTGCACCCGCCGAAAAAGCGCATCTCTGGCCGCTTTACAGCACGTGGGACAACGGTGCCGGTAAACGTCAGTTTCAATTTCCCAGTCCGCTTGAAGTTTTCTTTCCCGATAACGATCGGGTTCATCAAACGTGGTCACCGTTGTTCTCACTCTATCGCAAAGATCAGCGCGCTCCAGGCTTCGTTCGGCACGAGGCGTTGTGGGGGTTGCTGAGCTGGACGCGCGCGCCGAGCCGCCGCGAATTCCATCTTGGGCCACTGTTCAGCGTTAAAGCTGAGCCGGAAGAAAAGCGCGTGGCATTTGGCAGTGGTCTGGTCGGCGTCCGGCGCGTGCCCGGATCGTCGTGGCGTCTATTCTGGTTCGATTTTCCATCCAAAGCGAACAACGTTCGCGCAGCGTCCCGCTGACATGAAACAACTCAACCGCGTTCTGGAAGAAATCGGGAGCACCTTGCTGCTGCTCCTGCGCAGCATGTCCTACATCGGGACGCTCCCCCGCCAGCGGGCTCGTTTCATCGAGCAGTGCTTCTTAATCGGATACACCACGCTTCCCATCGTCGCCATCCTCAGCTTCTTCATCGGCAGTGTGCTCGCGCTGCAAGCCGGCTATGCCATGCAGAACTTCGGCGCGAAACAGTTCATCGGCTCACTCGTCGGTCTTTCGATGGCACGCGAACTCGGGCCCGTGATGGTCTCCATTTTGCTCGCGGGCCGCGTTGGCTCCGCGATCGCGGCCGAACTCGCATCGATGAAGGTTTACCAGGAAGTCGATGCGCTGCTCACGATGAATATCCCGCCCGCGCGCATGCTGGTCATGCCACGACTCGCCGCCGTGCTCGTGATGATGCCCGTGCTGGCAATGATTGCGGATCTCGTCGGCTGGTTCGGTGGCGCGATCGTCTCGAAATACGTCAGCTTTATCTCGATCGACCCTCCCGCGTATTTCTCCGTGTTGCGGCGTTACATGGAATTCAAAGACGTCTGGTCGGGCCTCGTGAAAGCGGAGATCTTTGGTTTCGTCGTCGTGCTGGTCTGCTGCAACATCGGTTTGAATACGCGCGGCGGCCCGCGTGAAATCGGCGCGGCCGTGACGCGCGCCGTGGTTGTTTCTCTCATCCTCATTCTCGTGCTCGATTACTTCGTCACGAAAGCCCTCATGTGACCATGGCTGATCGTACCTGCAATCCCACCCTCAATCCTTTCACGCAGCAGGAAACCCCTGCGGTGGGCGTGAAGATTGAAAACCTCACCAAGGACTTTGGCAGCCTGCGCGTACTCAAGGAGGTCAGCTTCGCGGTCGAGCCCGGGGAAATTTTCGTTCTCATGGGCCCCAGTGGCTCGGGCAAAAGTGTGCTGTTGAAACACGTCGTCGGCCTGGAATCCCCCACGTCCGGTCGCGTGATCGTCGACGGACACGACGCATTGTCGGAGGAGATTCGCGACAATGTCCGCATGGCCTTGGTCTTCCAAGCGGGTGCGCTTTTCAATTCGCTGAGCGTTTACGACAACCTCGCCCTTTATCCCCGCGAACATCGCATCGCGAACGAAGCCGGTATTCGTGAAAAGGTCATGCGCGCCCTCCAGATCCTCTCGCTGGAGGGAACGGCGCAGAAATATCCATCGGAGCTTTCGGGCGGGATGAAAAAACGCGTCGCCATCGCGCGAGCCCTCGTGATGGAACCGCAGCTGATGCTCTATGATGAGCCGACGAGCGAGCTCGATCCGGTGATGGGTGCGACCATCAGCGAAATCATCGCGACACTGAAAGACGAATATCACGTCACGACCATCGTGGTGTCCCACGATCGCGATCTCGCGCTCAGCATCGCCGACCGCGTTGGGATTCTGATGGCCGGCAAACTTATTTTTCTCGGACCTCCCTCAGAACTGCGCACTCCGCAAGATCCGCAAATCGCCGATTTCCTAAATCCAAAGATCGATCTCAAGAATCCCCGTTTCAAAAAACTGGAGACCTGAACCATGAACAATGCACAGCAGACTGCCCGCGTCGGACTTTTCTTCCTTCTCGGCCTCGCCCTTATCTGGGTCACGTTCGAAACGCTGACCGGCGGAAAACTTTTTCGCGAAGACGGCTACACCATCATCGCCCCCTTTCAGAGCCTCAAAGAACTCAAGAACGGCGACGAAGTTCGCATGGCCGGCGTCAAAATCGGCGTGGTCGAGAAAACCCGTCTCAACTCTGAGCTTCGCCGCGCCGAAGCCATTCTCCGTATCGATACGGGCGTGAAAATCCCGAAGGATGCCACGGCAACCATTTCCATGGCAGGCCTCATCGGCACCAATTACATCGGGGTCGATCTGGGTTCGCCGAATGTTGCCGCACTCGCGCCAGGTGAGGAAATCCGCACCCACGTCACACCCGATCTGAACACGATCATGGCCGACCTCGGTAATCTCGGCCAGAAACTCGAAGGCGCGCTCGGCTCTTTCGGCAGCGCGATGGGCGGCAACGGCAAAGAGCCCGGCTTATTTCAGAAGCTCGATCGTTTGGTCACCGACAATCAAGAGAAGGTCACGACCACCATGGCGAACCTCCAGGAAATCACCACCAAGGTGAACCACGGCGATGGCACGTTGGGCAAACTCGTCAACGATCCCGCGCTCCACGATCAATTGCTCGCGGCCGTGCAAGACATCAAGAGCGCCGCCGCCGGCGCGAAAGATTTCATGGCCAATGCCCAAGGCATCATCGATCAGGTGAAGTCCGGCAAAGGCACGCTGGGAGCCCTGGTGTACGACGAAACGGCGGCGAGTGATCTGAAAGCGACCGTGGCAAACTTCCGCGCCGTCTCCGACAAGATCGCGAAAGGCGAAGGCACGCTCGGAAAGTTGATCAACGACGATGCGCTGTTCCAATCCGCACAATCGACGCTGAAGAAAGCTGACCGCGCACTCGACAGCATGAGCGACTCCGGCCCGATCACCGCCGTCGGTATCGTCGCTAATTCCTTGTTCTAATTCGAAGAGGGAAAAGTCCGTCACCTTCAGCGGAGGGACGACCTCCGGGTCGTCCGCAGACCGGCGAGCGCGGCGCGTTTTCCAAACGCGCCCGCTTTCGCGCACTGAAAATAACTAATGCCAACGAGGTAACGACTCTCCGGGCACAGCTCATGCTCGCGTTGAGGTCAGCACCTTCGGTCGTTCGTCAGGCGACGGACGCCGAAAAAAACACCATGAGCACGAATATTTCGCTAGCAGTGGCTGGAAGCTATTTAAACAGCCAGTGGCGCGACTCACGCAATCCGTGGGACAACAAAGCCGGCCCGTTTGTCACCATCTCCCGTGAGGCCGGCTGCGGAGGAGCAAGCCTCGCGAAGCTTATCTCCCGCACGCTCAACGCAGAAATTTCCGGCGAGGGCTTTTGGCATATCTACGAGGCGAACCTCACGCTAAAAATGCTCCGCGCCAACCAGCTCCCGAACCGCATCGCGCGTTTCCTGCCCGAAGACCGCGTTTCTGAAATTCAATCCACCATCGGCGAGATGGTAGGGCTTCATCCCTCATTGTGGGATCTGGTGGAAAAAACCAAGGAGACGATGTGCCGGCTCGCCCGCGAAGGGCACTCAATTTTGGTCGGCCGTGGCGCCAATTTCGCGACGGCAGGCCTTCCGCATGGCACGCACGTGCGACTCGTCGCGCCTGCCAGCCACCGCGCTAAATACCTCGCTCAACTTTACGGCATCTCCGAAGAAGACGCCTATCGTCACAACGCTCGTTGCGACGCCGCGCGCCGCCGCTACGTCTCGGCCAACTTCAACGCCGATGTCGCGGATCCGAAAGCTTACGATTTGGTAATCAATACGGCGAAACTACCACTCCCTGACGCGGCCGAATTGGTCGCCGCCCACGTGCGCGCGCGAACGCCCGCTCCCGTCTGAGCAACGAGGGGTTCGCGTGCGAAAAGGTGGAGCCCGATGTCCCATCGGGTTTGAGGCGGTTCATTCGCAACCAAGCTCGACGAGGACGTCGCGCTCCACCTCAAACTCCGATGCACCACCGACGCGTCACTGACCAATCTGCGGCCCGCCTTGCGCGAGATTGCGCGCACGGAGCCGCAGTCCGTTGAGGCGGATGAACCCGGTCGCATCGCTCTGATTGTACCAGCTCTTCACGCCTTCCATCGAAGCGATCTTGTCATCGTAAAGCGAATACTTCGACTTCCGGCCGCACGTGATGATGTTCCCCTTGTAAAGCTTCAGGCGAACGGTACCCGTCACGAACTTCTGGCTCTCATCGATCATCGCCTGGAGCATCTCGCGCTCCGGAGCGAACCAGAACCCGTTGTAGACGAGCTCGGCGTATTTCGGAATAAAACCGTCGCGCAGGTGCAGCACCTCGCGGTCGAGTGTGAGCGATTCCACCTGACGATGCGCCTGCATAAGAATTGTGCCACCGGGCGTCTCGTAAACTCCGCGCGACTTCATGCCGACGAAACGATTCTCCACGAGGTCAACGCGGCCGATGCCGTGCTTGCCGCCAAGTTTATTCAGCGCCTTCAGCACGCCACCGGGAGTGAGCTTCTTGCCATTAACCGACACGCAGTCGCCCTTCACAAAATCGAGTTCAACGTACTCCGGTTTATCCGGCGCGTCTTCCGGTGAAACCGAGAGCTTGAACATGCCTTTATTCTCCTCGGTCGTCGGATCGAACCACGGATCCTCGAGAATTCCCGCCTCGTAAGAGATGTGCAGGAGATTCCGATCCATCGAGTACGGTTTCTTCAGCGACGCCTCGACCGGAATTTTGTGCTTCTCACAATACGCGATCATCTCCGCACGACCGGGGAAAAGTTCGCGATACGCCTCGATCTTCCACGGTGCGATGATCTGCAGCTGCGGCGCGAGCGCCATGTACGTAAGCTCAAACCGGCACTGGTCATTGCCCTTTCCAGTGGCGCCGTGCGCGACTGTGTCCGCGTTTTCTTTTTTCGCGATGTCGATCTGCGCTTTCGCAATCAGCGGACGCGCAATCGACGTTCCCAGATAATACTGTCCCTCGTAAATCGCGTTGGCGCGGATCATCGGGTAGATGAAATCGCTCGCGAATTCCTCGACCAGATCGAGCGTGTAGTGTTTCGACGCGCCGGTCTTTTTGGCCTTTTTATCGAGGCCTTTCAGCTCTTCTTCCTGACCGACGTCCGCGGCGAACGTCACGATCTCGGCGTCGTAAGTTTCACGAAGCCATTTAACGATGACGGACGTGTCGAGGCCGCCGGAGTATGCGAGGACGATTTTCATGAGAGGATAAAGAGGTTCAAAAAACTTACGGTTATTTCGCCGAGGAGACGAGAGAAGCGAGGATCGCCTTCTGCATGTGAAGCCGATTTTCGGCTTCGTCGAAAATGATGGAGCGTGGATTGTCGAGCACGGCTTGATCGACTTCCTCTCCCGCGTGCGCGGGTAGACAATGCATGAACAACGCATCGGGTTTGGCCGCTGCGAAAACTTTCTCCGTCACGGCATAGGGCCGCATCTGCTTAATGCGCGCCGCGGTTTCTTCTTCCTTGCCCATGCTAACCCAAACGTCCGTGTAGACGATGTCCGCTCCGCGGACCGCCTCGAACGGATCATTCGTAAATTCGTAACCACCCGCATAACCCTCCTTGGCGAGGAACGCGTTAAACTCCGCCGAAGGCGCGAACTCCTTCGGCCCCGACAGCGAGATTTTCATGCCGAACAAATTCGCGCCGAGAATCCACGAATTGGCCATGTTGCATGCGGTGTCGCCGAGAAAAGCGATTTTCCGACCGCGGAGCGAACCCACCAGATTGTTTCCACCACGAGCCCAGCGCTCAGCGGCCGTGAAAGCGTCCGTGTAGATCTGACACGGGTGCAGGAAATCGGTCAGCCCATTGATGACCGGCACCGTGCTGCTGGCGGCGAGGCGCTCGACTTCGCTGTGATCGAAGGTGCGGACAATCAACCCATGCACGAAACGCGAAAGCACCTTCGCGGTGTCCTCGATGGTTTCGCCGCGTCCCAACTGAATATCGTTCTTGTTCAGGAAGAGCGGGTTTCCACCCAGTTCATGGACGCCCACTTCAAACGAAACCCGCGTCCGCGTGCTCGATTTCGAAAAAATCAGCGCCCACGTCTGGCCCGCCAAGACGGAGGATTTTCCCTGACCACGTTCTTTCTTTAATCGCTGCGCGAGGGCGAACAATCCTGGCAACTCGTGCGCCTGAAAGTCGGTCTCTTTGAGGAAATGCTTCATGGGAAGCGAAGGGGTGTAAGCGGCCAATGGGCGGCTCACGAGTGAAAAATCAGCGATTTCACACGCACCGCCGCTTGCGTCCTGACGTTACAGATTCGCGTCGGCGCCCGACGCCAGAATGGGTGCGAACCAATGCCTTTTTTTTGCCTCTCGTCCGAGTTCCGTTTGTCCACATCGAAGCACCAGCGCCTGGTAAAACGGCTCCGCCGCTTTGGGATCTCGCGCTTTGAGCCAGCCGCCTGCCGTTACAAGAATGTGCGCCGTTAGTTCCGATTCATTCGGCAATAATGACGCCGCCCACCACGCGAGTTCAGCTGCACGATAGCGATAATGAAAACGTTTTTCCGGCACGCGCTGATGCTCGAGCCGTTCCGCCTCGGCCGCCGTCGCTGCAAACGGCCCCTGTTGCGAAGCCGCGACCGATCGCCGCTGAGCGCTGGTGCTCGTCAAATCAAAGTCACCGCCATAGATCGCCCAGTCCGGCTCCAACTCGGTCCCGAGCCACTCCATGCCGTGCTCCCGCACCGCCTGCGCCGCCCGCCAAAACGCAGCCGCCCGCTCCGTCGCAGGTCGCCCGTCGTCGAAACCCGTTTTCACCGCCGCCACATACGCCTGAAAGCCCGCTCGTTGATCTTCGGGAAAATAGTTCACCGCGGCTTCCGTCTGACCTGCGCGCGCGAGTCGCCGCGCCAGCAAATTCCGCAGCTCGCTCCTGAGGTCTTGTTGAGTCGCGCCATTCACCGAAGCGCCCACCGGACAGCGCGTATCCACAAATCCCCTTAACTCCTGAAGCGTCATGACGCGCTCGGCCGCGTACGCTGCGTCTTTCCAGTGACCGCCGCCGAGCCACGCCTCGAGCGCACCAATGAAGTCGTCCACCGCCAAACACACGCGACCGAGTTCCGCCGCCATCTGTGCACGATGCGCTTCGCCCACCGCCGGCGAAGCGAGCGCAGCCGCGAGCAACTGCCGGCCCCGCACCAGTTCGCCGTCGCGCAGTGCGAGTTTTGCCCGAATCCATTGCGCTTCCGGCGACGCTTCGGAGGCGAGCGCCAGCCATTGCCGCGCCTGCGCAAATGCGCCCGCTTGATAGGTCACCCACGCGAATCGGTCGGCCTCTGGCAAAGCGCGTACGCCGGATTTCTCCAGCGCCTCCGCCCAAACTTGCGCGCGTGACGACAGTGTATCCGGATCGCCATCACTCGCAAAATGCGGCCCACCGCGGGAAACAAAATATGCCGTCAATACGCGTCGCGCCTTTTCATCCGAGGCAAGGGCGAGCAGTTGATCATTTTCCAGTGAAGCCATTCGCGCGGCCGTTCGCCGCAACGACTCCAGCGCCGTTCGATCTCCGGTTGCTTGCTGCGCGAGATAAAGTCGCACCGCGCCGGGATAGTCGCCCGCGTCCAACGCTGCTCGCGCCTCCCATCCATAGCTCGCTGCCGCGAGGCCGAGCGGATCCGGCAAACCGGCCCGCACAAGCTCTCTCACGATTTGAAAAAAATGCGCTGCTGCTTGGAGGCTTTGTGGCGATGCGCTCGTCTCAGCATCATGCAAGCACACGCGCCCCAGCATATACGCCGCCCAGGTCGAACGGTAACGGCGCTCATTCACCGGCAGATCAAGAATCGTCTGCCACTCGACTCGCGCAGCGCGGATATCGTCGCGCCGCCAGGCATCGGCACCTCGGAGATAATGCGCGAATTCCGCCGGCGCGTCGGCGAGCAAATCCAGTTTCGGCTCCTTTTTTCGCCAGTCGGCGTGGAACGGATCTGCTTTCCCCGCCTCGAGGGCGGCTCGCGCGATTTCATAACAGCTCGCCACGCGACTGGCACGCGCCGGCTCAACGCCTCGCTCCGTTAGTGCGCGTTCGAGATCTGCGCGCTCGGCGCTCAACGTGCTCGCTCGCTGATCCCCGATGACCGCGCGATTTTCCGGCACCACGCCCGCTGTGAGTCGCGAGATCTCTTCGGCAAAATAACCTTCGGGCGCAGCCAGAAGTTCTTCGGCGGATTGATCGAAATAGCTGTTGGGAAAATCCGGGCCGCACGCTTTCGAGACAACCGCCAACGAGAGGACAACGCCCCCGCCTTCAAGGCAGAGTCGGCAACGAAGCTTCGAGAGAAATTTCATGGACGAAGCGCAGCCATGCGATCTTTTCCGAGCGGCCGGGCGCGATTGAAGCGTCCACCGAAATCTCTGCTGCGCGCACGATTCCTTGGACCTCGTCACCTCGCGTTTCCAGACGAAAACCGCGAAATCCATCACCCGCAATGAATCGCCCCGCCGACGCGCCGTGCAGATCAATTCGCAACGGCAACGCTTCCGTCGTCTCACCGACGTTGACGAGTGTAATCACCGCCACTCCTGCATCCTCCCGCTGCACATTTACGCGCAGCTCCTTCCTCGGTTCGTAGCCGCGCAGGACCGTCGCGAACGTAATCGCGTCCCAGTTCAAACGATCGCTTTTAATCGGCAGCCGAAACCAAATCACGCCGACGCAGCTCGCTGGATGCTCTGCCGCGAGCGTGTTCGCAAGACGCGCCATCGCCGGCGCATCAGCACGGACCACGCGCATTTTTCCGCCGGGAGGAACCTGCGGCGTTCGGCCTTCCGCTCCGAGAGAGAGAAATTTTCCGTCACGATCAAACGTCATCAAGTAGCCGTACGTCGGCAGCGCGACGCGAAACGGCACACCGATTTCTCCAGCGCGCCGCGTCCACGCGAGCGCCTGAGCAGGATCGCACAACGTGAACGCCTCGTCCGGGTGCGACGGCTTCGCGAGCGAATGCACCTGTAGCACAAACCCATTCGTTGTTTTCGCCAGCGCTGAAAACTCCGGACGTTTCAACCATGTAGGCAACGCCGTGATGACGAGCGGTGTTGATCCGGCTGCGGCGCGTAAAGCGACCAGCCATTCCCGATAACCCGCGAGCTTCGATTCGTTGCAGTCGAAATCGATCTGGAGTTCGCTCACCGCTACGCCGCCTTTCTGCGCGTTAAGAATTATCTCGGACGCGATCGCCGCGAGAGCGCGCGACGAGGAATCGTCTGACGCAAACGG
>CBRAFL010000010.1:0-31933 GCA_967755055.1 uncultured bacterium
ATTTCCGGAGAGAGATGATAGCCGCGGCGGCGGTAATGTTCGGCGAGCTTGTTGGTCTCCTCCCAAAAGTTCGCCTCGTCCAATCCGTAGCGCCGAAACAGCGGCGACTGCATGTATTCAGGGATTAAGGTCTTGTCGAAATCCCAAATGCAGGCGATGGTGTTTTGAGTGAAAAGCGTGGTAGCCATTACTAATTGGCACCGATAGGCGGATTCGCCTGGCGGACCGATTGCCGCAGCCAAGCCACAAGCGGCTTGGCGCGCAATTCGCAAATCATCCCCGCGCTTTCTCGTTTCATGGACGAACTTCCCGACATTGCTCCTTTTCAACGCCGCCTTGACGAACTCGACGCGCAAATGGCGGAGCCTTCCTTTTACGCGAACCCACGGCGGGCCGCCGAAGTGTCACGTGAACAGCAGAAGGTGCAGGAGTTAATCGCCAATTATCAGGAGCACGCGCGACTGGAGCGTGAAACGGCGGAAGCGATCGTGTTGAGCCGTGATCCGCTGGCTGATCCCGACCTGCGAGAACTCGCGACCGCGGAGTTGCCGCAACTGGAGCGGCGACGAGCAGTGTTAAAACAAGCCGTGTTGGTGGCGATGATACCGCCGGAGGCGACCGACTCGCGTAACACCGTGATGGAAATTCGTGCGGGCACCGGGGGCGACGAGGCGAGTCTTTTTGCTGCTGAACTTTATCGGATGTACTCGCGCTACGCGGACAACCGCGGTTGGAAGGTTCAGCCGATGAGTAGCAGTTCTTCGGAGCGCGGCGGTTACAAGGAAGTGATTTTCCTGATCACCGGCACAGACGTGTACAAACAACTCAAATTCGAGAGCGGCGTACACCGGGTGCAGCGGGTGCCAGTGACGGAAGCGAATGGCCGCATTCACACGTCAACGGTGACTGTAGCCGTGTTGCCGGAGGCGGAGGAAGTCGACGTGCAGATCGATCCGCAGGATCTTGAGATCACGGTTACGCGGGCCAGCGGACCCGGTGGCCAGGGAGTGAATACGACGGACTCAGCGGTCCAAATCATGCACAAGCCGACAGGGCTGATCGTCACGTGCGCGGACGAGCGGTCGCAGCTCAAGAATAAGGCGAAAGCCATGACGGTTCTGCGGTCACGGCTGTTGCAGCGTCGCGAAGATGAGGAGCGGGCTAAATATGCGGCGGCGCGAAAAAGCCAGATCGGTTCCGGCGATCGCAGCGAGCGGATACGAACCTACAATTTTCCGCAGAACCGGCTCACCGATCATCGGATCGGACTGACGCTGTATAATCTGCCCCAAGTCATGGAAGGCGCGATCGATGACATTATTGTCGCGCTACAGAAAGCTGAGTATGAGGAAAAACTCGCGGCCTTGAGCGAGTCGGTGCTGCCGGGAGCGGTCGCAAGAACGAGTCGTAGCGACGACCAGGACTGAGATGCTGACGGTACTCGAGATTATCAAGAAGACGACGGACTTTTTTACGACGAAGGGCGTGGAGAATCCGCGGTTGAATGCGGAACTGTTGGTGGGGCACGGGCTCGGATTGAAACGCATGCAGTTGTACCTGCAATTCGAGCGACTGCTGAGTGAACCCGAATTGGAGAAGATCCGCCCGCTTGTGCGGCGACGAGGCCAGCGCGAGCCCTTGCAATACATCATCGGAGAAACCGATTTTTTTGGATTGAAATTGAAAACCGATCGAAGGGCGTTGATCCCGCGGCCGGAGACGGAGTATCTGATCGAAATCCTTCTCGCGCGATTGACGCTGCCGCCGACGCGTATTCTAGATTTGGGCACGGGTAGCGGAGCGATCGCGATCGCTCTCGCAAAGCAGTTTGCGGATGCACAGGTCGCCGCGGTGGATGTGAGCGCTGAAGCGCTCGCGCTCGCAGCCGAGAATGCGGCGGCGAATCAGCTGGACGGACGGGTGACATGGCTAGCCTCAAACTGGTTCAGCGAACTTCCGCAGGACGCTCGTTTCGATCTGATCGTGGCAAACCCGCCCTATTTATCGGCCGAGGAAACGGCGGAGGCTACTCCAGAGGTTCGCGACCACGAACCGGCCGGAGCTTTGACCTCACAGGGTCCGGCCGGAATCGCGGACCTGAGTGCAATCATCGCGGGCGCGCCGAATTTTCTTCAGCCAGGCGGTTTGCTCGCGATGGAAACCGGCATCGCGCAACATGCCGCGCTGCGGGAATTGGCTACCCGGGCGGGATTGTCTGCTATCGAATCGCGCCAGGATCTTACTGGACGCGATCGCTATTTCTTCGCGACGCTCGCTTAACCTTTGGGATCAGTCAACGCGGTGAGCGGGGGATGATTGCTGGCCCAGTACTGCCGGTTTTCACCGAGCATCAAGGCATCGTTCAAGACCCGCAGGCTTTCGCGAAGGTGCACATCGACCTTGGCGTAGGAGTCGTTTTCATCGGTGCTCAATTCATCTTCGTCGTCTGCGCCATCGCCATCTTCATCTTTTTTAACCGGCTTGATTTTCGGCGCGGGGGGAGGTCCCAGACGAAATTCGCGGAAATGAAAATCGTTTTTCGCGAGAACCTCTTTCTCGGTTTTCATCTGCTTGCGGAATTCCTCATCCGAGACCTTCTGCTGGCGACGTGCTTCGAGGTTTAGCGAAACCAATTTCTGATCCTGGCGCATTTTGAACCAGTCGACGTTTTTGCGGAGATAAAGAAATTCATCGAGCTTCTCCTGGCGGGCGACGCTCGCTTCGCGTAGTGGTTTCAGGACCTTGGCATCAAGTGGCGCGCCGTCGAAGAACGACGTGGGAATTTCGTCCCATACCAACGCATGCGGCAGACTGCCTTCGCCGATGGGAAGGAATTCATCGATCGACGGCAGCACGATATCCGGGACGATGCCTTTAAGCTGCGTCGATGAACCGTTCGGCAGATAATATTTCTGAACTGTGAATTTGGCGGCGCCGCTTTTTTCTGGAGAGCGAGCAAGTTGGGGAACGAGATTTTTCATTTCCAACACGGTCTGTACACTGCCTTTCCCGTGAGTGGATGTGTCGCCGATGACAATCGCGCGTCCATAATTTTGCAGTGCACCGGTAACGATTTCTGACGCGGATGCGCTGAAACGATCAACCAGCACGGCTAATGGCCCGTCGTAGGCGACAGTGGAATTATTATCGTTATCGATCTGGATTTCTCCGGCGTAATTTTTCACCTGCACGACAGGCCCGCGCGAAATAAACAAACCGGTCAAATCCACAGCTTCAGAGAGGTAACCGCCACCATTGTGCCGCAAGTCGAGCACCATGCCTTTGACGCCGGCGGCTTTTAGCTGATCGATGAGACGTGCGACATCCTTTGTGGCTGTGGTCTTTTCCGCTTCGGGGTCATCGTTATCGGCTGGTCCGTAGAAAGCGGGCAGGGTGATCACGCCAAGGGGAACCATCGATTTTCCAGATGCGTCCGGCACGTCGAACACGGCGGCTCGCGCACGGGCGGAGTTCAGTTTCACAATGTCGCGCGTGATGGTGATTTGCTTGCGAGCGGAAGAGTCGGTCGCATCGGCGGGCTGGACCAATAATTTCACCTCAGAACCTTTCGCACCGCGGATCATCTCGACGACTTTGCGAAGTTTCATCCCGATGACTTCGATCGGTTCCGAATTACTCTGCGCTACCGCGATGATCTTGTCGTTTGGCTTAAGCTGCTTTCCCAAATCGGCGGGACCGCCGGGGACAATTTCCTTCACGAAACAGTTGTCTTCTTCGATTCCGAGCAGCGCTCCGATTCCGACGAGCTGAAGCTTCATCTGAATGCCAAAATCCTCAAACGTCTCGGCGGAAAAATAGGTGGAGTGCGGATCGTAGATTCGCGCGACGTTGGACAGGAAGAGTTCAGCGAGATCATTGCCTTCGATTTCGGCGACGTTTTTCAGCATCCGCTCGTAGCGTTTGTGAACGACGACCTTGGCTTCATCGACCGTCTTTTTGTTCATCATCTCAGAGATGAGTTCGAACTTGAGACGCTGGTGCCAGAGGGCATCGGCCGCTTGCGGCGTCGCCGGCCAGTCGGCCTTGGTGCGGTCGGCGCGGTAGTTCTCGTTAGCCGAAAGATCGAAATCTTTTTTCAGTTCCTCGAAAATCCAAGCGATCCGAGTAGTGGTGCGATTCTCGTACGTGCGAAAAATTTCGTACGCTGGGTCGATATTACCGAGTGCGCTGATATTCCAATAAATGTTTTTTCCGAAGAGATCGTCGAAACTCTTTTTGTCGCTATCGAGGAAGAACAGCCGTTGTCCATCGAGGTCGTTCATGTAGCTCGGAATGACCTGGGCAAAGTCACTCGTGTGAACGGCGTCGCGATTGTAGTGCGCCTGCTCAAGCAGATTGACCAACGTGCGGGCTTCAGTCGAGAGCGTGGCGGAAGTGGTGAACTTCCGATCTGTTGCCGCCAAACCCAGATTGGTGCTGGCGACAAAGCCGAGCAGGGCAACTCCGAGCACGAGGGGACGCAGGCGGGGAAGAAAATTGATCATGAGATAAAAATCAGATGGCGAAAGAAGTCGGATGTTTCTGGAATTGTTTAAGAAGAAGCTGAATAACGTGAGAGCGATTTTGACCGAGCGAAGGGGAGTATGATGAACGTCGCCCGGAACGCCGCTAACGACGGCTCAATAGATCACGAGCGTCGTCGAGCAGGCGTTTTTCGTCGGCGGTCAGCGCCGCGAATCCATCACTATTGATCTTGTCGAGAATCCGATCGACCTCGGCGCGGAGGTCTTCGCGCTTCGTCAGATCGATTTGCACCGGTGGCGGTGCGATGACTTTCGGTCGTTTTCGCAGCCAGCGGGGCAGTTCAATATCACTGCTGGAGGTCCGCAGGTGCCAGTTTGCCTCGTGGACGTAGCGGAAATAAATCCAGCCCGCGAGCATGCCGCCGATGTGGGCTGAAAAGGCGATTTCTGAGCCAAAGGGAGAAGCCGCGCGCATCACTTCGTAAAATACAAACCCCGCCAGCTCTGCCGCCAAAAGTGCGACGGCAACGTATTTGGGTTTCAGCGTGACGGGCAGAACGAAAAACAGGAGAAACGTGGTGGGTTGATTCGGATAGAAACACGCAAATACGACGAATAGTCCCACCACTCCGGCGGTAGCGCCGATGGCTGGTCCACCACCGATTTGCCAGTGAGCTCCCAACCAGAGTGCCGCGCCCGTCACAACCGCAGCTCCGAAAAGCCAAAGAAACCGGCGCGAGCCGAGCATTGGTTCAAGAATACGGCCGACAAAGTAAAGGATCACTAAGTCACCCACCACGTGGAGCAGATTGCTGGTCGAGTGAAGAAGGCCGTAAGTAAACAGCGTCCAAACTTTTCCTGCTTTTACGTTCGCAACCGTTAGGCCAAATGCGTTCTCCAACGCGCTGTCTAAATTAAACCAACGCAGAAAAACGAATTGGAGAACGAAGACTGCGACAATTGCAGATATTAACCAAGTGACCGCACTCGTCGTGTTGCGGGGGTAGTTACTCTGCATGTAGGGCCGGTCGGACAGCATCGAAATTAAACTAGGAACACGGCGGTACAAAGACAAGTCGGCAGCAGAATTTTCACGGCAATTTACGATGCCGGCCTCACCGCTTGACAGCGGGATCAATTACTCTTTGTTCGCGGCAACTATGGCCAACAAAGCGGACAAATGGGCCCAGAACGCTGCGGGCAAATTTTACGTCGATCAGCAATGCATCGACTGCGATCTTTGCCGTGAAACGGCTCCCGGATTTTTCACGCGTCACGACGAGGGTGGGTACTCGTTCGTCCACAAGCAGCCGACGACCGAAGAGGATACGGCTCTTTGCATGGAGGCTTTGGAAGGCTGCCCGGTGGAGGCAATCGGTCAGGACGGCGAAGAGTAAGTTGTTATTTTTCCCGAGCAGACGAGGCTGCTCAATGCAACCGGCTAACAAGCCGGTTTTTCTTTGCCGGCCTTGTTAGGCGGATAGTGGTGATTGCCTAACTGAAGCTTGTTTTTCGATTCCGCGCTGTTAGCGGTGGGCGATGAAACTTCGTTTCGCCCAACTCGGGGCCGTGGCATTGGCGACTGCGCTTCACGCGCAATCAACCAGCACGGTGCTCCCGGAGGTCACGGTTTATTCGCCGCGCGTGGCAAATCAATCGCCAGTGGCGACCTTTGCCATGCCGATTTCTGCGCTGCGGTTCGAACCGCGCGTCGATATCCAGCCGCGGAACTTCTCCGAAGGACAGGCGGACGTCACAATTCGCGGCGGAATTTTTGAAAACTCGGGTTTCAAGCTTGGCGCTGTAACGCTCTACGACCCGCAAACCGGTCACTATCTGGCGGAGATCCCGGTAGCTCCTGCGATGCTGAGCGCGCCCACAGTACTAACCGGAACCGACAACGCACTTGGTTCCCTCAATGCGACCGCCGGCACCGTCGATTACGGTTGGCGCCGGATGCGCACGGCGGGAGCAGCGTCCGGCGGCGCTGGCCAGTACGGCCTTCTAGAGGGAGAATTCTATCAAGCGTACGTGGCTGATACGTCAGCCATCGGTGGTCAGATTGGCGCTGATGTCGCGTGGGCGCACTCCGAGGGCGACGGCTCGATCCCGAATGGCGATCACGTACTCAACCGCATTAACGCCCGTATCCAAGTTGCCCGGACGTCGGCCCAGACCGATCTTTTTGTTGGCTACCAGGAAAAATTCTTCGGCTGGCCCAATCTCTACACTCCGTTCAACTCCGCCGAATCGGAAAACCTCAAGACCCTGCTGATCGCGTTCAACCATCGCGTTGATTTTGGCGACGGCGAATTCCTCGCGCTCGGCGCTTACTACCGTCGCAATCGCGACGACTATGCGTTCAACCGGTTCGCTCCCGTCGGCCCGGTGCATCCGTTCAATCACACGACTTGGGTGGAGGGCGCTGCGGTGGAAGGTCGCCGCAACGCGGGCGCTGTCATCGTCAACTTTCGTGGTGAGATGTTGGCCGACGAACTCCACTCGACGTCTCTCATCTTTGGCCCTTACCACACACGCACGCTCGCCAAATTTGCGGTTATTCCAGAACGCGCATGGGACCTTGAAGACGGTGCGCGGCTGGTCGTGAAAGCGGGCGGGACGTACGACGATTCGAATCGGAAGGGAGGCGCGGTTTCGCCGGTGTTCGAGATCGCGCGCGAGCAGCCCTCCGCCACGGCGCAGCGAATTTACGCCGGTTACAGCCAGTCGACCCAACTACCGACGTACACCGCGCTCGACTCGAATCCCGCTGCCGGTTTGTTCCGCGGCAACCCGAACCTCGGACGGCAGACCACCCATAATTTTGAGATTGGCGGAAGCGGTGCGTTTGCCGGCTGGATCGGCCAGACGGCAGTATTCTACCGACGCGACGATGCATTGGTCGACTGGACCTTTCGCAAAGGCATCACGGCGCGCTCCGCCAATCCGGTTGATATCGCGACCACGGGTATCGAAGTTGTCGCGCGACACGCCTACCGACTTTGCGATGTGGTGCTCGGTTACACCTGGCTCACGAAGGATGCGGATTACCGCGGAGCCACGGTCGACGCCAGTTTCTACGCGCTCAACTACGCCCGGCAACGTTTCACCGCTGCTTTCACCGTGCGCCTGACGCACGAGTTGACCTTACGGCTCGACAACGTCGCGCGCATGCAGGCGGCAAATCTTCTGCGCACCATCGGTGGTGATAGTGCGGTGATCAGCTCGCTTGGTCTGGGCTACCGACCCACCGCGGTGCGCGGCCTCGAACTTTCGGTTCAGGCCGACAATCTTTGGGATTCCGACTTTCAGGATATCCCGGCCGTGCCAGCTGCCCGCCGCCAAGTGTCTGCGCGTCTTGCTTACGCATGGTGAACGCACTCGCTTCCAACAGCGTAAATGTTCACGCGGCCGATCGGCGGCATGTCTGGCATCCGTTCACGCAGATGCAGGAGTATTTCAGCCTGCCTCCACTGGCCATTGCGACTGGACGTGGCGGATGGCTGACCGATACGGAGGGTCGAAGCTACCTCGACGGAACCGCTTCAATCTGGACGAACGTCCACGGACACAACGACCCCGATCTCAACGCAGCGCTGCAACGGCAGCTCGTGGACGTGGCCCACTCGACGATGCTGGGCCTGACCCATCCGGTCGGCGCGGAACTCGCCGCCGAGCTCGCGCGGCTCGCACCGGACGGCCTCGGTCGGGTTTTCTTCAGTGACAACGGTTCCAATGCCGTCGAGATCGCGCTCAAGCTCTCATTCCAATACTGGCAGCTCGTTGGGCGTCCGGAAAAACGCGGTGTGATCGGTTTGTCGGGCGGTTATCATGGCGACACGTTCGGCGCGATGGCGGTGGGCGACAGCGGATTTTTCCATGAGCGCTTCCGGCCGTGGTGTTTCCCGGCGACCCATTTGTCCGCACCGCATTGCCGCGAATGGGGTGGTCGTATCCGTTCCGCCGATTCAACCGTGAGCCTGGCGGCGCTCCGCGTTTTGCTCGACGAGCAGTCGGACCGGATCGCGTGTTTTATTCTCGAGCCGTCGGTGCAAGGGGCCGCGGGCATGCGCTTGCAGCCGCCGGGCTTCGTACGCGAGGTTGCCGCGCTTTGCCGCGCGCATGACGTTCACCTGATTCTCGACGAGGTGTTCGTCGCCTTCGGCCGCCTTGGGTCCATGCTGGTCTGCGCGGAGGATGGCGTGACACCGGATTTCCTTTGCCTGGCGAAAGGACTGACCGCGGGCTATCTGCCGCTGGCTGCCACGCTGGCGCGAGAGGAAATTTTCGCCGCATTTCTCGGTTCCTACGAAAGCCATCGCGCGTTTTTTCACGGCCACACTTTCACGGGCAACCCCCTCGCGGCGGCCGTGGCGCTTGAAAATATCCGCAAGCTTCGTCCGCTGGTGACCGACGGTACACTGAGCACTCGCAGCGCGTGCTTCGGACGGCTGATCGATGAGACGTTTTCCGCCCATCCGCATGTGCGCGAGATCCGGCAGCGCGGTTTCGCCGCCGCACTCGACCTCGCACCAGCGCGCGACTCCGTTGAGAATTTTCCTGAGGCACAACGCATGGGCCTGCAAATCTGCATGCGGGCACGCCAGCGCGGCCTGCTGCTACGCCCGCTGGGCGATTCGCTGCTGCTGGTGCCGCCGCTTTGCCTATCCGAAGAAGAACTGGGCGAACTCGTTCGCCGCACGGCGCGTGCGCTCGACGACGTTTTGCCCGCCTGACCATTTTCATCATGCCCTCCTACGATCTCCTGTCTCTCCGCGAAATCTACGAACTGCCACTGCCGGAATTGATGTTCCGCGCGCAGCAAGTTCACCGCCAGCACCATGATCCCGCTGCCGTGCAGCTTTGCACGTTGCAGTCGATCAAGACCGGCCGCTGCCCGGAGGACTGCAAGTATTGTCCGCAATCCTCCCACTATCACACCGATCTCGTGGCGGAACCGCTGATGGACACGGAGGCGGTGCTCTCCTCGGCGAGGGCGGCGCAGAGTGGTGGAGCTTCGCGCCTTTGCATGGGCGCGGCGTGGCGCGAAGTGCGCGATGGGCCACAGTTCGACTCTGTGCTCGCGACGGTGCGTGGCGTTTCGTCACTCGGTTTGGAAGTCTGCTGCACCCTCGGAATGCTGACCGAGCCGCAGGCCGCGCGCCTCAAGGAGGCTGGGTGCTCGGTATATAATCATAATCTCGATACGTCGCGGGAGTATTATCCGGAGATTATCACAACCCGTACCTACGACGAACGGCTCACGACGCTGTCCCACGTGCGTTCGGCCGGACTGCAGGTGTGCAGCGGCGGCATTCTCGGAATGGGTGAAAGCGTGGACGACCGCCTCAATCTGCTCGCCGAGTTGGCCAGCCTCGATCCGCAGCCCGATTCTGTTCCGATCAACGCCCTCGTGCCGGTGGCGGGCACGCCACTCGGAGACAAAGCGCCGGTCGATCCCATCGAGTTCGTGCGCGTCATCGCCACGGCGCGCATCCTCATGCCGCGCGCGATGGTGCGACTTTCCGCAGGCCGCACGGAGATGAGCGACGAATTGCAGGCGCTGTGTTTTCTCGCCGGGGCCAACAGTATTTTTCTCGGTGAGAAACTGCTCACCACCCCAAATCCGGAGCGCTCCGACGATCTGCGTTTGATTGCACGCCTCGGCATGCATCCGCTCGCCGCGCAACGGCCGGATGTGCCGTGTGCTCCGCAACCGGCCGAGGCGAGAGCGTAACCGGTTTATGCGTACGTTGCTGGTCACGGGCTCCGATACGGGCGTCGGCAAGACATGGGTGGTCGCTGCGCTGGCCCGCTTGCTGGCGGTCGATGGAACGCGTGTGCAGATCGTGAAGGTGGTGGAAACCGGACGCGGCCCCAACACGCGCGACGAAGGCGATGCCGACTGTGCGCGGCGTTTGTCTTGCGTGGATGTCGCTACGTTTACGCTCGCGACATTTGCCGCTCCGCTCGCTCCGGCTGCCGCGGCCCGCGCTGAGGGAGAAGAAATTTCTTTCGCAAAACTAGTTGAACGCATCCGGGCATTGCCGCTGTGCGACTGGCGCATTTTGGAAGGTGCCGGCGGCATCGCGACGCCGATCGATGACGAGGCTCGCGATTGGGCCGACCTGGCCGTGGCCGTCGAGGTCAATGCCACGGTGGTGGTCGTGGCTGATCGTCTCGGCGCGATCAATCAAGCACGGCTGGCGTATGCCCGCGCGGCTCAATGCGGCTTGCGCGCCGGAGTATGGCTCAACGCTTCGGTGGCGGAGTTTGACGGTGCGGTCGCCGCGGCGAATCGTGCCGGTCTGGGTGCGGCGGGCGTACCGGTGTGGGCCGACCAGGCGCACGGCGCACTCTCGCCGGAGCACCCCGAAAAAGCGCTGGCTTATCTCTTCGCCGATACCGCCGGCGAAGACACGACAGCGACCAGTGAATTTCCGCAACGTTGCCGGCAGAGCCTGGCCGAGCGCGAACGGAAAGGTCTGCGTCGTTCGCTACGTGTCACGATCCCACGCACGGACATCCTCAATCTCGCCGACAACGATTACCTGGCGCTGGCGCGTGATCCGGCCATCGCCGCTGCGGTGGCCGTGGCTGCGGCCGAGCATGGCACGTCGGCGTCGGCTTCGCCGCTGATCACGGGCTGGCGTGTGCCACACGAACAACTGCTCGGCGAGCTTTGCGACTGGCACGGCTTCTCCTGCGGCTTGTTGTGGAGCAGTGGATACGCGGCGAATTCCGCAGTGTTGAGCCTGTTACCCTCACGCGGAGACCTCGTGCTGGCCGACCGTCTGATTCACCACAGCATGATCGCTGGCATTCTGCGCAGCGGGGCGCGCCTGCAGCGCTACGAACATCTCCGTCTCGATCATCTTGAGGAGATGCTCGTGCGCGCGGCGCCTTCCGGTCGGACGATCTTCGTCGTGACGGAGAGTGTGTTTAGCATGGACGGCGACTACCCGGACTTTGCGCGGCTGGCGGAGTTGAAAAGTCGTTTTGGTTTTCACCTGATCGTGGATGAGGCACACGCGTTGGGTTGGTACGGGCCCGGAGGCGCTGGGCTCGCGCGGGCTACGGGCGTCGAAAAAGCGGTGGACGTGTTGATCGGGACGCTGGGCAAAACGCTGGCATCCGGCGGGGCCTACACGCTCTTTTCTGACGAGGTGATTCGCGACTATCTGGTGAACGAAGCGGGCGAATTCATTTATTCGACCGCGCTATCGCCGCTCAATGTGGTGGCAGCCTCCGCCGCTCTCGCTCGCGTTTGCGCGCTGGCCACGCAGCAGACGGAATGGCACGAGCAGTCGCAAAGGTTTCGGGCGCGGCTGCGTGATGCGGGATGGGATACGCCCGACGGCGATTCGCCGATTGTGACGGTGCGGCTGAATTCGGCCGAGGCTGCGGTCGGTGCGGCGAAAGCATTGCGCGAAAAAGGAATCCTCGTGGCCGCGGTGCGTCCGCCGACGGTTCCGGCGGGCACGAGCCGTCTGCGGTTTTCGCTCAAGCGCACTTTCGATGACGCAGCCGCGGCGCGCGTGCTCGATGTGATGAACGAATGGAGAATGGCGCATCCGCGTGACGTAGCCGCATGCCTTGACCTGCGAACCGCACCGTAACCGGTGCGGCTACATCGAACCTTATCGCGGATGAAAAAAATGGCATGGGTACTCGGTTGGGCGACGCCGGAGGTGTGGTTCGCACCTCTGGCGAGGCTGGCCTTTCCTGACGCGCAGCACGTTTTCGTTGCGGCGACGCCGGAAGCGCTGACGAGGCTGGAGGCCACTGCACCTTTCGATTGGGTTGCGGGCTATTCGCTCGGTTCTCATTTGCTACTGGCGGCGGCGACTCGTGCGGAGCTGCTGGGCCGCGTTGTCTTGCTTGCACCGATTTTCGCCTTTCCGCGTGAAAAAAATGCCGGTGGTCGCGTCGCTCAAACGCAGGTCAGACAGCTCGCACGCTGGCTCCGGCGTGACCCGCAGGCGGCGCTGGCGGATTTTTATCGTCGCGCGGGTCTCGATGTACTGGCCGATCAGAGTTCGGAAGTGTCGCTCGCAGAACTTTCATGGGGACTGGAGCGATTGGAGCACGACGCTGTCGAGGCGACGCTGCCCGCTGGTTGGCGTGCGTGGTGCGGCGAGGATGATGCGTTGCTCGATTCGGCGCGGCTGCGTGCTGTCGCGCCCGGGGTCGTCGTCGTGCCGGGCGGAAGCCATCATCCGGCGGCGTTGTTGCGCGCGTTCGCGAAGGAGATCGCATGACCGCGGACGTGACGATGAGCTTCGATCGGGCTGCGCCGGTTTATCACGAACATGCGCGGGTGCAGGCGGCGCTTGCGGGCTGGCTCTCGGAGTGGCTGCCTGCGAATCCTGAGGGTCGCGCGCTTGAGGCCGGCGCAGGGACGGGATTATTCACCCAAAAAATTCTCGACTGGCCGGGCGGTGTTACGGCGACGGATATTTCAACGGGGATGTGTACGGCCGGCAGGGTGGCATTGCCGCAGGTAGACTGGCGCGTGATGGCGGCGGAGGAGCCACTGCCCGGGCCGTGGAACTGGATTTTTTCCTGTGGCATGCTTCAGTGGGTTCGGAATCCGGAGCAGGTGTTTGCGGCGTGGCGCGCGAGCCTCGCGCCGGGCGGGCGGGTGCTGGCAGGATTGTTTGCCGCGGAAAGTTTGCCCGAGTTAAGAAAAGTGAGCGGCGGATGCGATCCGCTTGTCTGGCGCACGCCGACGGAGTGGCGTGCAAATCTCGCGCGGGCGGGATTGCACCTCGTGCGGGACGACACCGAGCGACGGGTATTTGATTACAGTTCGGCTCGGGAGTTTTTGCGGACGCTGCACGGCGTGGGTGCAGCACCGTTGCGGCGATACACACCGGGCCAGCTGCGGCGGTTGTTGCGAGATTACGAGAGGCAGTTCGGCGGGGTGGAAGGCGTGAGCGCGACGTGGACGTTTTATCGATTTGAAGTTGAGCGAACAAGGTGAGCGGAAAGTTCCGATCGCGTTGGGTCTGGCCAAACTACGAGCGTTGGGCCGGGCCCCGGTTGGGGCGTGTTCCAGTTTGAGCTCTTGAGATAGTGATCATGCGCGTTCAGGCGGGCTTGCACGGCGACTGGGATGACATTCTGTTGGCGAGTTTCGCATGGCCTCTTCTTCCACTAATCCATTTCTCGATCCCTCCTTCGCCATTCGCTGGTCGCAGCTCACGCCGGAACTTATCGAGCCGGCGATCAGCGCTGTGCTCGAAAGTGCGCAGACGGCGATTGATACCATCGCCTCCCGCGATCTTTCAGCGGTCAGCTACGAGAACACGTTTCTCGCCCTCGAGCATTCCACCGAGGCACTCAACCAGGCTTGGGGCAAAGTCACCCATCTCCAGTCGGTTGCTGACTCGCCGGAGTTGCGCGCGGCTCACAACGCGATGTTACCACGCGTATCCGCGTTCTACGCACGCATTCCGCTCAATGCGGATCTTTGGCTTCGTTTGAAAGCGGTTGCGGCTACGCCCGCCGCGAGCGCGCTGCAGGGAATTCACCGGCGTTTTTTTCAAGAAACGATCGCGGATTTTCGTCAGGCCGGCGCGGACCTCGCGGCGGAACAGCGCACGCGATTGGAAGCGTTGCAAACCGAGTTGTCGCAGCTCACGCAGAAATATTCTGAGAACGTTCTCGATGCGACGAATGCCTGGCAGTTAATCGTCGAAGACGAATCGCGACTGGCCGGATTGCCCGCACATGCGAAAGCAGCGGCGCGGCGCGGCGCCGAGGCGAAGGGAGCCGCCGGCTGGCGCTTCACGCTTCACCAGCCGTCGCAGGAACCGTTCATGATTTATCTCGAAGACGCCGGCTTGCGTCGGGAGATGTGGTCCGCCGCGATCGCTGTCGGAGCGAAAGCGCCCTACGATAACACCGAGCTGATCGGGAAAATTCTCACGCTTCGTGCGGAGAAGGCTGCGTTGCTCGAGAAAAGCCATTTTGCGGATTTGGTCCTCGAGCGTCGAATGGCGAAATCCGGGGCGCATGCTTTGGCCTTCTTGAACGATTTGCAGGTGCGCGCGGCGGACGCGTTCGTTCGCGAATGTCGCGAGTTGGAAGAATTCAAAGCGACGCAGACCGGTCAGCCCGCTGCGCCACTGGCTCCGTGGGAACTCGCCTACTGGTCAGAAAAACTGCGGCAGTCCCGTTACGATTTCGACGAAGAGATTCTGCGTCCGTATTTTCCGATGAACCGCGTGATCGACGGTTTATTTGAACTGGCGCAACGCGTCTTCGGACTGCGCGTCATCGAACGCAAAGCGGGCGAGGTGGAAACGTGGCACCCCGAGGTGAAATTCTACGATGTGACTGATCGCAAGAATCGGACGATCGGATCGTTTTACGCCGACTGGCATCCGCGGGAATCGAAGCGCGGTGGTGCGTGGATGAACTATTTGATCACGGGTGGGCCGCAACCCGACGGCACGCGTGCGCCACACCTCGGACTGATCTGCGGTAACATGACTCCACCAGCGGACGGCCGCCCGGCGCTGCTGACTCATCGCGAAGTTGAAACAATCTTCCACGAGTTCGGCCATTTGCTGCATCACCTCCTGGGTGAAGTGGAAATCAAGTCACTCAATGGCGTGAACGTGGCGTGGGACTTCGTCGAACTTCCTTCGCAGATCATGGAAAACTGGTGTTGGGAACGGGCGAGTCTCGATCTGTTCGCGCGGCATCACGAAACGGGCGCGACGATCCCCGAGGATATTTTTCAGAAGATGACCGCCGCGAAAAACTTTCGCTCGGCCTGCGTGACGATGCGTCAGCTCTCACTCGCGAAAATGGACCTGCTCCTCCACACGCGCACCGGCGAGTTCGCCTCGCTGCCCGATATCGAGCCGGCCGCGCGAGCTGTGGTGGCGGAGTGTTTGATTCCGACGCAGCCGCCCGCGCCGACGTTGGTGAAGCGCTTCACTCACATCTTCTCTGATCCGGTCGGCTATGCCGCGGGTTATTATTCCTACAAGTGGGCGGAGGTGTTGGACGCGGACGCGTTTACCCGTTTTAAGAAAGAAGGGATTTTCAATCCGCAAACGGGTGAAGAGTTTATTACCCATATTTTAAGCCGTGGAAATTCCGCGGATCCGGCGGAACTGTATCATGCGTTTATGGGTCGTGGACCTGATCTAAATGCCCTCTTGCGGCGAAGCGGTTTGACCCCGGGCGCCTGACCGGCCGTGGCGCGGCAGAGCGGGGTGTCCGTTCTCTCATGCGTCGTCTAGCAGTCATCTCTGGGTTTTGCGCAGTCGCACTCGCGGCTGTGGTGTTGAGCGCGCCGTGGTGGCTTGGCATGGCGGTTTCCTGGTTCGGCCCGTCGTTTGGGCTGACGTTTGGGAGTTATGAGCGCGTCGGCTATTCCCGGTTCGTGTTGCGCGCCGTGGAATATCGCCGCGATCCGGTGGTCGTGAAAGTGCAACAAGCTGAGGCCGACACACCGTTCGTCTGGTTGTGGCGGCGATACATGAGCGCGCCTGGACCGGTCGTGGCGACGGAATGGTCGACCGAGGTCAGCGGCTCAAAATCGAAGGAGCCAACCAAGTCAGAATGGGGCTGGCTGCGATTGCAGCGTCTGCTCGACAAGCTCACGGCCCATCTTGCGGTCTGGGTACCGACGCTCGAGGCGGGACGAGGCGTGGTCACATGGCCAGGCGCAAAACTCACGTTCACTTCGGCAGCATTGAAGGGTAGGGTCGTCTCTACACCGGACCTCGGATTTCGTTCCTGGCACGGGGCGGTCTCGGCGTCGTTTTCAGACAAAGAATCCATCGAAGTAAAGGTTGCCCTGATCGACGGCTCGGGAAACGCCATGCTCCGAAGCAATGCGGCGACGTTGACTGGAAGCGGTACATGGTGGGATCAGCCGTTGGAATTTGCCGCGCATTTTGAAGAGCGAGGGTGGCTGCCGCCCGAGGCGACGTTGCGAGCGAATAAATGGGAAATCGCAGGAGAACGTGTGAAGCTGGGTGGGTCTTACGCGACGATCCGCGGCACTGGACTGGTGGAATGGAAGGACGGCCAATTGAGCACGGAAATTTCAGCAGACGGCCAGCCGCTCGAGAAAAGCGCCGCGCCTCCGCTCACGGTGAATCTGCGCGGACACCTCACGAACGAGGCGTTCGTCGCGGAGTCGCTGGACGTCAACCTGCCGGGAATCACTTCGCATCTGAGCGCGCCGGTGGCGATCGATCGCGAAGGAAAACTTCATTCGGAGCCGTCCACTTTTTCCGTCGACGCGGATCTGGCGAAGCAACCGTGGTTCAAGGCGCGGGGTGCGTTACGCGGTGAAGGACAGATTTCGGCCGGTGAAGATCGACGGCTCGTGATAAAATTTTCTGCGAGCGGTGACGCTGTTGCGGTGGCGGACACCGCGCTTTCGCACGTCAAGGCGAACGGCGTGCTGGAGTGGCCCGTGCTGACGATTGAGAGTGGAACTATTACGACGCCCGACGGGAGTGAACTCGCGTGTCACGGCGGCTGGAATATTCTCAGTCGTGAAATCGTGGATGCGTCGCTCCGCGGTCGAGTTGGTCGCGCGTTATTCGCGCGATGGCTGCCGGAGTATCCAAAGTTTGATGCGGTGCAGATCGAAGCGAAGGGATCAGGCCCGTGGGCTACGGCGAAACATGAAGGTCACGCGGAGGTCGCGAATTTTAGTTTCGCGCGAACGCATCCGTTGAACGTGAAGGTGACGTGGAATGGAGAGGGTGCCGTGATTAAAAAATTCGCGGGGGAAGCTCAGGCGGGTGATACGAAATTAGTTGCGGAAGGCTCGGCTGACCGGACGCGCTTGAACGTCACTTCGCTCACGTTTGCGAATGGCGACGTGATGCGGCTGCAGCTCGCGAAACCGGCGGAGTTGAAATGGGGTGCGCATTGGCAGCTGAGTGAGGTCGATCTCACTGGGCCCGAGGCGAGCGTTCATGCGGCGATGGTTTCAGGTGAGGCAGGAAATGCGCAAATCCGCGCGCAACATTTTAGCTCGGAGTGGTTGCGGTCGGTACTGATTTTTCCGCCAACGAAGTGGGGCGTGGATTCGCTGAATGTTGAAGGAAATTGGAGCGGCGGCCCGGCCGCGTTCTCCGTCAACGCCGCTTTGACGGTTCATCTCGGAGACAATCGCGCGGCTCAGCTATCCACGCAGTTGAAAGGTTCGGGCGAAGGGGTGGAAATCGCGTCCCTACGCGTCGCGGAAGGAGGCGCCGTGATCGTTAATGCGACTGGTCGTCTGCCGATTTTAATCCGCCCCGCCGCTGTTCAGAAGTGGGAACTGGCGGAGGACGCGCCGTTCACGTTGGATGCTGCGACATCACCGAACCCAAGTTTTTGGGAAAAAATTACGCAGCTTGCCGGCGTCGAAGTGGTGCAACCGGAGGCCACGGTTCATTTCGAAGGGTCTTTAAACAAGCCGCGTGGTGAAGCGCGGATTAGCGCGGTGCGTGTGGCGCCGGTGGAGGGGCGGTTCAAGGTATACTGGCCGAAAGTCGAGACGTTGAATCTTCATCTGGTGGGCGACAAGGAAGGACTGACGCTCGAGCATTTTTCGGTGGCGGTGGAAGGACAGGAGGTGCGCGCGAGCGGTCGGCTACCGGTGGCGGTTAACACGTGGCTCGCGGCGATGAAGCAGCCGCGCGAATTCGCCCAGCGCGGGGAGGTTCGTATCGAAGTGCCGGATGCAGAGATCGCCGCGTTCGTCCATTATTTCCCCGAGTACATTGCACCGAAAGGACGCTTCCACCTCGATCTGACGTTCCAAGGTGAGCAATCCGTCACCGGCTTTATTCGCATGGAAAACGGCACGTCGCGGCCGTTGGGACCGCTCGGCGTACTTCAGGAAATTAGTGCAGACATTCGCTTCAGCGGCCGTACGGCAAATCTGCAAGCGGTGACCGCACGCATGGGCGGACAGTTGGTGACGTTACAAGGCAGCGCACAACTGCCCGTCGGTCGGCCACCGCAGTTGAATCTGACGCTGACCGGAGAGAATCTTCCCTTCGTGCGCCGCGCCGGTTTGTTGGTGCGCGGCGATTTGGATTTGAAGCTGGTAACGCCCCAGGCTGCGCCGCCGTCAATTAGCGGCGTGGTGCGGCTCCGTGACAGTCTATTTCTCGCGGACATCCGCTCGATGATTCCCAGCGGCGCCAAAGGCGTGGCGGGACGCCCGCCTTATTTCGCGCTGGAAACGCCACCACTCAACGCGTGGGGGCTGGATATAAAGATAGAGGGCGAAAAATTTCTCCGATTGCGCACGCCGGTCTTCAATGGAACGGCGACCGCGAGATTCAAGCTGGACGGAACCTTGGGCGAACCGCGCATCTCCGGTGAGGCGATCGTGGATCAGGGGTATATCCGGCTGCCGTTTGCAAATTTTGAGGTGAATCAGGGAGAGGTGCGCCTTTCGGCCGGACAGCTTGAGCCGCAGATCTGGCTCGCGGCGACGACTCGCCGTTATGGATACGATCTTCGCCTGGAGCTGTCTGGGGAAGCATCGTCGCCCAACCTAATCTTTAGCTCTAGTCCACCGCTCGAGGCCGAGCAAGTGCTACTCATGGTCATGGCGGGTGAGGCTCCGCGTAATGAAGTTTCAACGACAGATCGGCAGCGCGTGGCCCGGTTCGGGGCGTTTTTTGGGCAAAGTTTGCTGGGGAGTTTCGGTGGCGACTCCACCGGCGCCGATCGCCTGACCATCTCCAGTGGCAGCGACATTTCCGCCCAGGGTCGGGAGACGTACAGTATCGAGTACCGGCTGGCGGATCGTTGGGCGGTCACCGGCGAGTACGATGAGTTTGACGACTACTACGGCGGCCTCAAATGGCGGTTCTATCCGAAAGGAGACAAGAAGCGTGATGAGAAGAAATAGCGATCTCTCGCGCGACGATGGGGCCGCCTGGCGTTTAGCCGGTTCAAGCACGGACGACACGGAGGTCGTCCCTCCACTTAAAAACGTTGGCTCGAGCTGGAATAAATTACGTGTGCTTCGGCTGGTTTTGCTGTGGCTGGTGCTCTGGCCCGCGTTTGTGTTTCCGGCTGCGGCAAAAGAAAACTCGTCCGGCAAGGAGCAGGCGCGAGTCGACGTGTCGGGCCTCGGCTGGTTGCGTGATCGCCAGCAGCAGCAGTCGCTGACCCGACTTCTTGGCGCCGAGCGCGGCGTGACGCTGGACGCCAACGCCATTGAGGACGCCGTGTTCCTGTTGCTCTCGGCATTGGCTGAGGAGGGTTACCTCGAGCCGGTCATTGAAGCGGACCTCGTTCGCGTCGATGGCGGCCTCACAAAATTTACCTTCGACGCCAAACTCGAATCGACCCTGCCACGTTCCGCGGTGGCCAGCCGAGTGCGATTGCGAGTCAAGCAGGGCGTACGTTTCGTTTTCGATCAGGTGCGTTTTACCGGCTTGCAGGCGTTGCAGGAACAAGCTGCCCGCCAGTTTTTCATGGGCGAAGCGGTGCTGATATCCCGCAAATCCAGCCGTATCTATTCGCCGGCGCAACTGCGTCAGGCGGTCACAAGTCTCGAACGCGAATTACAGCGACTCGGATATGCCGAGGCGAAGGCCAACGCGCAGGATGTGCGAGTTGATCATCGCACGGGGAATGTTCAAGTGGACGTCTCGGTCGTTCAAGGAGCGCGCTGGTTGGTCACCTCCGTTAGAACCGAAGGCGCAGGCGAAGAGGGAGGAGCGATTCCATCGCTGCAGAATTTTGCCGGCCAGTCGTGGTCGCAGTTGTGGCAGCAGAATGTGACGACGGAAATTCGGAATCATTTTTATCGTCTCGGGTTTCCTGATGCGACGGTGCGGCTCGAGCCTGATGCCGGCGAAGCGCGCGTTGGGGTCAAGGCGGTGGCGGTGGTCGCACGCGTGACCCCGGGTCAGTCGGTGAAAGTTGGAAACGTGCGCTTCGAAGGCGCGGCGCATACGGCGGAACCGGTGCTACGGCGCCGCGTTAATAGCGAACCAGGTCAGCCGCTCGATCCGCTGGCGTTGGAGCAAGCACGTTTCCGGCTCGCGCGCCTGGGAATATTCGACGCGGTGGATCTGCGTTACGATCCGGCCACGGGTCCCGTGCGCGATCCGGTCTTCAAGGTGCGCGAAGGTCGGGAGACGGAGGCGAATTTGCTTTTTGGTTACGGCAGCTACGAACAGTTGCGCGGTGGCGTCGAATGGCGGCAGTGGAATTTATTCGGGCGCGCGCACCAGAGCCGGTTGTTGTTGCTGCAATCGATGAAGAGCAGCCGCGGTGAGTATAGCTACACGGTGCCAGAACTTTTCGGCGAATCGCTCGACGGCACGGGCAAAGTTTTCGCATTGCGGCGACAGGAGACATCGTTCCTCCGAAAAGAATTTGGCACGACGTTTTCCCTGACCACGCCAGTGCGGTGGCTTGGGGCAAATGCGACCGTGGGTTACACGTTTCAGTCGTTGGGCAATCGGGACAACACGCTGGGAACGAGTTTGGCTGACGAGAGTCAGGTCAACGCCGCCAGCGTCGATCTCCGACTCGTGCGTGACCATCGTGACAACCCGCTCCGTCCGCGACGCGGCTACCGTTGGTATTTGCAGGCTGAATCAGCGAGCCGCTACCTGGGTGGCAGCGTTGATTATCAGCGATTCGAGTTTGGCGGTTCCTATCACGTGCCGTGGGGCCAGGGCCGCTGGATTCACGCCGGGCTCAATCACGGCGTCATCACCACGATGGGCGGCACTGACGCTGATCTGCCAGTTAACAAACGATTCTTTCCGGGCGGCGATAATAGCATCCGCGGTTATCAGGAAGGAGAGGCGGCGCCGTTCGGGCCCGATGGAAAATTCGTCGGAGCAAAGAGCTATCTGCTGCTCAATCTGGAGTTGGAACAGGCTTTGACGACCAAGTGGTCCGGGGTGCTTTTTTTCGATGGGTTAGGCACGACCGCGAGGTTGGCGGACTATCCGTTTGCGGAGCGGCTCTACTCGGTCGGACTCGGGCTAAGATATCAGACGATCATTGGTCCGCTCCGTGTTGAGTATGGGAAAAATTTAAATCCGCGTCCCACGGATCCGTCTGGCTCGCTGCTTTTTTCCGTTGGATTTCCGTTTTGATACGGATGGGTTGGAAAACTTATTCCTCGTTTCCAACATGGAGATTAACGCTGGAAAACCGGGAAAATTGAATAAGTTGGTGTCCTCGTAAATTTATTCCTTAGTCCACGTTTCCAAGTCCATCTCACTATGACTGCTTCTCTCGCTTTCGTTTATCTTCCGCCAGGAGTTTTCATGCTCCTTTTCATCGCGGTCTTTATTTTTGCATTGTACGCGCAAATTCGTGTCTCGAGCGCTTACGGCAAAAATTCTCGCATTGGCTCGCGCGGACAAATCACCGGGCGCGAGGCGGCGCAAGCTGTCATGGCTCACGCGGGCGTCACCGATGTCGAGATCACAGAGACGTCCGGCCATTTGACGGACCATTACGATCCAATGAACAAGCGGCTCGTCTTGTCCTCTGAAAATTACCGCGGCACGAGTCTCGCGGCGCTGGGTGTGGCAGCGCACGAAGCCGGTCACGCGATCCAACACAAAGAGGGTTATGCGATGCTGCAGGCGCGCATGGCCTTGGTTCCCGCGACTCAGTTCGTGTCGCAGATTCTGCCGTTTGTGATTCTCGCGAGTGTCTTCTTTGTCCGTAAGCAGACGGGCATCGTGCTCGATATCGCGATCATCTGCTATGCGGTGCTTTCCTTGTTTCAATTGATCACGTTGCCCGTGGAATTTGATGCGAGCCGTCGCGCGAAAGTTCAGCTCGTCGAACTCGGAATTCTCGATCGGGACGAGATGCCTGGCGTGAACCAGACGCTCGATGCTGCGGCGCTCACGTACGTCGCGGCCTTCGTGGGTGCGCTGCTAAATTTGCTTTATCTGCTTTCGCGCCGCGATTGATCGCGGAGTGATTTGATCTTCGAAAAGCCGGCTCATTCGAGCCGGCTTTTTTTTTGAGAACAGTGGGGCCGGCTTCTGTGGATTTTGACTTTGGTAGGGCGAACCGTCCCGGTGAGCCGCTCCCATCGGTGAAGAAAACGCGGCACGGCGGGACGCACTCCGGAGGCGCGCAAGCCTCGCCCAACCTCGAACGCGTCCGTTAACGCAACGCTTCGAGGAGTGAGCGCAGCTCGGCCTCCGGTGTTTCGTGATGCTGGTCGATGGCGAGCTGGAGCGCAGATTCGAGCAAAGGACGTGCTTCCGCCGGACGGCCGGAGAATATCAGAAGCTTTCCGAGAAGGATGCGCGGCATCATCCAATCCGCTTTCTTCGCGATGCAGTATTCAAAATGCGGTTGCGCCTCAGCGCCTCGTCCTTCCGTCACCAACGCTTGCGCCAGACTAAACCGGAAAAGTTCGTTATCGGGCTCGCGCGCAACCAGCGATTGGAATTGTTCAGTACGAGACGCCACGGCGTGAAACTACGCTTCGTCGATAAAGACGAGCACGCCGGTGGCGTTGTCGGGACCGCCGCGGCGGACAGCGAGCGTGATCATCTCGCGGAGAATCTCCTCGGGCTCGGCTTGTTGGGCGATGAGTTCTGCGAGTTCGTCGTCGCGTACCATTCGCGTCACTCCGTCGGTGCAAAAAAGGTAGCGGTCGCCGGCGCGCAACGGGCGGTCAACGAGGTCAACTTCAGGCGAACCTGGTTGGCCCATGCACCGCGTCAGGGCGTTCCGGTTTGCTTCGTGATAATAAATCACCTCGCCTTTCGCGCGTCGCATCCGGGCTTCGTTCTCGACCGAGTGATCGTCGGTGAGCTGAATGAATTCGCCATTCCGCCAGCTGTAACACCGCGAGTCGCCCACGTGCGCGAGATGAAGCGTGCTGTCACCAATGTACGCAAACGTGAGAGTGGAACCAATTCCCATCACCGGACTGAGCGCGGCGCCGAGGCGGTGAATGACACTGTTCGCATGAAGGATGATGGCTTCGAGATCCGGCTTCGCACCGCTTTTCACGGCCTTCATCGCGGCCGCAATTTCTTCCACGGTTTGTTGCGCCGCCTCAGCGCCACCGGGTAAACCACCGACGCCATCCGCTACTCCGAAGAGCAAGGCGGTTTCGTCCTGCAGGTAACGGTCTTCATTCTTTTTGCGCACTCGTCCAATGTCAGAAAGTGCGGCTGAGCGGATTTGCGTCATCGAAGCGACAAACGTAGCGCAACCGGTGTCAGGCGAAAGGACGAAATCGTTCTTCGCGATCTGCGCGCGTGATTCTCGTGAATTCCGGATTCGGCAAGCAATCGAGAAAGAGGCGTCCGTAACCTTTCGCCAGCAGACGTGAATCCAGCAGGGTGACCACACCGCGATCCGTGGCGGTGCGAATTAGTCGCCCGACTCCCTGGCGAAATTTAATGAGAGCGTCGGGCATCGTTAGTTCGTTGAAGGGATTGCCGCCACGATCACGGATGTGATCGCATTTTGCCTCGGTAATCGGATGTGTGGGCGGATCGAACGGCAGTCGTGTGATGATGACTTGCGCGAGCGCATTGCCGGGAACATCAACGCCTGTCCAAAAACTGTCGGTGCCAAAGAGCACGGCATTGCCCAGTTCGCGCATTTGGTTTGCGAGTTCTGTGCGAGAGAGGTCAGCGCCTTGCATCATGAACGGGCGCTGGGCCTCACGAAAAACCGGTTCGAGCGCTGTCGCCACCGCGCGCATATCCGTGTAACTGGTGAACAAGACCAATGAGCCGCCTTTTACGCGCTCCGTGCAAAAACGAATGTAGTCGGTCAATACGTTCAGCGCGAGTCGCGCTTCCTGCGGCGACGGCAGCGGAATATCCGCAGCGACGTAAACGCGCATATTGTTTTCGAAGTCGAACGGCGATTTCACGACGATCGCGCGCGCGTCATCGGCTCCCACGCGTGCGGCGAACGGTTCGATCGAGCCGCCCATCGCGAGCGTGGCACTCGTGCACACGACGCTGGTTCCGCAGCCGAAGAGATGTTTACGCAGCTCCGGTGCGACGTCGATCGGCGCACTGCGAAGCGTAATGATTGTTTGCTTACGGCCCGTGCGCTCCGCCCAGTAAACGTGTCCTTTGTCTCCGAGCTCAAGCCATTCGCTCACGCCGGCCTGGAGACTTTTCACCCGTTGTTTCTGTTCGAGCAATTCATCGCGCTCACGACCTTCTTCGAGTTTGTCCGCGAGTTTTCCGATCAGTCGGACCAAAGCCCCCAAGGGGCCGTCGAGCGTAGGCTCAGCGACTCCGGCGTCGCGCACGCGTACTATCGGCCGCTGCGCGAGCAGGGAATTTCCGATGAACTCGAAGAACTGATTAGACGCGTCCAGTGCGTCGATGACGAGCTGCTGCACCTCGGCGCCGCCGAATTTTCGGAAGAGCCCTTTTTTTGTTCTCGGATTGAAAAGATATTTTAACGCGCGATCTACACCATAGCTGGAGAGCGAAAGCCCAAAATTATCCGTCGCCACTTCGGGCACCGTGTGAGCTTCATCGAGCACCACAAAATCATCCGCGAAAAGCACGCCGCGCGTGTCCTTGGTCGCGCCATTCGCCTGGGCTCCACCTGAGCTGATCAACGCGAAGAGGAGCGCGTGATTGACGATGACGAGATTGGCGGAGCGCATGCGCGCGCGGGCGCGTTGATAAAAACAGCGCTGGCCGTCGCAATGTTTGCGTGAGCACGAGGAGGAGTCGGCGTTAACTGCATCCCACACGTCCGGTCGCGGTGGCGGGCGAAGATCGTGACGCAGGCCGGTGTCTGTAGTATCAGCCCAGGCAGCGATACGTTGGAGTTCGTCGTAGTCTGCATCGGCGAAGAGACTCGCACGGTCGGCGAGCGCGTGGCTGAGTCGCGTCGTGCACAGGTAATTTGATTTGCCGACGAGGACGGCGGACTTGAAATCGGCGTAACGCTCGAGGTCGGGCGAGGATTTGAAGAGCCGCCGGCAGATCGGCAGATCTTTTGTTTCAAGCTGTTCTTGCAGCGAAATTGTGTGCGTGGAAACGATCAGTTGGCGTGATTGGTCGATCGCGTGGATCAGACCGGGCGCAAGGTAGGCGAGGGATTTTCCGACTCCGGTGCCGGCTTCGAACAACAAGGGAACGTCGTCGCGCATCGCCGCCGCCACGGCTCGCGCCATTTGCTCCTGCTCGGGCCTGTGCTCCAGAGAAAGCGCATCGTGGAGCCAGCCGTCCTCGGCGAAGATCTTCGCTGCCAGTTCGGGCGCACGGCTCTGCACGGAAGGGGGTTGTGCAGAGTCAGTATCGTCGCGAAGGCCGATCATGAGATGGAGTTGTAAACGAAGGCGCCGGCCTCCTCGTGGCGCAAATGAATTTGCGCCTTTGGCCATGCTGAACTGAATGGTAGCCGTGAATCTCGCCAACCAAACTGAGATTAACTGGGTCGAGGAGCTCGTCGCATTTTTGCGAGAGCAGCCCGAAGTCAGCGCAGTCCGGATCGACCCGACGGCGCATACGGTATCTGTCGCGACGATCGGTCGCGTGAACGTCGCCGACTTTGAGGCCAAGCTAGCCGAGACGATCGCCGCCGTCGAAGCGCAATTGGCGGCAAAAGCGCCGGTTAAAGTGCCCGCCGGTTATGCGCTGAGCCAGCAAGGTGGTGCGACAGTCGTTGGCCGTCGGATGTGCGTGACGGCGGAGACAATGTGGTTGTGGCGCGAAATGGAGTGGCCGGAAATCAAAGCCGAGCCGACTCAACTCGACCAAGAATGGCGGATGCTCGCAAAGCTTGCGGCGATCGGTGGAGCGGCGGGAATCGCCGGCCTGATCGCGGGAACAGTGGCGCCGGATCTGCCGTGGATCGCGCGCGCGTTTTATTTCGTGGGAATTGTCGCGGGTGGTTGGGACGCCGCGGTGGATTCTTGGGAGAACATCAAGAAGCACGAAATCGACATCCATTTTCTCATGCTCGCGGTCGCAATCGGCGCGATGTTCATCGGCGCGTGGGGCGAAGCGGTGCTGCTGCTGTTTTTGTTTTCAGCGTCGGGCGCGATGGAGGAATACGCGCTTGATCGCACGCAACGTGAAGTCAGTTCGTTGCTCAAATCGTCGCCGAAATCAGCGACGCTGGTGCTCGCAGACGGCAGCGAAAAAAATATCGCAGTGGAGAAATTGCAGCTAGGGCAACGCGTGCTGGTCAGGCCCGGCGAGGCGTTTCCGACCGACGGCTCGGTCGTGAAGGGGCGGAGCGCGAGCGATGAGTCCGCGCTGACCGGCGAGGCGACTCCGGTCGAAAAAGGCGTCGGCGATCCGGTGTTCAGCGGGACGATCAATCTCTGGGGCGCGGTTGAGTTCGATGTGACGCGGCTGACGTCGGAGAGCACGTTACAAAAAATCATCCGGCTGATTCAGACGGCGCAAAAACTAAAAGCGCCGAGCGAACGGTTCACGGATCGATTTGGGACGGGCTACACCTACGTGGTGATCGGCGGCTCGGCGGCGATGTTTCTGGTGTGGTGGCTCGGGTTTCATCTGCCGGCGTTCACCAATACGCCGGAACTGCGGTCGGCATTTTATCGCGCGATGACACTGATGGTGGTCGCAAGTCCGTGTGCGTTGGTGCTGTCGATTCCGTCGGCGATTTTGGCGGCGATCGCGTGGGGTGCGCGACATGGCGTGTTGTTTCGCGGCGGTGCGGCGATTGAAAAATTAGCGGATATCAACGCCGTGGCGCTGGATAAAACGGGAACGCTCACGACGGGTGAACTCGCGGTGGTGCGTACGGAAAGTTTTCCTGCGGGCCGGGAAAGTGAGGTGTTGGAGTTGGCCTATGCGTTGGAATCCAAATCACAACACCCCATCGCACGGGCGATCGTCCGTCATGCGAAAGCGAAAGGCGTACGAGCGCTGGAGCTGGAGGAATTTCAATCGATCACCGGGCAGGGACTCCGCGGCAAATTGGACGGCGCGAGTTTGCTGCTCGGCCGGCGTGAGTTGTTGGAAAGCGGACCGCTAGCGGAGTGGGCGCGCAAGCTGCCGGCCGCGGCCGCGGAGTTGAGCGAAGTGTGGGTAATCGGAAAAGATTTGGTCGGTCGCGTGCTGTTGAAAGATCAAATCCGCGCCGAATCGAGGGGCGTGTTGGAGAAATTAAAACACATGGGCATACGCACGATCATGCTGACGGGCGATCGTCGTCACGCGGCGGAAGCGGTGGGAAAGGAAATTGGGTTGGACGAAGTGCGGGCCGGTTTGTCACCTGAAGACAAAGTCGCCGCGATCATGGAAATTCGCGCGAGCGGTCGGAAGGTGGCGATGGTCGGTGACGGCGTGAATGACGCGCCGTGTCTTGCGGCCGCGGATGTGAGTGTGGCCATGGGCGCGCGCGGAAGTGATGCAGCGCTGGAGCAGGCGGAGGTTATTTTGATGCACGATCGCATCGAGAATTTTCTCGCTGCTCAGCGGTTAAGCCGACGCGCCCGCGCGGTGATCAGACAGAACCTCGCCCTCTCTTTGGGAGTCGTCGGCGTGATGGTGGTGGCGACAGCTTGGGGCGCGGTGCCACTGGCGATCGGCGTCGCAGCACACGAAGGTAGTACGCTGGTGGTCTGCCTGAATTCTTTGAGACTCTTGTTCGGGAAAAACAAATAGACGCAAAAATTGGACCGGCCGGTCGTGGAGCGGAACTGTCGGTGAAGCGTTCGGTCGGTCTTATTCGGTATCACGGCTTTTACACTAGCACCTGTATCCAACTATCAATCCATGAAGACAAATTCACCCACTCACGATGAAGTGACTCAACGCGCTCAGGAAATCTGGAGAGAGCGAGGGAGTCCAAGCGGACACGATATGGAGATTTGGCTGGAAGCGGAACGGCAACTCTCAGCCGCCGCCGACGGACCCGTCGAGAGCTCGAAAGGCGAATGGCAGCGGGCCGCGAGTTCGAACGAAGGAGCAAAGGAAACGACACCTCCGCCTGATCCCATCGAAGTCGCAGCGAAGGCCGACCAGCAAAAAACCGAGGCACGGGCCCCGAAGCTTCCCAAGAAAAAAGCTCCGAAGGCGGCGCCGCCGGAATCTGGCAAACCGCTCTGGAGCAAACCGCATTCGTCGTAATTTTAGCCCAGACACTTAAAAGAAACTGCCGGGGCCGCGTTGGATTTTACATCGACATAAATTTGCAATCACCGTAGTCGTCGCTCGTGAAAATCGAGCAGCGGGTTTTCGATTCGGCGGGAAGGTGGAGTATTATTGCGGGGAACCTTGCCGGCTTAAAGGCGCAGCTCGTACTCGCGTTTGGCGATCGCGATTTGCTGGAGCGCGGCGAAGGACTGGGCGAGTTGCGCGCGAGCTATCCCGACGCGCACGTTATTATCGCTTCAACTTCCGGCGAGATTGTCGGCACGGTGGTGAGCGAGGGGCGAGTGGTGGCGACCGCGATCGCGTTTGAAAAATCGCGTGTCGTCTGTGCGGCAGTTGACATCGTGCACTCCGGCCAAAGCTATGACGCGGGGCGTGACCTCGCGCAAACTTTGACGGCTCCCGAGCTCGTGCATGTCTTCGTGGTATCCGACGGCCAGGTGGTGAACGGCACCGAACTCGCGCGTGGGTTCAACGACCAGCTTCCGGTCGGCGTGCATTTGAGCGGCGGACTCGCCGGGGACAACGCGCGATTTGAGCGGACCGTCGTTGGACTCGACGAAACACCCACGCCCGGGCGCGTCGTGGCCGCAGGTCTCTATGGCTCTGCGTTGCGCGTGGGTATCGGCTCAGCGGGCGGTTGGGGCGAGTTTGGTCCGGCGCGGATCGTGACACGTGCGGATCACAACACGCTCTATGAATTGGACGGTCAGTCCGCGTTGCAGCTGTACAAGAAATATCTCGGCGATCAGGCGGCGAAGTTACCGGGTTCGGCGCTGCGTTTTCCGCTCAGTGTGACACCCGTGAATTCCAAGCACGCCGTGGTGCGCACGATTCTGTCAATTGATGAAAAAGCGGAGGGCATGACGTTCGCCGGCGATATTCCGATGGGCGCGCGGGCGCGTTTCATGCGCGCTTCTTATGAAGACTTGATCGACGGTGCAGCCCAAGCTGCAGAGCAAACGCGGAATGGAGTCGCGCCTGAGTTGGTAATTTGTGTGAGCTGCGTCGGCCGGCGAATTGTGCTTGGGCAACGCACGGAGGAAGAAACTGAAAGCGTCAGTGCCGAGGTCGGGCCGACTGCCGTGATAACGGGATTCTACTCATATGGGGAGCTGGCTTCCTCGGGAAGTTCCGCGACGTGCCAGTTGCATAATCAAACCATGACCATCACTACGCTGCGCGAGGAATAGGATTCGTTTTCAACCAATGGACGTAGTGCGGAACAGTTCTCCTGGGATGGACGAAAATTCCCTGATATTTCGTCACCGGCTGCTTGAACGGCAGGTGAGAAAAATTCTTGGGCCGAATCCTGAGATCCCGACCAAGTGGCGTGGGCTGCTGAATGCCGTGCAGGACGCTTACGAACAATACGACAACGATCGCCAGCTGACGGAGCGTGCGATGTCGCTGAGTTCCGAGGAGATCGCGTCCACTCACGAGCTACTCATCACCCAAAACGCGCACAACCTGATGGTGCTCGAAAAACTGCGTTCATCGGTTCGTGCGCTGCGGATCGATAACACCACGGGAATGGAGTCGGCGGACGATTTGATGGGACTGACGACCGTGCTCGACGATCTGATACGACAACGCAATGCCGCGGAAATCAGCATGCGCGAGGCGAAGGAAGCGGCTGAGTCAGCGAATCGCGCCAAGAGTGAATTTCTGGCGAACATGAGCCACGAGATCCGCACGCCGATGAACGCAATCATCGGCATGAGCAGCTTGTTGCTCGATCTTCCGCTCTCGCCGGAGCAGCGCGAATATGTCGAAACGATTCGCAACAGTGGCGATGCGCTGCTCGATATTCTGAATGCCGTTCTCGACTTTTCGAAAATCGAAAGTGGCAAGCTGGAGCTGGAGTCGCACCCGTTTGATTTGCACAGCTGCATCGAACAAGTAATCGATCTTTTCGCACCGGGTTGTGCAGAGAAAGGCATCGAACTTGGGCTGTACTGCAGCGCAAATCTTCCGGCGATTGTCGCGGGCGACGGGATGCGGCTGCGGCAGGTGCTGGTTAATCTGGTCGGTAATGCGATCAAGTTCACCGAGCGTGGCGGTATCACGATTTCGGTTTCAGCCGAGCACGACAATCCGGGGGGCGGCTGGCGCGTCGCGTTTGCGGTGGAGGATACCGGCATCGGTATTCCTGCCGAGCGGATGGATCGGTTGTTCAAATCGTTCTCACAAGTCGACAACTCGACCACTCGACGCTACGGCGGCACTGGCCTCGGCCTCGCGATCAGTTACCGGCTGGTCGATCTCATGGGTGGAAGAATTCTCGTGGAGAGCAAAGTAGGCGAAGGTTCGCGTTTCGATTTCGCGATTCCGCTCGGTAGGCACGAAGGTGTAGCTCCTGACCGCGCGAATGTGTCGACCGTTGAGTTGCGTGACCGTCGCGTGCTCGTCGTCGATGACAACGCGATCAATCGTCATATCCTCGAGCGCCAGCTCGGCAGCTGGCACATTGCCGTGACCACGGTGGCGGATGGTACGGCGGCGATCGAGCTTTTCGAACGCGGCGAAAAATTCGATCTGCTCCTCCTGGACTATAATATGCCGGGGATGAATGGCGCCGAAGTGATTGCGGCGTTGCGTGCGAATCCGGAAATAAAACTGCCGCCGATTTTCTTGCTTACTTCGCTTGGCGAGCTAACGGGCATCGATTTCGCGGCGGTTGCGGCGCAGATGACCAAGCCGGTCAAACCGAGCCTTCTCTACTCGGCGGTGGTGCACGCGCTTCTTCACGGCGAGGCGCTCCGGATGGAACCGGCGACGCTCGTGTCACCGTTCGATCGCGATTTTGCCCGGCGCAATCCGATGCGAATCCTCGTCGCGGAGGACAATGTCGTGAATCGCAAAATCATCCTCAAAATGCTGGAGCGGCTCGGCTACTGCGCGAAAGTGGCCTTCGACGGCAATGATGTGCTGCGACAACTCGCGCAGCGGCCGTATGATTTGATTTTGATGGATCTCCAGATGCCGGAGATGAGCGGTTTGGACGCGACGCGGCGATTTCGCGCCATCGTTCCCGGCGAAACGCCGCCCTACATTCTCGCGCTCACGGCCAACGCGCTCAAAGAAGATTACAAAGCATGTCTCGAAGCCGGCATGCAGTATTATCTCAGCAAGCCGGTTAATACGGGCGATCTGATTGCGGCGCTCGCGCGCGCGCACGACTGGTTGCATGCCGATGGTCGCTCGCCGCCGACTGCGCCGTGGCCGCAACTTGGCGAAAGAGCGAGGTGTGAGATTATGTCGCGAGCGTCAGGTATCTAATTCATCCACTCGCTCACCAGACTGTGTGAAAAGTCGCGATCACACACCCCGTCGCTT
>CBRAFL010000011.1:0-31839 GCA_967755055.1 uncultured bacterium
CGTCGCGGCCGGCGTGGAAGCACGCGGCTTCGAGGCGGGAACGCCAAAGACGATTGTTTCAAAGGAATCGGCGCGGTTCTATCGCGTGATCGTGGCTGAACTGCGCACGCTGTTCAGATCGTGGAAACTTCGGCCGGTCGACGGGGCAAAACGCGTGCGGTAAGAAACGGAGCAGTCATGGACGATTCAATACGATACGAAAAGTCAGAAAGACCGCATCGTAACCGACGCGGCTACAGGAACCGGAACGGCAACAAGACTGCCGTCGTAGCCGCGCCGGTTACGGCACGGTCGCGCGAATCATGAACGGCTCACTCTCCACCCTCGATCTGCTCGTGTTGCTGACGTATCTCGTCGGCATCACGGGATTGGGTTTTTGGTTCTACCGTCGCGTAGGAAACAGCGAGCGTTACATGTCGGCCGGACGTTCGCTGCCAGGCTGGGCGGTGGGATTATCGATCTTCGGTTCGTATGTGAGCAGCATCAGTTTCCTCGCGAACCCGGGAAAATCGTTTGCGAGCGACTGGAGCGGATTCGTTTTCGCGCTCTCGCTTCCGCTGGCGGCCTGGATCGCGGTGCGGTGGTTCGTGCCATTTTTCCGGCGCTCTGGCGAACTCTCCGCTTACCATCATCTCGAAGCGCGCTTCGGTCCGTGGGCGCGGACGTATGCAGTTGCGTGCTATCTGCTGACTCAAGTCGCGCGGCTCGGCACGATTTTGTATTTGCTGGCCCTGGCGCTCGTGCCGCTGACCGGTTGGGACATTCGGACGATCATCATTGGTGTCGGTTTGGTCGTGATCATTTATCCACTGCTCGGAGGCACAGAGGCGGTGATTTGGACGGGCGTGGTGCAATCGGTGGTACTCGTGGCGGGCGCGCTCGTGTGCGTGGTGAGTTTGCTGCTGAAAATGCCGCACGGACCCGCGCAGATTTTCACGATCGCCGCGGCAGAGAGGAAATTCGGTCTCGGTAGTTTCGGCGCGTCGCTCGGGCAACCGACGTTCTGGGTCGTGTTGGTTTATGGGCTGGTGATCAACCTGCAGAACTTCGGCATCGATCAGAGTTACGTGCAGCGCTACATCACCGCGCGATCCGAGCCGGCCGCGCGGGCGAGTGTGTGGATGGGCGCGCTACTTTATATTCCGTTTGCGGCGCTGTTCTTCTTTATCGGGACCGAGCTCTTCGCGTTTTACCACGTGCAGCCGGAGTTACTTCCGGCATCGGTCGATGCGCTTGCCCAACCGGATGCGGTGTTCCCTGCCTACATCAGCACCCAACTTCCTGCGGGGTTGGCGGGTTTGGTCGTAGCAGCGTTGTGTGCGGCGGCGATGGATTCGAATTTGAATTCGATGGCGACGCTTTTTCTACGCGATATTTATCAACGCTATTTCCGACCAGATGCGGGCGAGCGCGAGGCGATGCGGGTGCTTCATTTTTCCACGGTGGCATTCGGTCTAATCTGCATCGGTGCGGCGATGGCAATGATTCGAATCAAAGGCGCGCTCGATGTATGGTGGCAGCTCGCCGGGATTTTCGGTGGCGGCATGCTCGGGCTTTTCCTGCTCGGTCGACTTTGTCCTCGCGCGGATTCCCGGGCCGGACTCAGCGGAGTCATCGCAGGCGTGGTGGTGATTCTCTGGATGACGTTCTCGCCAAGTCTTTCGTTTGTGGCCGAGGTCTGGCGGAGTCCGTTTCATGGTTTGCTCACGCTGGTTTTCGGCACGCTCGTCATTCTCGTAGTCGGCTTCGCCGCTGCCCGGATCGTTGCCCCTCGACGCATTCCAGCTGTGGCTTCTGCTTCTTTATGAAATCACTCATGTCTCGTTGGATCGTCGGCGCGTGGGCCGTTTTCACGTTCGCCCGACTCGCCGCAGCTGAGCCGCAACCGGCGATCATCTCCTCGGGTTTCATCAACGAAAACGCTCCGTATCCAGAATGCCACGCATCCACGATTGTCGAAGTGTCGCCCGGCCATCTTGTCTCCGCATGGTTTGGCGGGACGAAGGAGCGTAATCCGGACGTCGGAATCTGGGTCGCGCGTCACGAAGGCGGCCGTTGGCAGCCCGCGGTCGAAGTTGCCAACGGGCTCCAGGCTGACGGCAAACGTTTCCCGACATGGAATCCGGTTTTGTTTCAACCGAAGACCGGTCCGCTCGTGCTCTTCTACAAAGTCGGGCCGAATCCGCGCGACTGGTGGGGTATGCTGATGACCTCCGACGATGGCGGCCAGACGTGGAGCGCGGCGCGACGGTTGCCCGATGGAATTCTTGGCCCGATCAAAAACAAACCCGTCGAACTTGCGGACGGCACGTGGCTTTCGCCGTCGAGTACCGAGGGGAATGACGACGGCTGGCGCGTTCATTTCGAGCTCTCGCCCGATGCTGGAAAAACGTGGACGCGTTCGGCGCAGCCGACGAAAGGTCCCGGCCTCGATGCGATTCAGCCGAGCGTGCTTTTTTACCATGGCGGAAAACTCGAAGCCCTCTGCCGTACGAAGCAAGGCGTCGTCGCGATGACATGGTCGAAGGATAACGGGAAAACCTGGAGTGGTCTTGCGGCCACTGATCTGCCGAATCCGAACTCCGGCACCGATGCCGTGACGCTTGCTGATGGCCGTCAGCTTCTCGTCTACAACCATTCCGGACATCGGCCGGACGAACCGGGAAAAGGCGATCGATTTCCGCTCGACGTGGCGCTCTCATCCGACGGTGTTTCATGGCAGCGCGTCCTGCGAATCGAGAGTGAACCGCGGACGAGCGGCTACGCTTATCCGGCGGTTATTCAGGCGGCGGATGGTTTGGTTCACATCACTTACACGTGGGGTCGGAAGCTGATCAAACACGTCGTGCTCGATCCAAAAAAACTGTGAGGACGATCGGTTCGACCTACTCGAAAATCAGCCGGCGGCGGGATAGCCACTGCGGCTTGGTCAGTCGCATGCTGCGGATTGCGATGATTTTCGTGCTCGGTGTCAGTGCGTCTTCCGCAGCAACTACTCTGCGGATCACCGATCCAAAATGCGAATACGCCGTTGATCCGCTCGGGATCGACGTCGCGCAGCCCCGTCTTTCCTGGCGCGTTGCCAGCGGGGAGCGTGGACAACTCCAGACAAGTTATCGTCTGCTCGTCGCCACTTCGCTCGAGGCGCTCGCGCAAAATCGCGGCGATCTCTGGGACAGCGGCCGCGTTGAAACTGATCAAACCACGCACATTCGTTACGCGGGCGCACCGCTGGTTTCCTCGCAACAGGTGTTTTGGAAAGTGCAGTCGTGGGATCGCGCGGGTGAACCGACGACGTGGAGTCCGCCGGCGACCTGGACGATGGGCCTGCTTGCGCCGGCTGATTGGAAAGCGCGCTGGATCGTCGCTCCGTGGGAGAGCGAGGCGGTGCTGCTTCGTCACGAGTTCAACGTGAAGCCGAAGCTGCGCCGCGCGCTCCTTCACGTCAGCGGACTCGGCCAATATGAAGTTTCGTTCAATGGCGCGAAAGCGGGCGCCGACCTGCTCTCGCCTGGCTGGACTAATTACGACAAGACCGCGCTCTACGACACGCGTGACGTCACCGCGCTCCTGCAGGAAGGCGCTAACGCCGTCGGGCTGACGCTCGGCAATGGCATGTATCACGTGGTGCGCCGCGATCGCTTCGCGAAGTTCACCGGAACGTTCGGACCGTTGCGCGCCATTGCTCAACTCGAACTCGAGTACACCAACGGCACGCGAGAGATCGTGGGCACTGACGACACCTGGCGCGTTCATCGCGGCGGCATCACGTATAACAGCATCTATGGTGGTGAGGACTACGATGCGCGGCTGGCGCCTGCGGGATGGGATTGTACCGGATTCGACGATACGGCGTGGTCACGGGCAGTTTACGTTGTTCGACCCAGTGGAACGCTGCGCGGACATGAGTATGCGGCGGAGCCGCTGGCGCCGATCCAGACGCTGACTCCCGTGTCCACGCGTGTGCTCTCGCCCGGCGTGGTCCTCTACGATTTCGGTCAGAACGCCTCGTTTATGCCGCGGCTGCGGGTGCGCGGACCGGTCGGCTCGACGGTACGACTTACGCCTGGTGAAGTCGTCAACTCGGACGGCACGATCGATCGCAACACGATGGGCGGCGCACATCGCGGAGGTGCCTGGTGGCAATTTACGAAGGCGACCGACGCCGAGGAGGAATGGCTTCCGAAATTTTATTACGTCGGCTCGCGCTACCTTTACGTGGAGTTGCTGGCGGCAAAAGATGGTCAGCTCCGGCCGGAGATCATTTCTCTGGAGAGCGTTGTCGTTCATTCGACCGCAAAGCCGATCGGCCATTTCGCAACGTCGAATCCGTTGCTCAATCGTATCCGGGATCTTGTGCGCTGGGCGCAGCGCTCGAACATGGTGTCTATTCTTACGGATTGTCCGCACCGCGAGAAGCTCGGCTGGATCGAACAATACCATCTCAACGGACCGTCGATTCGCTACGAGTTCGATGTTGCCCGCATCTACACGAAAGGGATGCACGACATGGCGGCCGCGCAGACTGGCGACGGGCTGGTCCCCAATATCGCGCCGGAATTTACTGAATTTAAAGGTGCGTTTCGTGGCGCGGCAGAGTGGGGCGCGGCGTTCATTCTCGTGCCATGGCAGCAGTATGAATTTACCGGAGACCTCGATTTGCTGCGCACGCATTACACGGCGATGAAACGGTATTTCGCGTATCTCGAGTCCCGCGCAAAGGACAATATTCTGTCTGACGGACTTGGCGACTGGTACGACTACGAGCCGGGCACCGGCAAGCGCGCGAATCTTACCCCGCCGCCGATCACGGCCACCGCGTTTTTTTATGAGGATGCGCGTGTGCTTGGGCGTATCGCCGAATTGCTGGGTCACGCCGACGATGCACGTTTCTATGCCAACCGCGCCGCGGAAATCCGGGGCGCGTATGTCGCGAAGTTTCGTCGTCCAGCCGATGGACTTTACGGCACGGCTTCGCAGGCCTCGCTGGCGATTCCACTCGTCATGGATCTTGTCGAGCCGGCCGATCGCGGTGCCGTGCTTGCTGCTTTGATACGCGATGTCGAACAACGCGGTTACGCGAGCGCCGGCGATATTGGATTCCGCTATCTGTTACGCGCGCTCGCGGATGGCGGTCGCTCGGATGTGATTTATAAATTGATCAACCAGGACGAGAAACCGGGCTACGGTTACCAGCTCAAGCAAGGCGCGACGGCGCTCACCGAATCGTGGCATGCGAGTCGTGATGCATCCCACAATCATTTCATGCTGGGGCAGATCATCGAATGGTTTTACCACGATCTCGCGGGAATCGCGTCCGATCCGGCGGGAACAGGTTTCAAACAGATCGTCATCACGCCGGCTGTGATCGGTGATCTGACGTGGGTAGAGGCGGAGTATGACTCCATTCACGGACCGATCGCGGTGCGCTGGGATCGCGTGGGAGAACACTTGAAACTCGCGATCAAAATTCCCGCCAATACGACCGCGACGGTTTTCGTGCCTGCTCGCGAAGGCGCATTGATCACCGAAAGCGGACAGCCGGTTGAGAAAAGTTCCGGCGTGGTGTTTCTCCGCCGTGAAAACGATCGTGCGGTCTACGCAGTGGAAGCAGGCAGCTATGTTTTTGAATCTGTATTTTGACGGGGCGATGCAGTTGAGGTGGCGCCTGACGTCCCCGTCGGGCTGGATTGAGAGCGAACGGCCTCAATCCCGATGGGGATATCGGTCTCCGCCGCTCGATCTCCTGATGTTAAATCAACAATGCGCCAGGGATGCCGGCGTCGAGCGTGACGAAACCAGCGCCGTGAGCGGCGGCGAGGACGGCCAAATGCCCGTCAGTCGTCTGCCGAGCTGTCTTCACCCATGGTGGCAATGCGGCAGCGTCTATTGCATCGGCGAGAAAAACGTGGCCCGTTCGCGCGCGTCTCAAATGCACGAGAGCCTGCTGAGCGCCCGCCAAGTCGGTCGCGATCGCAGGCATTTGGAGCGAGACGCGCACGAATCCCAGTTCAGTGATGGCACACGTCGCCAGCCCGTCGGCTTTCCGGAGCCGGGTCCACCAGAGACGGGCTTGGGCATGGTGCGGATGGTGCGGCCAGACGAGTGCGACCAGCACGTTTACATCCGCAAGAATCTTCACGGAAAATCGGCGAGAACGTCGCGTACGAAGCCCGCTGGTAATTGCGGAGTATTTGCGGGCACGGGAAATACAGGCAGTCCGGTTTTTCGATCGCGTTTCGGTCGCACGATTTTCCGGCCAGCTTTCGGCGCCAGCACCACGTTGCCATGATCGAGGCTAACGTCGAAACGTGCGCCCGGCTGCAGACCGAGTTTACTCCGCACACCCCGCGGCAGCACCACCTGGCCGCGGCTCGAAAGGGTCGTTGTCATGACTTACCGTCTTACTGGGGTTCTGAGCTGTCAAGGGTTCGGAGGCAGGCTCGGCGACCAAGGAAAAATGCGATCCGCAGGAAAATATTTTCGATGAAGCGAGACACCACGTTTGGTTTTGGACATCATCGTGCGGTAATGTTGAAACGCTAAGCTTCCGCCCGATTTCATGCGCGTTCTCCTCGTCGAAGATTCTGTCCGTCTCCAGCAAAGCGTGGGTGCTGCGTTGCGGCGTTCGGGCTACGCGGTGGATGTGGCGAGCGACGGCGAAGAGGGTCTGTGGCAGGCGTTGTCGAACGATTACGACGCGGTCGTCCTCGATATCATGCTGCCGAAACTCGACGGGCTCGAGGTCTTGCGGCAACTCCGCGCGAAGGGCCGCCGCACGCAAGTATTGTTGCTGACCGCGAAAGACACCGTCGAAGATCGCGTGCGCGGGCTCAATCAAGGAGCTGACGACTATCTGATAAAGCCATTTGCGCTCGAGGAGCTGCTCGCGCGGGTGCAAGTGCTTTGCCGTCGAAAATATCAGGTCAGCGACGCGCGGCTCGTCATCGGTGATCTCGTGATCGATACGCTTGCCAAGCGCGTGGAGCGGGCGGGACAAGTGGTCGAGCTGACGTCACGCGAGTTTGCGTTACTTGAATATCTCGCCAGTCGGCGCGGCGCCGTGGTGTCGCGGTCAGACATCGAGGAGCACATCTATGACGGAATGGTTGATCCGATGAGCAACGTCGTCGACTCCGCGATTTGCATTGTTCGCCGCAAACTCGCTGAGGCGAACGCGCGGCCGTTGATCCACACGCGTCGCGGACAAGGTTACGTCCTCGATGCGACCGAAGCATGCGCTCCCTCCGACGCCAGCTGACGTTCGGTTTGCTCCTGGCGTTTACGCTGCTCCTCGGCAGCGGCGGCGCGCTGGTGTATTGGTCTGTGCGCGCCTCGCTCTACGATCAGTTCGATGTTGCGCTGAAGGCAAAGGCGCTGGTGGTGATGACCGACACGCAAATTTCAGCCGGCCGCGTGCGCGTTTATTTCTCCGATCGTTTTCTCCGCGAATTCGACCGCACGGTGGCGACGGAATTTTTTCAGGTGTTCGACGCGCAAGGCCAGACGATCGCGCGCTCGGACTCATTGGGCGAAAAAAAATTGCCGGGCAAACTCCGCGGCTCCGTTGACGCGCCTGTGTTTTGGAATCTCACGCTCCCCAATGGCGAATTGGGCCGCGCTATCGGCATCGCGTTTCAGCCGCGCGTGCGGCCGACAGAGGAGACGCAGGAAGTCACGGTGATTGTGGCGGTGAGTCGCCGGCGCCTGATCGAGACGATGGTGAATCTGCGCAACGTGCTCACGGGAAGCGGCGCCGCGCTGCTGTTGCTCACCGGTGTGGTGGTGCCGTGGGTGCTGCGACGCGGACTACGACCGCTCGACGAAGTCGGCGAGCGTATCGCGCGAATTGATGCGGGCACGCTTGAGCAGCGATTCGCAGTCGACGCGATGCCAACAGAATTGCAGCCGGTGGGGCGTAAACTCAATGACCTGCTCGCGCGACTCGAAGCATCATTCGAACGCGAGCGGCGCTTCAGTGCGGATCTCGCGCACGAGTTGCGCACGCCGCTGGCGGAATTGCGTTCGCAGGCGGAACTTGCGTTGAAGTGGCCTGAGGAACGAACAAGCGCGACCGATCGCACCGTGTTGGAAATCAGCATGCAGATGGAAACGCTCGTCGCCCGATTACTTGCGCTCAGCCGCGCAGAGAACGGCGATCAGCCGCTGAAAAAAAATACGGTCCACGTTGCGCCGCTGATTGAAGATCTGCTGAAACCGTTAGTGGGCCGAATCGCGGATGCACGTGTGATCGTGGAACGCGATGTGCCTGCGGACGCTGTGGTTTCAACCGATCCAGTGTTGTTCGAATCGATCGTCGCGAACCTGATCGAAAATGCGGTCGCGTATTCGGCGCCCAAGCACAGCGTGCGCATTGAATTCAAAACAGGTGACGGGCAGTTTCAGCTGCGGGTCAGCAACGTCGCGCACGATCTCACGCCGGAAGATTTACCGAGGTTATTCGAGCGCTTCTGGCGCAAAGATCGCGCTCGCACGGGGACGAGTCATGCCGGTCTCGGGCTGGCGTTGTCGCGATCTTTCGCCGCGACGCTTGGGTTCGAACTTAACGCTGCGCTTGAGGCGGAGCACGTCCTCGTGATGACTTTGCGTGGATTTCCAAGCGCGCAGCCCACCGTGTAATGCCAAACAGCCGCTGGCCGGAGTGAGGGTGTTTTCTTACGGCGCTGCAGGAAACGTGAGGATGAAGGTGGCGCCTCGACCACGGTGAAGGTCGAGCACGATGTCGCCGCCGTGTGCCTGCATCACGCGCTTGCAGATGCTGAGTCCGAGACCGTAGCCGCCGGTTATTTTCGAGCGCGAGGGATCGGCACGATAAAATGGCTCGAAGACCCGGTCGATATCGTCCTCCTGAATTCCTGGTCCGTCATCGACGACGCGGACGATTATTTTATCGCCGTTGGTTTCTGCGGAAATTTCCACCGGACGACTCTGCGGGGTGCCGTATTTGGCGGCGTTCTCCAGGAGATTGCGCAGGACGGTGCGAATTTTTTCGGCATCGATGTCGATCATCATCTCGCGCGACGGTGCGATGAGTCGAACGCCGGGAGCCCGATCGCGAAATGCCTCGGCAGATTCGTGGAGAATCGGCCGCAGATCCTGACGCGATCGGCGCAGGCCGCGACCGCTGCGCAGCCGTTCCAACTCTAGAAGTTCTGCGATCATTCGCTCCATTTCCGCGACGTCGGCCGCCATGCCGATTCGTTGCGCGCTGGGCGGTGATAGCTCAAGCGCAACTTTCATCCGCGTGAGCGGTGAGCGCAGTTCGTGGCTCACGTCTTGCAACAGCTGGTCGCGCGCACCGATCATCGCACGGACACGCCGCACCATCTGATTGAACGCTTCCGTCAGCCGGCCGAACTCGTCGCGTGTCGCGTTGGGCAGGGTAACATCGAGCTGGCCGGCGCTCAGTCGCGCGACGCCATCGTTCAACTGTCGCAACGGCGCGAGCAGCCGGTTGAGCACGATGTAGGTGATCACAATCACAGCCACCATCACCGCGAGGAGGAGCACGAGTAGCGTCGAGTGGATCTCGTTCATCCGACTGCCCAATTTCCACGCGAACAAATAAAATCCTCCGCCCGGCGCGGAGACTACGAAATAATTCCGACGCAGAAAAGTGGCACTCTCTTTCGTGATTCGCCCCTGCTGAACATCTTCAATGCTCGGCAGATTGCTCGCGGTGGACCAGGCGCCACTGGACCCCGCGTACCGCACTTGGATATTTAGCCGCGAACTCAGCTCCTTCGCGGCGTCGAAGTCCGGCGAGCTGGCGGCCACGCCGCGAACGTATTCCTCCAGGACGCGATCGATCGACGTGTGCAGATTTGGGCCGATGAGCAGCCAGAAGAAGAAACTGACCAGGATTAGGAGGCTGGCCGCCATCGACACCATGATGAGCACGAGCTTGGCAAACACCGAATGGTGCAACTCGAACCACCGCGTCCCGAGACGGGACGTGTCAGCCTCGGCTGCTTCCGTATCCGAATCGCGCTCACTCACGACTGCCCCCGATGAAGCTGTAGCCGACACCGCGAATAGTGCGGATGAAGGTGGGTTGTTTTGGATCGTCGTCGAGTTTCTGCCGCAGCCGGCTCACGAGGATGTCGATCGACCGATCGTAGGCTTCCCAGTCGATCCCTTTCGTTTCATCCATGATGCGTTCGCGAGTCATCACACGTCCGCGATTGCGCACCAAAAATCCGAGCAGTTCGAATTCAGCGGTGGTCAGCATGAGCGCGCGGCCAGCTAATTGGGCGGAGCGAGTCGTCCGATTCACCTCGAGCGTGCCAATGCGCGTGATCTCCTCGGCGTCGATCGGTCCGCGGCGCAGCACGGCTTGTATCCGCGCCACGAGTTCACGCGGTTCGAACGGTTTGGACAAGTAGTCGTCCGCGCCCATCTCGAGCCCGACGATTCGGTCGGCAACATCGCCACGCGCGGTGAGCATGATAATCGGAATCCGGGTCGTTTCACGAATTTTGCGACACACCGCGAGCCCGTCCATTTCGGGTAGCATGATGTCGAGGATGATAAGATCGGGCGGTTCGGTCTTGAGCGCGCGCAGACCGTCGCGGGGATGAGCGACCGTCCGGACCGAGCAACCAAACCGGCCGAGATATTCGGTAAGGAGCGCGTTGAGCCGCACGTCGTCATCGATGATCAAGACGCGGATGCTGGTCGTGTGCCCGCGCATGGAGCTGGTGTTCGGTTTGTCCATCATGTTCTCAACAACGCTTGAATGGGCGGAACGCGAGCCGCGCTTTTAGCCGGCAGAGCACCGAAGCCGAGTCCGATGATCACGACCATGGCGAAGGACGCTGCGACTGCCGTCATCGGGAAAGCGATTGTCCAACTCGTGCCGAACGCCACCGCGAGAGCCGCTGCGCCGCCAAGGACAACGCCTGCAATCCAGCCGCCGAGGGCGAGCGCGGTGGCTTCGATCAGGAACTGGATCAGGATGTCGCTCGGCTGTGCGCCGACGGCCACGCGCAGGCCGATCTCGCCGGTGCGTTCTCTGACGGAAAGCAACATCAGCGCGAGAAGGCCAAGCCCGCCGACGACCAGCGCGATCGCCGCGAGCCAGGTCGCGTACCGGCTGAGCAATGCGGTCATCTCCTGTTGAAAGGCGCGCGTTTTAGCCGTGTTCTGAACGGCGAAGTCGTCGACGCCTTCATCGGTTCCCTGTTGATGTCGGACGCGAAGGAGTTGTTGAATCGCGTTGTCCGCCTCGTTCATCCGGTCCGGTTCAATGACGCTGACGTACACCGAGGTGAGCCAGGTCGTATTGAAGACGCGACGCAAGGCGGTTCGCAACGGCACGACCACCTGGTTGTCCTGATCGGCGCCATCGGACGTGGTGCCCTTGGCGCGCAGGATTCCAATCACGTCGAACGGCACTCCGCGAATCCGAATCTCCTGGCCCACCAGCGGGCGACCTTGGGACAGCTCATCATTGACGCGCGCACCCAACACGGCGACGCGCCGGCCCTCCCGATTGTCTTCTGCGCCAAAGAACCGTCCCGTCTCGACCTGGAAACCGCGGACCGGCAGAAACACCGGTGTCGTTCCTCGCACCGTAGTTTTAATTGCGATACGGCCGATCTTCACGCGGGTGCTACCCTCGACGGCAGGAGCGGTTTCGTCCACGAAAGGAAGTTCGGCGACCGCCTCGCTATCCTCAATATGGAGCGTGGTGGCGAGTCCGGTGATTTCAGGTCGGGCCGCGAGGCGCTTCACTGGCACTGGTTTGACGATCAGCAGATTCGTTCCCATCCGCTCGATCGTCTGGACCATTTCCTGTTGCGCGCCCGCACCGATCGCGCGGGAAACAATCACCGCGGCGACGCCGACAGCGACGCCCGAGAGGGCCAGGATCGTCCGCACCCGATGTGCGAACAACGGTCCCAGCGACGAGGAGAAACGTCGCCGAAGTTTCATCGCAACGCGTCCGCTGGGAGCAGACCCGCGGCACGGCGCGCCGGAATCACACCCGCCAGCAACCCGGTCGCCGCCGACACGAGCAGGCCGAGAACAATGGTACTCCACGAGAACACACCGACGAGATGCAGATGAGCGGCGACGATTTGGGCGGCCGCAAGCCCGAGGACAATTCCACCGAGTCCGCCACCCACCATCGTGACCGTAGTCTCAATGAGGAACTGCATTCCAATGTCGCCCGGCCGCGCACCGACGGCACGGCGCAATCCGATCTCAGCGACCCGCGCGTTCACTGAGCCCAGCATCAACGTGGCCGCGACGATCCCGCCCACGAGCAGCACGACGATCGACGCCAGCGGAAGATAAAGCGAGAGCACGCGACGGATTTTGCCCATCATCTGTTTTACTTCAACGGGGGTGAGCAGGTTGAAATCATCCGGCTGGCCGGCTGCGAGCGCATGACGCGAACGCAGCAGTTGCCTGACCGTGCGTGCAGTTTCATCGATGCGATCGGAATCCTTAACCAGCAGCTTGGCCGCGGAGATCGTATCGACGTTCGCAAGACGCCGCATGAGCGTGGAAACGGGCACGACAATCTCGTTGTCGCGATCCATGCCATGCAGATCGGTGCCGAAAACCTCGAGGATACCGATCACGGTGAAAGGCACAGCTTCGATGAAGATCTCGCCGCGCAAAGGATCACCTTCGCCGAACAAGTTTCGGGCTGCGGTGCGGCCGATCAGTGCGACGCGTTCCGTGCGCTGTACCGCGGCCGCGTCGAAGTAAATACCACGTGATACGCCACGCCCCCAGACGCGCGACGAACGCTCCGACTGCCCGAGCACGCGAACGGTGGCGGTCGCATCACCGCGGCGGACGGACGCAGACAAGGCCTGTTGCGGATCCCACACGTCGATCTCGGGCAGCGCGCGTGCGATGGCATCGATGTCGTCGATCGTGAGGCGCGCACTATCTGCTCGCGGACCGCCCATGATCTGGTGAGGACCAGCGCCGATCAGGATCGCGGAGTCGCCGAAGATTTGCCGGACGGTCGCGAGCATTTTGTGTTGGGCGCCTTTTCCGATCGAGAGGACCAAGGTCAGTGCGGCCACGCCGACGAGGCTGGCCATCATGATGAAGAAAGAGCGCAGTCGATAACGAGTGAGTGCGCGAATGCTGTGAGTGATCAAGCGGCCTGTATTCATCGGATTTCCTCCCGTTCATTCGACGATGCCGCGAAACCCTCGTCGGACGCGAGACGGCCGCCGTCGAGTCGCACGATACGCCGCGCGCGCGCGGCTACAGCGGGATCGTGCGTGACCAGGATGATCGTCCGACCTGAGCGATTTAGAGACTCAAGAATCTCCATGATCTCCCGTGACGATTGGGCGTCGAGATTTCCCGTTGGCTCATCCGCAAGGAGCAGTGCCGGCTCGTTGACGAGCGCGCGGGCAATCGCGACGCGTTGTTGCTGTCCGCCTGAAAGCTCGGATGGAGTATGTCGCACGCGATCCGCCAGTCCGACTGCCTCCAACGCTTTTCGGCCAAGGCCGGCGATCGACGGTCGTTGAGAATAAAGGAGCGGCAGCTCAACGTTCTCGAGCGCGCTAGTTCGTGGCAGCAGACGAAAAGCTTGAAACACAAATCCGACATGCTCGTTGCGGAAACGTGCCTGCTCCGCCGTGTCGAGCCCTGCGACATCGCGGTCGCCAAACAAATAACGACCCGCGGTGGGCCGGTCGAGCAGACCGAGAATGTTCATCAACGTCGACTTGCCCGAGCCGGACGCGCCGACGATGGCAACGAATTCGCCGCGATCGATCCGTAGAGAGAAATCCGCGACCGCGCGGACTGCTTCTCCGGTGGGTCGAGTGTAGGTCTTGTTGATCGCTTGTAGTTCAATCATGGTTACTGGTCTCCTGTTTTATTTGTTTCGCCGACCAGCACCGCGTCGCCTTCGAGTAGGCCATCGGCAATTTCCCAATTGTTGTCGTCGCGATTGCCTGTCGTGACCCAGTGTCGCGTCCCCGCTCCAGCCAACGGCGAAAGCACGAACGAGCGCGCTCCTTCCCAGCGGACGGCGCGCACCGGCACGCTCAAAACTTGCTCGCGCAGATCCAGCGCGATTCGGACAGTTGTGGTCATCTCTGGCCGGAGAATGCGATCGTGCGGCGGTTGAAAACTCACGACCGTGACGTAGTCGACGACGTTGTCCCGAATCTCCGCTTTCGGATAAATCGTCGTGACGCTGCCCTCGAATTCGTGTTCGGCGTACGTGTCGACGGTGAAGCGGGCGTGCTGGCTGGCCTCGATACGGCCGATGTCGGTTTCGTCGACATACGCCCAGACCTCGAGGCGCGACAGATCGATCAGCGTCAGGAACGTCGGCGCTGCGAAACCCGCGGCAACCGTTTCGCCCTCCTGTGTCGAGACCGAGCCGACTGCGCCCGTAATTGGCGCGACGATACGGGTGTAGTCCAGCTGGGTGGTCGCATAGGCGAGGGTAGCCTGAGCGACGGCGACCTGTTGCTCGGTTACCGCGCAGGCGCGGTCGGCGAGTTCCAGTTCATTTGGTGCGATGACGTTTGCAGCGGCGAGCTCGCGCTTGCGCTGCAGATCGGCCTGAGCATAGCGCAACTCGGCCTGCGCGCGCCGCAACTCAGCGGTGGATTCATCACGGCGCGCGACGAGGTCGCGGTCATCCAGTTCGGCCAAGAGCTGACCTTTCTCGACCGAGTCGCCGACCTTGACATAAAGACGTTTCACGAGGCCGGAAAGGCGCGAGCCCACGCGAACTTCCGCACCGACGCGTGGTTTGATCACCCCCGTGGCTTTCACGACGGTTCCAATATTTTGCCGAGTGACGTGGACGGTCTCCACGCTGCTGCTGGGTTGCTCGGAAGCGTTCTGGCGGGTGCGCAGAAAGAAAACGGCAGCGGTGAGAATCGCGCCGCCCGCGAGACCGATGATGACGAGCTTCTTCATCGGCCCGTCGCGATGATTTCCGCGGGAAGGTAACAATCCATGCCGCAGTATCAGTCCGGAACGTATCGCGAGTACGTCCCGAGTGTAACGAATTGTAACGGTGAACTGGCCCTGCGCGATGTTCACAGCTCGCTACCTCGAGGCAGTCCGACATCGGCAATGTGGTGCTCGGTCTCGTGCAACCGTCTCGATTTTTCGCTGCCGCGCACCCGCGTTTCAACGAGGAACCTAACTGCGCGCCACCCTGAATCCGTCGCCCTCCCGTGCAACGGTCGTTACGGGGTGTTGCGCCCGGTTCGCTGTCTAACTTCCCGTCGCTATCTGTATGCTGACTTCTGCTGACGGCTCCAACCGGGTTTCTCGTTCTGCATCCATGACGAGATTTTCGACGCATTGAGCGTACTCGCGGAGGCCCGCGTTGGTGGAGGACCAATTGATACCCGCATGCCACGATGCCGCGATGTAGTAGGCCGTTTCCGGCAACCCGCGTTTCCTAAGATTCGCTCGGATGTCGGCCAAATACGCGTGCGCAACGCGCTCAGATTCGGCGGAGTTGGTTGCCGCCGACGAGTGCGGCAAGCGGGAATACCGCCGCCAGGTGTTCGGCATAAATTGAAACTGGCTGCGTTCGCCTCGAATGCCCCTGGCATTTGGATTATTGCCGGTCTCTTTCATCGCGATGAAATGCAGGACCGTCTCATCAGAAACTGCCCGCGGCGTCGGAATTTTAAATTCGATCGCGGCGAAGATTGCCGGCGAAAAGGAGAGGGCGATGAGTAGCGCGAGCGTTTTCATTCGTTCCTTCGGAAGACAGTTAGCAGGTTGCTTGCCGCCCTCGTTCGCGCTGAAGAAAGAAAACTCAATCAACTGAGGCGCAGTCGGTAAAAAATTACCCCGTCGCGCCCGCTGGCGGCAGTTCGAGACCGCGAGTAACGAAAAATGTAAGCTATGCCGTCACTCCGAGCGGCAAGTAGCTTGCGATCGGTATCCCGGAACGGCTGAAAAACGGTCGCGCGGTTCTTATTCCGGCCTGTTGTCTGGGATTTGTCTGACCGTTCAGACCCTCCTTTGAGAATGGCGCCCCCACGGGGAATCGAACCCCGCTTTGAAGAATGAGAATCTCCTGTCCTAACCGATAGACGATGGGGGCGTCTGAAGGAGGGAAGACGGTCTGGATTTCGCGACGGGCGTCAAGCGCGAGTTTGAAGAGTTCACGACAAGCCGCCGACCGTATGGTCGCGGGCTATTTGGCAACTGGCGGCGGCGGTTTGCCGCGCTCGGATGCAATGACCGCGATATGCAGCATTCGCGATGGATCTTTCGGATGGATCGCGAGTAGGCCGAGAATTCCGGCGCTCACGTCGAGCGGTGGCTTGGGGGTTGTCACGATTAAATCGCCCATGATGATCGGTGCTCCGCTCAGTGACATGCCAAAGGGCAGATCGAAGGCCGCAAGTGTAACAGGCAGCAGGCCAAACGACGCAGGATCGACAGGGACGCTGCTTCCATTGCCCATGGCAGTGAGAAACGGTGTACCGAAGGCCGCCTTGGCGAGTTTTAGAACAGAAGGTCGCTCCGCGGCGACGGAGGCGATCTCGCGCAACATCGAAACTTCATCCGCCGCGAGGTAAAACGCCTCCAACGCCACGCCGCCGCCGATCCACGCGCGCGCAGATTCAGGAGTGAAGCCGAGTTGTTCAGCCATCGGTTTATTGTGCGCGATCGCGTCGGCCTTGATAGGCTTCTCGAGCGCGTAAATGCCGTGAGGTTCGAACGCGGAATTCTCGCGTTGTAGCGCTTTCACGCGTTGAGCCAGCTGGATGTCCACTGTCGCCGTCTGATTCAGCCCGAGCCGCAGGTAATCGGCGGGTACCGCCACACGCGCGCGTCGGGCCGGTGCGGCCGGCAGCGGGTTGGAAGCGGATTCGTTCGAGAACGCCGGACCGGCCAGCCAGACCTCCAACGCTTCAGCTTGGGATCTAAAAATGATGATCGGGCCCCACGACAGATATTTAATTTTTCCCCGACTCTCCGCGGATTTTTTTTCGCGCTCAGTGGGAATGCCTCGACGCAGTTGAACCAGCCACTGACGCGTGACGCCTTTTTCGGACGCACCGATCCACGCGACGATGGCATCGCCGACTGCGGGTTCGCCGCGTTCATCGACGTCGACGCCGGAAATGCGAATACCATCGCGTTTCGCCGCAGCGACGAGGCTCGGCGCGAGTACAGCGTTGGCCAACGGCGGAGGCCGCGGGGTGGGTGAAGACGGGGTCGCATCAACGGGCGCGGCGGTAACGGACGAAACGAGCGCCAGCCACAGCCAACACGACGGGAAGAGCAGAACAAAAGGCGATTGCTGCCAGAAAGGGCGGAAGGCTATACACATCTATCGGTCTTGGGTTTTGCTCTCAGCTCTCAACTGCGTTGCTCCGGTTTAGTAAAATACGGCGCGATCGAGGCTGCGGTATTGGATCGCTTCGAGTAGGTGAGGGGCCTCGATGCGTTCGGCGGCGGCGAGGTCGGCGATCGTGCGGGCAACTTTTAAGATACGATCGTAGGCGCGGGCGGAGAGGCTCAGTTGCTCCATCGCGTGCTGAAGCAAATCTCCCAGCGTCGGATCAATCGCGCAGTGTTTGCGGATCTGCGCCTGGGTCATGCGGGCGTTGGAGGCGGTTTTCGATCCAGCGAAACGCGCCTGTTGGCGAACGCGCGAGGCTTCCACGCGATCACGGATCGCCGTCGAGGTCTCGCCCGTTTTTTCAGATCGGAGTTCGGTCAAAGACAGCGCGGGAGCTTCGATGTGGATGTCGATGCGGTCGAGCAGTGGGCCACTGATGCGCGAGCGATAACGTTGGATTTGAGTGGGCGAACAACGGCACTCGTGTTTCGGATCGCCCAAGTAACCGCACGGGCAAGGGTTCATCGCAGCCACCAGCATGAACGCGCACGGGAGCGTAATTTTTCCAGCACTACGAGAAATCGTGACGTCGCCGTCTTCGAGCGGTTGGCGCAAAACCTCAAGGGCGGAGCGTTTGAACTCGGGAAGTTCGTCAAGAAAAAGGACGCCGTGATGGGCGAGAGAAATTTCTCCGGGTCCGGGAATCGTGCCGCCACCCAGCAGGCCCACATCGGAAATGGTGTGATGCGGTCCGCGAAACGGCCTCGTGCCCCACGGCATCTCGCCGCTCAAGGTGCGTCCGGCGGCGGAGTGAATGCTCACGATCTCCAATTGCTCTTCGAGCGCGGGCGCCGGCATGATCGTCGGGACCCGTTTGGCGACCATCGACTTGCCGGCGCCAGGTGGCCCGATCATCAAAAGATTGTGGCCACCGGCGACCGCGACTTCGACGGCGCGGCGCAGCGCGTGCTGACCTTTGATTTCCGAAAAATCCGCGGAACCGTCAAGGGCGGGAGAGCGTTCACGGGCTTTGCAGACGGGGAGCGGAGTCAACGGCATTTCTCCCGTGAGAAACCGTGCGGCGCGATCGAGTGATTCGACGCGGTAGACGGCGATGCCTTCAACGTAAGACGCTTCTTCCGCTGAAATCGCCGGAAGCAGCAGGCCGCGTTTGCCGAGTTTGCGCGCGAGGCGGGCCATCGCGAGCGCGCCGCGCACGGGACGCGTTGCACCGGAGAGACTGAGTTCGCCGGCGATCATCCAGTCGCCGAGATTTTCCGCGTGCAGCTGACCGGTGGCGGCGAGAATTCCCAATGCGATGGGAAGATCGTAGAAGGGACCCTCTTTGCGGAGATGACCGGGAGCGAGATTGATGGTGGTGCGAGTCCGCGGTGGTTTGTAGCCGCTGTTGCTCAGTGCGGAAAAAACCCGGTCGTCGGATTCTTTCACCGCGGCGTCGGGCAGGCCGACGAGAATAAGTTTCGGCTCGCCGGCTTCGCCCGCGTTGACCTCCACGTGAACTAATTCGGCGTCGATTCCCTGGAGAGCGGCGGAGGCAATGGTGGCAAGCATCGTAAAAGAAAATGCCGCCGGACATTCCAGCTAGCTGACGTTTCTCGCCAGCTGCGCGACCCGCTGCTCGATGAGGGCGATGTTACGCGTGACGGCTTCCAGATAAACGTTCGGGCCGTGAGGAAACGGATTCGCGAGGTGGCGATAGGCGCCTTGAAACTCGTGTTCTAATTTCGGAAGGACGACGTTGCGCCAGAAAAAGGGAGTTCGTGCGATGAGATCCTCCGCGGAGGAAAAGAGTCGCTTCGATAATGGGAGATGAACGAAGTCGTCGGACTCCGCGAACTCGGCGAAAAGAATCCGAAGTTCGCCCGGGTAGTCGGACGCGGCCATTTGTCCGAGGTAGTCGGCGCTCGCGAGAGCACTGCCGATGAAGCGCTCAGTTGAATCACGAAAATGGAGACGGCTGATTTCTTTGGTTGGGCCGGTGCAGTTGATCGCGCTAAGAACACCGCTGATTTCGGTTTCGTTTACGCCGAGCGTGGGAAGATAGGAGGCGGCGAAAGCGCAACTGCGCAGCACGTGGCAGAAGGTGTATTTCGCGCCGGTGCCTTTCGCATCGCGGCGAAGTTTCAGATAACCCGCGTCGTGCAACATCACGGCTGCGATGCCGAGTTCGAACTGGCGGGCGGTGATTTTCGGAGCGTCGTTCGAGCGCTGGCAGCCTTCGAGTAAATCGCCAAGGCAGAGGGTGGCTTGAAGCGTGTGCTCGAGATCGTGGTAACGAAGATCAATTGCGCTGTAGTCCGGATGGCGGCCGGTGAAAAGCGCTTCGACATCGGTGAAAAGACGCTCGATCCACGCGGATGAGTTTATTGGATACAGTGCGGCGAATTGCGCTTTGACCCTAGCGGCGACGGCGGGGGCGTTCTTCGTATCGACGCGCGGAAACATCAGATGAGTTGAAGGAGAGGGCGCGACCGCAGCTCTGGAAGCGACGGGGCGTTCCCATTAAGAATTTGCGAAATGGGTGCGCAAGCCGAAAGCTGGCGCGAACCTATATATGATTCTCGGCATCACGGGTGGCATCGGCTGCGGCAAATCGACCGCGGCTGCTTTGTTTGAACGCGAAGGATTTCGACGACTCGATTCTGATGAGCTGGTGCGCACGCAAGTGCTGACTTCGCCGAAAGTCGTGGCGGCGCTGCGCGAGCGATATGGCGCTGAAGTGGTTAACGCGGAAGGGGACGTGAATCGGACGAATCTGGCTGCGAGAGTGTTTCCCAGTGAGAGCGAACTGCGCTGGTTGGAAGAACTCACCCATCCGGTTGTATTTGGATTGTGGCGTTCGGCGTTTCGGGGGGCGCCCGAGGTGGATTGGGCGGTGGAGGTTCCGTTGCTTTTCGAAAAGAGCTTGGAAAATTGGTTTGATTTCACCGTATGCGTCGCCTCTGCTCCGACTCAGCAACTCGCCCGACTGGAGCTGCGCGGCCTCCCTCGCGCGCTCGCCGAGCAACGAATTTCCAAGCAACTGCCATTGGCGCAAAAAATTGAACGGGCCGATTTCGTTCTTTGGAACGACGGCTCCCCCGAGTTCCTTCAGGAACAAGTTAGCCGGCTCGTCGTCTCGCTTCAGGCGGTTTGCTGAAGGCGGCCGCGGCCCTTCCGCTTTTTGTTCCGGGCCCCACTTTTTTACTGTTTCGACCAGATCTGACATGCCTCCGAAAAACGATTCTTCCTCGGCCAGTGCCGATTCCAACACGGGTGATACCCCCAAGAAAACGACGCGTCGCCGTGCTACGACCGCAACGCCTCGTTTAACGCGTTCGAAAGCGACCCGCAAAACCGCGGCGCAAAGCGAACCGACTCCTGAGCTATCGTTCGCCTCCGAACCCGCGCCAGCGCCAGCACCCGTCGCGCCACCGCCATCTCGTCCGGAACCTCGTGATTACGCGCCGCAGCCCGCGCCGGAAAAAGCTCCCGAACAACGGGAGCCAGCGCGCGAACCAGCTCCGAAATTCGAGCCGCAACAAGCGCCAGCATCGGCGTCGTTTGAGCACGATGGCGGATCACCTGATGGAGGAACGCAGCAAGATCACTCTCAAGGCGCACCCGGCGGCGCGCCGAACGGCCCGAGCGGTCAAGGCGGCCAAGGTAACCAAGGCGGCCAGGGTAATCAGGGTAACCAAGGTGGCCAAGGCGGCGGTCAGGGCGGACAAGCCGCGCAAGGCGAGTGGCAGGAACGCGGACCTGCGGGTGGTGGCGGAGGAGGTGGCCGCGATCGTGATTTTTGGAAGCGTAATAAGCGCAAACGTGGACGCCACGGCGGTGGAGGCGGTGGTGGACATTGGCAGCCGACAGGCGGAAATGTGCAGCCGCGGGAACAACATCCGCCGCAGCCGCCGCCCCCGAGTAACGCGCCAGTTTTCGGCGAACTCCCGAATCCTTCGCGGTTCAATGATCTCGCGGCGCTCGAGGCTCAGGCGCAGGAAATTTCTTCAGGCGGCGGCGAGCCGATCTATCTGAACGAGCTCTACGCGCTCAACCTCGCGGATCTCACCGCGTTTGCTCGCAGCGTCGGCGCTGTGTTCGAAGGCGCGCCGAATCGAAAACAACTTCTCATTCAAGTTATCACCACGGCTGCGGAGAAAAAACGTCCGCTGCGCGATCGGGGTTATATCGACGTCACGGATCGGGGATCATTCATCGTTCACGAGCACGTCAACTATCGGCTTTATCCCGAGGATCCGTTTCTGCCTGAAAGTTTGATCAAGCTGTTTGGTCTCAAGCGCGGTCATCGTCTCGAAGTGCTCGTGCAGGCGCCGTTGCCGGGAGAACGTTGTCCGTCGGTCGTGCGAGTTGATACTGTAATGGGAATGCCCGCGGCGGAAATTTCGAAGATCACGCCATTCGAGGAGCTCATTCCGTATTATCCGCTGCAACGCATCCTGCTCGAATCTGAGGAGCCGCAAAAAGACGTCTCGATGCGGGCGGTCGATATTCTTACGCCGATCGGCTTCGGACAGCGCGCTCTGATCGTCGCGCCGCCACGCACCGGAAAAACGGTGTTGCTGCAGAATATCGCGAATTCAATTACAGAGAATAGTCCGCACGCGAAATTGATTTTGCTGCTGATCGACGAGCGGCCGGAGGAAGTGACGGATTTTAAGCGTCACACGAAGGGCGAAGTCGTATCGTCCACCTTCGACGAAACGCCGGAGAGTCACGTGCATTGCGCGGAGATGGTCATCGAAAATGCGCGACGTCGGGTGGAACTCGGCGAGCACGTCGTGATCCTGCTCGACTCGATCACGCGTCTCGCCCGCGCCTACAACGCGCTCACGGGCAACCAGGGGAAAACGATGTCGGGCGGTCTCGAATCCAACGCGCTCCAAAAGCCGAAACGCTTTTTCGGCTCGGCGCGTAACATCGAAGGCGGCGGAAGTCTCACGATCATCGCAAGCGCGCTGATCGATACCGGCAGCCGGATGGACGAAATCATCTTCGAGGAATTCAAAGGCACGGGTAACTGCGAGCTACACCTGGATCGTGGATTGGTGGAGCGTCGCATTTTCCCGGCGATCAACATCGATCGCTCCGGCACGCGGAAAGAAGAACTCATTTATCATCCGGAGGAATTGCAGCGCATCTATGGGCTTCGTCGCGCGATGCAGGGCCTGGGGCCGATCGAGTCGATGGAGATGCTGATCACCCGGTTGAAGAAGACGAAATCGAACGCGGAATTCCTGCTTGGATTGAGTCGCACCTAGCGCGATTCGCACCGACTCCTTGTGACGACGCCAGCCGACGAACTTGTTTTGCGGCTGGCGCGGGAAAAAGGGCTGCTCCGCGAGGATCAGCTCGCCGCAGCGCAGGTGGCGGTCTCGGCGCACCAGAAATCGGATACACCAACGCCGAGCGTCATTGGTGTGTTGGTGAATCAAGGCGATTGGGATGCGCAGCGGAGCGCTCATCTCCTGGCGGATGAGTTTGGGATGGCGACGATCGAACTTGCAGGCGTCATCGTTCCGGCGGATGTGCTGGCGCTGGTGCCGCGTGAGTTCGCAGTTCGCCACCGAGTTTTCCCGTTTGCGAAAGATGGTTCAACGCTCCGCGTGGCGGTGTGCGACCCGCTCGAGACCGACGGAATTGATGATCTCGCGCATCGTTTGAACCTGACCGTGGAGTCGTTTCTTGCGCCAGCAGAGGCAATCGCGCGTGCGATCGAAAGCGGCTATGGTGGCGAGGTCAGTTCGCTGGACGCATTGCTCAGCGATCTGACGGACACCGGTGAAACGGTCGCCGGCGAAGCCTCGAGCGCATTATCGACGGACGCAGCCGCGGATGCACCGATTATCAAATTGGTTCAGTCGTTGATTCTCGAAGCGGTGCAACGTCGCGCTTCGGATATTCATTTGGAGCCGCTCGAGAAACGCTTTCGTGTTCGCTACCGAATCGACGGCGTGTTGATCGAAGTGGAGAGCCCGCCGAAGCGGCTGCAGCTGGCGATCATTTCCCGGTTGAAGATCATGGCGAATATCTCGATCGCGCAGAAACGATTGCCGGGAGATGGGCGTATTCAGATTATGGTGGGCAACCGCGCACTCGATCTGCGCGTGTCGTCGCTGCCGACAGTGCACGGCGAGAGCATCGTGATGCGAATTCTCGACAAGGAAGGATTGCAACTCGGACTTCCTGAACTTGGTTTTCTCAGCGACGACCAGGCCAGTTTCGAACGGTTGATCACGTTACCGGATGGAATTTTGTTGGTCACAGGTCCAACCGGATCAGGCAAGACCACGACGCTCTACGGATGTTTGCATCACATCAATAAACCGGATCGGAAAATCATCACGGTCGAAGATCCGGTGGAGTATCAGTTGACGGGCATCAATCAGGTTCCGGTGCGGCATGAAGTGGGAATGACGTTCGCGTCGGCGTTGCGCGCGATGCTGCGGCAGGCGCCAAATATTGTGATGATCGGAGAAATCCGCGATTTGGAGACGGCGGAGATTGCGATCAACGCATCGCTCACGGGGCACATGGTATTTTCGACGTTGCACACCAACGATGCTCCGGGCGCGGTTACCCGACTGATCGATATTGGCGTAAAGCCCTTCCTCGTTTCGACGGCGTTGCGGGCTACGATGGCTCAGCGGCTGGTCCGAAAAATTTGTCAAAAATGCCGCCGTCCTGTGACGCCTGATTCCCAGCAGTTGCGGGCGCTTAACCTGGATGCCGGTTCAATCGCGACGGCGACGTTCATGGAAGGAGCGGGTTGTGAGGCGTGCAACGGCACGGGTTTCAGAGGGAGAATGGGGATTTTCGAGGTGTTTGTGGTGAACGAGGAGATCCAGCGGATGATCTACGAAAACACGCGATCGACGCAGCTGCGGGACGCGGCGCGGTCGTTTGGGATGCGCACGATGCGCGAAGATGGACTCCGCAAGGCCACGGCTGGTTTGACCACAGTGGAGGAAGTTGTCTCGATCACGGTTGGCGAAGCGAGTTGATCGCCTTCCAGCATGCATTTCTTCCCTGTGGTTTGTCAGTTGAGACCCCCCCCGCGGTTTCCCGCTCGCGTGGCGCGTTTGCGGTTTCAAGGACAACGATCCAACTAATTTCCTGCACACAATCTCGCTCCGCGCATCATCACTGAAGGACTCCGCCTCATGAGCTACGAAATGAACGAACTGCTCGAACTTGTCGTCGAGCAAAACGCCTCTGATATCCATCTTCAGGTCGGACAGCCGCCCACGCTCAGAGTGAGCGGCAGCATGATTCCGATCGAGGGACCCAACCTCACGCCGGCCGACACCGAGAAGCTGATGCTCTCGATCACGCCGGATAATCACATCAGTGCGGTGAAGTTGAACGGCGGCTCCGATTTCGGTTTCGCATTTGGTGAGAAGGCGCGCTTCCGCGTTTCCGTGCTCAAGGCGAAAGGCAATTACGGCATGGTCCTCCGCCAGATTCCTTACAAAATGTTTGGGCTGCGCGATATTGGACTCCCCGATAAAATTCGTGAGCTCCTCTATCGTCCTCGCGGGCTGATCCTTGTCACCGGGCCGACTGGTTCGGGTAAATCCACGACGCTTGCCTCGATGATCAATTACGTGAACGAGAACCGCGACGGTCACATCATCACGATTGAGGATCCGATTGAGTATTATCATAATCACAAACGTTGCGTCGTCACACAGCGCGAGATCGGTTCTGACGTGCCGAGTTTTTCCGAGGCAATCCGGCGCGCGCTCCGTCAAGATCCTGACATCATCCTGGTGGGTGAAATGAGAGATTTGGAAACGATCGAGGCTGCCATCAGCGCAGCTGAAACGGGCCATTTGGTTTTCGCCACGCTGCACACCAACAGCGCCGCGAAGACGATCGATCGTATCGTGGACGCGTTTCCCGCCACGATGAAGGACATGATTCGAACCCAGCTCGCGTCATCCGTTCAAGCGGTGATTTCGCAGGTGCTCTGTAAGAAAGTCGGCGGCGGCCGTATCGCCGGTTACGAGATCATGATCAGCACGACTTCGATCGCGTCGCTGATCCGTGAAAACAAAACCTTCCGCATCAACTCGGATATTCAGACGGGTGCGAACCTTGGCATGATCACGATGGATACACACCTGATGAGTCTCTTTAACCGCAATCTGATTTCGGCGGACGAGTGCCTGGAAAAAGCGCAGGACACGACTTTGATGCGGGAAAAACTCCTCGCGCTCGGGGCGAAGCTCAAGGACCTGTGAGTGGAACCGCTCCGTAACCGGTGCGGCTACACGGTTCGGTTGTTCTATTCCACTTGGTTTCCGCCCGATGTTCGAAAGCCACAATCAGGCGGTTTTCGAACTGTTGCGGGACCACGAGCTCGTTCCCGCGCTGCATCTCGACGCATTGCGAGAGGAACGTGGCACGACGGGAAAATCACTCGCTGACAGCGTCGTTGATCTAGGATTGGTCGCGCCGGAATTGTTGCTGGAGAAAATCGCCGAGTCGCTCGGTTGCCGTTACGAGACGGAAATCCCCGAACCACTCAGCGCGGAGATCGTGGCGCTGCTCACGGCTGATCTCGCGCGGACCTACGGCGTCATCCCAATCCGCGGTAATAGTGAGAGCGTCGATTTGCTCGCGATTGATCCGTTCAACAGCCGGATTGTGGACGATCTGACTTTCGTGCTTGGGCGCGATGTCCACGTGCTCGTGAGCGAGCCTAAGCGGATCGAGGCGTTAATCGGAAAATACTACGGCGAAGACGACGCCAGTCTGGACGAAGTGCTGCGGGAGCTTGGCAGTCCCAGCGATCTCCTGAATCCTGAGGACAGTCTCTCGGTCGACGATCTCGAGTCGATGGCTGGGCAGAAGCCGGTGATCCGGCTCGTTAATCTCATGCTGGGACAGGCGATTCGCGATCAGGCGAGCGACATCCATTTCGAACCATTCGAGCACGAGTTCAAAGTGCGTTACCGAATCGACGGCGCGCTGTATGAGATGTCGCCGCCACCCAAAACTCTCGCGCTGCCGATCACTTCGCGAATCAAAGTTCTGGCGAATTTAAACATCGCCGAGCGACGTGTGCCGCAGGACGGGCGGATGAAACTAACGATCTCTGGACGCGCGGTCGATCTGCGCGTGTCAACCTTGCCGACGCAGTTTGGCGAAAGCGTGGTGCTGCGCGTGCTCGATCAATCCGCGGTTCAACTTAATATTTCGGAGTTGGGAATGTCGGAGGAAATTGTCGAAGGCGTGCGGGAAATCGTTCGCCGGCCTAATGGAATTTTTATTGTCACCGGCCCGACTGGCTGCGGAAAAACGACGACGCTCTACAGCGCGTTGCGGTTGATCAACACGCCCGATCTCAAACTGCTCACAGCGGAAGATCCAGTGGAATACGAGATCGAGGGAGTTGTGCAGGTGCCGGTGAATCCTGTCGTGGGGTTAACCTTCTCAGCAACGCTCCGGTCATTTTTGCGGCAGGATCCGGACGTCATCATGGTCGGAGAGATTCGCGATTTGGAGACGGCGCAGATTTCGGTTCAGGCTTCGCTCACGGGGCATCTGGTGCTTTCGACGTTGCACACGAATGATGCGGCGGGCGCGGTGACGCGGCTCACCGACATGGGCATCGAGCCGTTCTTGATCGCGTCGACACTCGAGGCGGTGTTGGCGCAACGATTGGTGCGACGGATTTGTCGACAGTGTCGGCGCGAGGTCGAGCCAACGGCGTCTGGGCTCGAGAAACTCGGAGTGAGCGAAGCCGAGGTGGCGAATCGAAATTCGTTTCACGGACCCGGCTGTACGCAGTGCAACCAGACGGGCTATCGCGGTCGAACGGGAATTTATGAGTGGCTGCGAATGACGGAGCCTGTGCGGGAATTAGTGGTGTCCCGAGCACCGACCTTACTCGTTCGCCGGAAAGCGATCGAGCAGGGGATGCAGACATTGCGCGCGAGTGGAATTCGAGCGGTTTTTGATGGAGCGACCACGGTCGACGAGGTCCTGAAGTATACGTAAAAACGCGTCAGCAAAGGATTGGTGGAGATGTGTGGGCGGTGGTGCGGTCTCCCGCCCGCACGCGAACGCGTGCGGTTACAAAACATGCCATGCCGACCTTCACCTATACGGCGATCGATGCCGCCTCTGGTCGCGAACGAAACGGCACGCTTGAGAGCACGACTGCTGAGCAGGCCACCACGGACTTGAAATCCCGAGGGCTGGCGCCGATGTCGCTCGCGCTGATGATGCCGGTCGTCGCGGTAAAAACGGCGAAGGGCACGCGAGTGGTCGCATCGTCGGGAAGATCCGCTGCGCCGGTGGCGCGCCCTGCTGATCACAAAAAGAACGGAGCCAAAGTTGGCGGAGGCGCGAAGCGATCTTTCAACGTCGGGCGGGTGATGAGTAAGAAAAGTCTCACTCTTTTCACGCGGCAACTCGCGACGTTGGTGAAAGCGCGGATGCCGCTGTTGCGCTGCCTGGAAGTGCTAGCGCGCCAGGAAAAGAGTCCGGCGTTTCGCGCTGTGCTTGAGGATTTCGTGGAAACGATCCGCTCCGGCGGAAATTTCTCCGAGGGCTTAATGCAGCATCCGAAAATCTTTGACCGGCTCTACGTCAACATGGTGAAGGCCGGTGAGGCGGGAGGGGTGCTCGAGACGGTGTTGGAGCGACTGGCGCTATTCATGGAGAAGACGGAGCGGATCAAGGGAAAGATCAAGGCGGCTATGACCTATCCGGTGATCGTGGTGCTGCTTGCCGTGGGTATTGTTGCGGCGCTGATGGTGGTCGTCGTTCCCAAGTTCGAGCAGATCTTTTCCGGCTTGCTGAAAGGGCAGCCGCTCCCAGCGCTGACACGATTCGTGATGAGCGTGAGTTATTTTGTGCAGCACAATATCGCGATGACGCTGATCATTTCGGCGGCCGCGTATGCGCTCTTCATCGCGGGCCGGAAAACAGTGACGGGCGGTCGGATGATGGACTGGCTGTTGATCAAATCACCGGTGGTCGGAGATCTATTTTTGAAGGCGGCGATTGCGCGGTTCACGAGGACGTTTGGCACCTTGCTCGCGAGCGGAGTGCCAATTTTGCAAGCGCTCCTGATCACGCGCGACACGAGTGGAAATGTGCACGTGGCGGGCGCGATCGAACGCGTTCACGATCGAGTGAAGGAAGGTGACGGTGTAGCCGGTCCGTTGGAAGCCACGGCGATTTTCCCCGGCATGGTGACGAGCATGATCGAAGTCGGTGAAGAGACTGGCGCACTGCCGGAGATGCTCGCCCGGATCGCCGACACCTATGACGAGGAAGTGGACAACGCGGTGAATAGTCTCACCTCGATCATCGAACCGTTCATGATTGTTTTCCTCGCGCTGCTGGTCGGCACGATCGTGATCGCACTGTTTCTTCCGATCGTCTCGATCATTCAGCACCTGCAGTGAGGTGTGGGATTGAGGTAGAGCAAGGTCTCCGACCTGCCGCTTCAGCGATGAGTTTTAAACCGGCGACGGCGACGACGACAATTTCTTCGTCAGCAGCGGAGAACTCAAACCCGGGAGCCGCTCGGAAAATTCGTCGCCTTCGGAGGCTTGGCGGAGCGCTCGCTGCACCATGCCCATTTTCGCGTCGAGATGATCTATCATCGAAACGAACACCGCTTCCGGACTGGCGGCGTAGACGGCCGCTCCCCATTCAGGCTCACCTTGATGGGATAGAATGACGTGCTCCAGCCGCTCCAGGAGTTCAGACGAGAGCTTCGCTTTCATCCCGGCCTTGCGCGCGAGTTGATAACCAAGGACCACGTGACCCTGCAAAATTCCGCGTCGGCTGCGTTTCGTCGCGAGCGTTCCCTCGTACTCGATCGTCTTGCCCGTATCATGAAGGAGGATGCCGGCCATCGCCAGATCGGCGTCGACTTCGGGATAGAGCGGAAGCAGGGCTTTGCACGCCCGTGCCATGTGAGTGGTGTGCTCGAGCAAGCCGTGGCGATACGCGTGGTGCATCGAGACCGCAGCGGGCGCCCAGCGAAACGCATCACCAATGTCGTCAAACACTGCGCGGACCGTCGCGCGCAAATCGATATGGGCGATTCCGTCGATGAACCCGTTGAATTCTGTCCAGAGTGCGTCGGCGTTTTCGGGCGCGGTCTCGACGAGATTCTCCAAGAGCCCAGGCGCGCCGAGTTCGGATTCGGAAAGGATGGAGGCTTTTAACAGTTTCGGCGAGAGCCGGCCTTGGTAAAAATCGATTTTGCCTTCGACACGCACGACCGAACCTTCTCCCGATGCTTTGAGGGTTTCGAAAATCGGGCTGTCGCCGAATACCGTGCAACTGAACGAGCCCGTGCGATCGCCGAGTTCGATGCTGAAAAACGCGTTGCCGTTCGAGGCCGTCTTGGAGGTGAGTTTTTTCAGAACGAGCAAGCTCGCGAAAGCGCGGCCATTGCCGGACGCGTCGAGCGCCTTGAGTTCACGAACGCAGGAGAGGACGATTTCTTCAGACATGAGAGATGATATGAGAACCGGGCGCTACGCTGCGCGGCGAGAGCGAAGGCTACAAGTCTCCGATTGGAATGAGCGGATTCCGTCTCGTGGGTGGCGCTCTCGCCGCGCCACTCATTTCCGAGCCGTGGCGCGGCAAGCGCGCCACCTACGAGGTCAGGAATACGTTTTCACCAGCTGGGTGTACGCTTTGAAAAACGGATGCGTCACTTCGTGCAGCAGGGAGTAGAAGACGGTTTCGCTGGGAAGCACGTGAACGCCAGCGCGGACAAGCGCATCCAGGCACATGCGAGCGTCATCGGACCGCCGGGCGCCCACGCAATCACTGAGCAACGTGACTTGCAGTCCCATGGCCAGTGCGTCGAGCGCGGTTTGATGAACGCACACGGAGGTTTCGATTCCGCAAAGCACGAGGTGTTCGGTTTCCCGGGACACGAGCGATTCGCGAATCGCGGAATCCGCCAGAGCTGAAAAGGTGGTTTTGGGAAACACCACGGGCGCAGTCACGAAGTGCAGCAGCTCAGGTGTGGTACCGCCGAGTTTTTGCGGAACCTGCTCGGAGAAGACGACATCGAGCCCAATTCCGACGGCGGCCTGAATTGCGAAGGCGCAGCGACGCTCAAGGAGTTCGTGCTGAGCGATTGCTTTCAGAAAAACGGGCTGAAGATCAACACAGAGAAGGACGAGCCCGGAAACGGAAGGGGACTGAGCGGAAGGAATCATCGCGCGACGTTATTCGATTTGTTGTTTGAACGAAGCGAGAAGATTGGATCGTAGGTGGCGCGCTCGCCGCGCAACGTACTGGCCGATCTCAGATCGCGCTTATGGCTGATAATAACGTTCGCGAGCTTTGACCTGCACGATTTTCTTCTCGGGGAGAATGCACGCGGTGAGATTGCCGCCCATCGCACACGCCGTATCGATTCCGAGCGACCATTTCAGTCGCGAAACTTCCGGGCGCGACGTGTGGCCATAAACGACAAAGGGCGGCCCGCTCCATAATTCTGACCAATGCGGTGCGTTGGGTGCGTCGGAGCGTTTGCGTGGATTGCCCTCTTTATCGATGACTTGAATACGCGTAACGACACGGGCCGGCTGGCGTTGCCAGGGTTGTCCGGGAAGAAATCCGCCGTGCACCAAAACGATGGCATGCTCGCGATCATGATAGGTGAGCGGCATCGCGTTCATGTAAGCCCAGTCGCGACTGCTGAGCTGTTTCAGGGTATCGTAATCGCTCTTCTTAAGGTGCGTGGGATCGCCGGTCTTGCGATAGTTCAGCAATCGAAGCTCGTGATTGCCGAGGAGGGAAAACTTCGCGTGCTCGCGGGCGAGGGCGATCACCTTGGCGCTGTCCGGTCCGCGGTTGACCAAGTCGCCGAGGAGAATGACGCGGTCGTTTTTCTCCAACTTCAGTTTCTCGATCAAATCCTCGAATTCTTTGTGGCACCCGTGGATGTCGCCAATCGCGATGAGTCGGCCGTTCATAGGAAACGTGGGCTCACGATCCTGGCAGATGTCGCGAAAGGGTGGGGTGACTCCGCGGAAGCGCAGGCGTCTTTGTCATTCGTGGTACGAGAGTCGTGCGGCGACGATGGAGGGGGCGAATTTTGACTAGCGTTCATTTTTTCGCGGGCTAAACACAAGACACAATGGAACTGACTCTTCATCCGCTCGCCAAAATTTGCCGGGCTTCCGGCCGGGCCTTCGCCGAAGGTGACCGTGTGATGTCTTATCTTGTGCGCGAGGAGAACGGCGAAGTGGCACGTCATGACATCCTGGCTTCGGAGAATGCGGCGTACGCGAAACCGGCGTTCGTGTTTTGCAGTTGGACGATCGGGTACAAAGCCAAGCGCGCGGAGGAAAATCCCGGACGAACGCTGAAGCTGACCGCCGAATCCCTTTTCGTGACGCTGGCCGATCCGCTCGCGGAGCCCAACGAGGCGAACACGCCGATGCTGCAATTTCTGGCGTTGCTGTTGGAACGGAAAA
>CBRAFL010000012.1:0-31232 GCA_967755055.1 uncultured bacterium
ATTTGAAAAAGGACCGGGTCACTATTCGTGGTGGAGTCAGATGATGAACTGCCGTGCGCGAAACATCGGGTGGCGCGTTGATTACTTCGTCGCGAGCGAGAAACTACGGCCGGCGTTGAAGCGTGCGTGGATTTCACCCGAAGTGATGGGCAGCGATCATTGCCCGGTGGGATTGGAAATCGGATGAAGCGTGCGGATCGCACAATTCCGGCGGCGCACGAACTTAAAGATCTTTTCCTGGCGGAGCCGCGACTCACGCTCGCCGTCGCAGAGAGTTTGACCGCGGGGCACGTGCAGACGCGGGTGGGGGCGATCTCAGGCGCCTCGAACTTTTTTCTCGGCGGGATTACGGCGTACTCGCTTACGCAGAAAGTGAAACATCTCGGTGTCGATCGTGCAGCGGCGAAGCGGGTGAACTGTGTGTCGGCGGAGGTGGCGGAGCAGATGGCGCGAGGAGCGTGCGCTTTGTTCGACGCTGATATTGGCCTCGCCACGACGGGCTACGCGGAGCCGTCACCAGAAAATGGAGTAGCTGATCCGTACGCGTGGTGGGCACTGGCGAAGCGCGGAATGCGAGGAAAGTTCACGCTGGTTTATGGGCGAATCGAATGTCCGGGCTGCTCGCGCGTTGATACGCAGACAATCGTCGCGGACGCGGTGTTGGCGGAGTTAGTCGCGTGGTTGCGGGAACTCAGAGCGTAACACGGCACCGGGGCGAGGGCGTCACAGGGCCCGGACCGGACTGGCTTCTCTACCTTAACTGATCGATTCAGGTCCGGGAATTCTGGAAGAATTCGATGATTTCGCCATTCGGGCCCTGGCAGAAAAAAATGCGAATCGGCACTGGCCCGGCGACGGCGGTGGAACCCACTGCAGTGTTGGGAATGGTGACGTCCTTGGGCTCCACGGTAATTTTCATTCCCGCCAACCGAACTCGCGCTGCGACTTCGTCGAGTCGCGTGGTGCGCAACGCGAAGTGCAATACGGCACCGTTTGGTGCGGATTGATAGGCCAGATCTTCGAACACCTCGAGGTAGTTGCCGTCGCCCGAATCGTACATCGCGGCGCGCTCGGGAGCGGCGCGCCAGGCAATCTTCTCGGTGAAGCCAAGCGTCTCGCAATAGAACCGCCGGGTGGCTTCCCAGTCGCGGGTCTTCACGCACACGTGATGAAAACCGCCGTCACCGAGAATCGCGTTCATAGAGGAACGGAGTGTGCGCTCGACAAGGCTTCGGCAGAAAACCCTTGGACTGGCTGTCGATCAGCGCTGACCGAATTATTCAGGGTGCAATTTTTTGCACGTAATCCATCAGATAGCTGACTTCGGGGACCGGTTTCACCCAGTCGCTGTAGAGGAGTTCCGGCAGCGTGTACTGCGTGTTGTAGAGGATGAAGTTGGCTTCGTCGTTACGAGCGATGTAGCCCGTCTTGACCGTGGCGCCGGCAAAAAGGCCGCGGGATTTCGTGTAGATCAGCACGGGCGCGTCGATGATGGGATGATTGTCGCGTTCGCTCTCGGCGACCTTGGGACCGGCGACGGCCTTGGCATCGACCCCGGCGTTGAAGCGCTGATTGAAAAGGAGGCGGGGAGTTTCGTCGTTAGTTATGACCATGATCGTCTCAACGGCCTTGGCGCCGACTTGAAAACCGATGCTGGCTTCACCGGCCGAGAGTAACACCGGAAGGCTCCAATGGCCGTTGGCCTGCTTCACCACAATCACACCGTAACCATCTTTGATCCCGACAAAAAATCCTGCTTTGAACTGATTCACGATCACGATGGCGCGTGCTTGTTGCAGAATATTCGCGGGGATCGCGGTCGCCGGATCAGCCATGAATTCCCGGAGGATCGCCTCACACGTTTCGATCCGCTTCACCAACTCAGGGCGGGTCAAGACCGCGTTGGCTGCGCGCGAGGAGAGAGCGCCGAACAGCGCGAGGAAGGACAGCAGGACGATTTTTTTCATACAGGTCGAAACGGTTTTGCGCTCAGAACTAAGCACGCTCGCGTGAACTTGGAAAGCGCGGAGTGCGCCCGGGGATTCGGCGGACAAAAATCGTGGTGCAAAGTTCCGCCATCCACCTCGGCGAACTCGGGCGTGACGCACTTAATCGAGACCACGCGCGGTCAACTCGTCTTCGTCCCAACCGAGAAAATGACCAAGCTCGTGAAGATAAGTGACCCTGATTTCTTCTCGAAACGCGTGGACGTCTTCTTCGGCCAAGTCCCACACGTTGTCCAGATAGAGGAGGATCTGTGGAAGTTCTGGATTCGCAGGTTCAAACTCCGTTCCGTGAGGACTGCCGGTGAAAAGGCCGAGGATGTCGTCGGGAAAACCGTCCGCCAGTACATCCTTGGCTGGCGTCGCTTCGTAATGGACAGGGACGTTTTTGGCTAGCTCGCGAATTTCCGGCGGGAGTTTTCGTTGGGTCGCTCCGACGACATCGGCGGCAATCAACGTGAGTTCACCGAGGGTCATGGGCGCTGCTCGTTCGAAAGATCAAAGTGTTCGAATCGGCCGCCGAGCCACCACAGCGCGCACCAGACCTCTGCTGCCATCACCACCAACACGACGGCGGTGGCGAGAATGACGGCGAGCGCGGGACCGATGATCCATTGCGTGATAAAGATGAGCAAAGCGGCGGTGACCACGGCTGGAATCAGCGCGATAAAAATGACCAGGACTTGGCCAAAAACGAAGATCAGCCGCTGTCCCATCAAGTCGATTCCGCCGCCGATCGTACGCGTGGCTTGGAACCACGCGGGGAACACGATCGACGCCGCGTTTGGAACGAGCAGTTGGAGTGCGACCAACACGGGGGTGAGTACGGCGAAACAGCCGGCGTAAGTAGCGCGCAATTCAGGGTCCAGCCACGGGGGAAGCGCTTGGGTCGGCTGGATTGCGCACACGCCGGCGAGGAGCGTCAGCCAGATTATGCCCGTGAGAATGGCGATCGGTGCGAGCAGCTCACCGAGCACGAGGCTCCATCCGGGGATCGGATACGTTTTAAGAATATCTGCATGAGTGAGGTCGCTGCGCAGATCGAGGCGCGCGATCAAAGGCCCAAAAACAACCACGTAAAGACCGAGGACGATGATCGCGACGCCCAAGCCGGACACCATGTTCTGTTGGATAGGACTGAGGCGGCTGATGAAACGGCTGCCCACTACGATCACGCTCGCGCAAATGAGCCAGACGCGGGCATTAAAAAACGCGCGAGTTGAAAGCAGATTTTTCCAGAGGAAGGCGATTTCGGGCCGGCCGGTGTCGGCGAGCGCGAAAGGGGCGCGTCGTGCTTTGGGCGCGCTTTGGCCAAAACGATAATTGCCCGTGCGCAGGTTCGCGCGACGGATCGCGCGTTTTTCGGCCTGGGCGAGCGAGGCTTCCTCGAAGGAAACTTCCATGTTCAACACCCAAAAATAATGCACCAACAGCAACGCGGCCGCTGGTCCCAAGGCATAGGCGAACTCCCGCAAGCCACTCGCGAAAAACGGACCGAGGATCCATTTGAATGGCAGCAATAACCAATGGAGCAGGCCTGCATCCAAAGTCATGAGAAGCCAGCGCACGAGGGGCTCGACGCCGGCCAGATCGTTCTCGGTGGGGACTCGAAGATCGCGCCTTATCCAAAATAAGGTTACGCCTACGACGACCACGATTCCGGCCAGAAACATCAAGCGGCGGCGCACCGCGCTGACACCGCGTTCGAAGAGCCGGGCGATGGTGAGCGAAGAGCCCATGTAGTGAAGGCTCACGAGCGTGAGGATCAACCACCAGCCGATCACGATTTGTGCGCCGCGTCCGCCGGAGAGGCTCCGTGCATTAAAAATCAGCGAGAAGAAAAGCGATTGGAGCAGGACGGATAGCTGATTGCTGAGCAGCTTGAAATGAATCAGCGCCCTTCGCGGAATCGGTGCGGGAAAGAGAAACGCGGTTTCAGCGGGCGAGAAGGATAGTCCGGGGGTTTGCGAGGGAAGAACCCACATGAAGACGATCACCACGAGCAGCGCGAGCGCACCAAGCGCCATCATCAGTGCGGCGGAGTCGGCGGGCATGAATTGATCCGGCGTGATCATCGCCGGTGCGTGCGAACGGCGTTGGGTCCGACCCATGCCGTTGAAAATAACGAAATAGAAATACGCCGCGCCGACGATGGCGCCGACCAGATACTTGGGCTGACGCAGCCGGCGGGCGCGCGAGAAGAGAACGTTTTTCAGCGACGTGAGTCGCAGATAAAGCAAAGCGCCGAGCATCGTGAATTAATCTTCCGTACCACCCGTTGCGCGGATGAAAATTTCTTCGAGACTCACATCCGGCTCGCCGTTGCTGAAGCGCGCCGCGACATCCGCGATCGTGCCGTCAGCGATCTTCTCGCCCTTTTTCAGAATCAACACATGTGAGCAAACCTCCTCGAGGAGATGCAATAAATGGGAGCTCAAAACAATCGCGGCGCCGGCCTGGGCGCGTTTCAAGATCGAGTTTTTCATCCGCCGGATTCCCAGTGGATCGAGTCCGGTGAGCGGCTCGTCGAAAAACATCACCGAAGGTCCGTGAAGCAGGCCGCACGCGATCGCGAGTTTCTGTTTCATGCCGCGCGAGAGTGCGCCGGGCAGTTCGTCGGCCTTGTCGGCAATTTCGAGTTCTTCCAATAACGATTGCGCGAGTGCAGAATGATCGGCGACGCCGTAGATGCGGGCGACAAATGCGAGATGCTGGCGAACCGTGAGGTAATCAAAAAGTCGCGGCTCATCCGGAAAAAACGCGAGCGCGCGTTTGGCTGCCACGGGATCCTTGGCGAGGTCGTGTCCTGCGACGCGAACGGATCCCGCACTCGGTGGAATAATTCCGGCGATGCTGCGCAACGTCGTGGTTTTTCCCGCGCCGTTTGGACCGACGAGTCCGAGGACCTCACCAGGTTGAACGGTAAACGAAAGATCGTGCACAGCGGTGAAAACGCCATAGCGCTTGGTGAGGCCGGTGACTTCGATCATGCGCGGGGACGCTGGAGTTGAAGCGAGGAGGCGGCAAGCTTCTGCGAACGGAGCGTAACCTGTTTCGTAATGTCACGTCTTGGACGGGGAATCATGAAAACATCCACCAAAATAATTTTTCTATTGGCGATGCCGCTCGTGGCATCTGTTGGTTATGTCCGCGGCGCAGACGAAACCGCGCCACCACCTCCTCCCGATGGGGAACATGCTCGTCCACGAATGCAGGAAATGCGTGAACATCGGATGAAGCAGCTCGATGAGAAAGTGAAACTCACGGCTGAGCAGAAAACGAAGATCTATGCGATCTGGGACAAGGCGGAAGCAGATGCGCGGGCGGCACGGGACGCGACGGCAGACAAAGAGGATCTTCGTGCGAAACGACGCGCAGCCATGCAAGCGATGCGGCAGGAAGTCCGAGCCGTGCTGACGCCTGAGCAGCAAACGATTTTCGACACCTTGCCCCCCGATCGTCCGCCAGGAGGCAAACGCGGTGGTGGTCCGGGTGGACCTGGTGGAGATGGTAAGTAAGTTTTAGTTTCGAATTTTAAATTATTCGGCCGCCGTGCGATATCACGGCGGCTTTTTGTTGGCGTGCCGACTCGCAATGAATTTCGCCGACGCCTTTTGGGTTTCGACTCGGCGAGCGAGATTAGCACTGTGACCGGATGGTGGGTGAAACACGTGTCATAGTGGTGGGTGGAGGAGCAGCGGGATTTTTCGCGGCCATAGCTTGCGCGGAAAAGTTGGGCGCGAATGGAGCCGTCACGCTGCTTGAAGCCACGGCTCATCCGCTGGCGAAAGTGCGCGTGTCAGGTGGCGGGCGGTGCAATGTCACGCACGCCTGTTTCGAGCCGCGCGAATTGGTGAAGCGGTATCCGCGCGGCGGACGTGAGTTGCTCGGCGCATTCAGCCGGTTTCAACCGCGCGACACGGTGGCGTGGTTTGCTGAGCGCGGCGTTGAATTGAAAACGGAAGCCGATGGTCGGATGTTTCCGATCACCGATGATTCGGCGACGATTGTCGAATGCCTCACGCGCGCGGCGGAGCAGGCGGGAGTGAAGATCGTGACAAGCCTGGGCGTACGGACGGTGGAGCGCAGCCCGGCCGGTGAAGGATCGGCGTTTTGGCTGACGCTGACGGATGATTCGAATTTGCGTTGCGAGCATTTGCTGATCGCGACGGGCGGAAATAAATCATCCGCGGGGCTCACGATTGCGCAAAAGCTCGGGCACTCCATCGAGCCGCCGGTGCCGTCGCTGTTCACGTTTCACATCGACGACAAACGGTTGGAAGGACTGTCGGGTGTATCCGTGGAAAACGCCACGGCAGCGGTGGCGGGGACGAAACTGCGGGAGAGCGGGCCACTTTTGATCACGCACTGGGGCTTGAGCGGACCGGCGATTTTGAAGTTGTCGGCGTGGGGCGCGCGTGAGCTGGCGAAAGTGAATTACGAGTTTCCCGTGGTCGTGAACTTCGCGGGCGCGCACACGCGTGATTCGCTGGTGCGTGAGTTGACTGCGGTGCGCGAAAAAAATCCGCGGAAGCAAATCGCCACCTGGAGTCCGGTGGATATGCCGCAGCGATTGTGGGAGCGACTGGTCACATCGTCTGGGATCGCGCCCACCACACCGTGGGCGCAAGTGGGCAACGCGGCGCTCGGTGCACTGGCGACGCAGATTACCGGCGCCGAATTCAAGGTGGTGGGGAAGAGTCTTTTCAAGGAAGAGTTCGTGACGTGTGGTGGCGTGCGGCTGAACGAAGTGGATTTTCGAACGATGGAAAGTCGCGTGTGCCCCGGACTGCATTTCGCTGGCGAAGTCCTCGACGTGGACGGCGTCACCGGAGGATTTAATTTTCAATCAGCGTGGACGACGGGCTGGCTGGCGGGGCAGGCGATGGCAGCGGCGGGAACCGCACCGTAGTCGGTGCGTGTTTTCTTGCAGGTTGCGCGTTTACCGCGCCACAGATCCCAGACCGCGCTGTAACCAGCGCGGCTACGCGACGGAGTCACCGGTTCGAGCGATCTCAGGACAAGGTCTAAGGAAATGCTCGCGGAATTGAGGAGGCGTCATCTGTCTTTCGTCGCCGACTTTCCACATGCTCTCCTATTGGCAACTTCTGCTGCTGATCCTTCCGGTGTTTGCGATGATCGCGATCGGCGTCGTGCTTCGGCGGATTCACTGGGTTGAAGGTGCGGCGGAGGCCAGCCTGATTCGCTTGGTGATCAACGTTTGCATGCCGTGCCTCATCTTTGAGTCGATCGTCTCCAATGCGGCACTACGCGAATCGAGCAATCTGGTTATGCCGCCGCTCGTGGGTTTTGGTACCAGCGCGCTAACGATCATGGCGGCGTTTCAAGTCGGCAAGCTGATCGGTTTGGCAACGGGAACGGGGCTGAGAACGTTCGCGTTATCCGTCGGTTTGGCCAACTACAGTTATTTGCCGCTACCGATCATGACCGCGATGTTTGGGCCGGAAAGTCGCGGCGTGCTTCTCGTGCACAACATCGGCGTGGAGATGGCGATTTGGACGGTGGGCGTGTTGGTGTTGAGCGGATCTTCCTTGCGAGAAAGTGGCCGTCGATTGCTGAGCCCAGTCATGCTCACGCTTATTTTAGCGGTCGTGGTTAATCTCGGAGGATTCGGTCCGGCGCTGCCCAAGTGGTTGATGGATTTGGTGCACTCGCTCGCGGTATGCGCCGTGCCGCTCGGGTTGCTGATGACGGGAATCAATTTGGCCAATCACATCGGCGAGCCGAAGGCGTTGTTTAATCCGCGAGTATCGCTCGGTGCGATCCTGCTTCGACTGGGAATTTTTCCGGTGCTCTTCCTCGCGCTCGCGCGATGGCTGCCGTGCTCGATCGAATTGAAGCGAGTGATCCTCGTACAGGGTGCGATGCCCGCCGCCGTTTTTCCGATCATCCTCGCGCAACACTACGGCGGTCGACCGCTGACGGCAGTGCAGATCGTCCTGGGCACCACAGCTGTGGCGGTGGCGCTCACTCCGCTTTGGCTGAGAGCCGGGTTGGCGTGGGTGGGGGTGTAGGCGTGAGTGGTTCGGGTCTTGGTTCGAATCGTCTGTTACCGATCGTGGGAGAGACTCGCATTACTGCGGAGGGTCCGCCTCCGTGTGAACCGCCTCGGCACGGACGACACGGGAGGTCGTCCTTCCATTCGATTCTACCGGAACGTTTCGTGGCGGTGGACTACATCGGTCGAAACTACGCCGCAAATTCCAGCGCACTGGCGTTGACCGATGTGCGGTCGCTCACCTTTCTCATGGCTCATGACTGAATGGCTTACCGATCCGCAAATTTGGATTTCGCTCCTTACGCTCACCGGCCTCGAGATCGTGTTGGGCATCGATAATATTATTTTCATTTCGATCCTCGCAGGAAAACTGCCGGTCGATCAGCAGAAAAAAGCGCGACAGCTCGGTCTCTCGCTTGCCCTGGTTACGCGGGTGTTACTGCTGCTGAGTTTGACCTGGCTGATGGGAATGACGCGGCCGTTGTTTACGCTGCCAATACTCGATCACGGAGTGTCGGGGCGCGATTTAATCCTGCTCGTCGGTGGACTTTTCCTCATCGGCAAAAGTGTCGTCGAGGTGCACGAAAAACTGGAGGGCGAAGAAGGTCACGCAACCGGATCGAAAGGGCGGATTTCGTTTGTGTCAGTGATCGTGCAAATACTGCTGCTCGATATTGTGTTCTCCCTCGACTCGGTGATCACGGCGATCGGCATGGCGAACAAAGTGGGCGTGATGATCGCCGCGGTCATCCTGGCGCTCGCCGTGATGCTCGTATTTGCGGGCGCAATCGGCGATTTTGTGAACCGGCATCCTACGTTGAAAATGCTCGCGTTGAGTTTTCTGATTTTAATCGGCGTCACGCTCGTTGGGGAAAGCCTCGGACAGCATATTCCGAAAGGATATATCTATTTCTCGATGGCCTTCGCGTTCGGCGTGGAAATGTTGAATTTGAAATTGCGCGCGAAAGAGAAAGTGAAGCCGGTGGAGCTGCATCAGCCGTATCGGTGATGCGACGAGGCGAGCGGCGGCGGGGCACCGGAAGGAAAAAAGGAGGAGCGGCTCTGAGACCGAGCCCTACTTGGGAGCGGGTCAGCCGTGTGACGGCGGCGGGGTCTTGGGTGCGCGCAGAGAGATCCGGGCGCGCCGGTGCGTGCGACGGCGCAATTGGCGATCGAAGTTCTCGAGCAAAAATTCGATGCACTTCAACGCGTCACCATTGGCAACGCTCGCCAGCAAATCAGGCCCGCCGACTTCGATCTGTCCTTTGGCAACAAATGAAGCGGGGTTGTCGGAATGCGCCTCCTCTCTTTCGACGTCGATGTAGATGCGTACGATCTCGGAGTATTCCTGTGCGAGCCGCGTGAATTTTTCCACGGCGGAGGTCCGTTCGGCCTCGGTCAGCTCAGAGTTGCAGCGAAATTCGATTTTGTCGGTCGCGATCGTGAGGGTAACAAGGTCCATGCTCTTTGGACCCGGATTCCGCCGACTGGTTGGCAAATAATTCCAAAACGGCCGCTATCGGACTAATTTATTTCGGAAACCATGGATCGCGCAGATTAGCACGGATTTCAGAGGGGAACGTTCATCGGCGATCGCCGACAATAGCAGTGATTGGCGAGAGTGAGGGGGAGCTGCGGCAACGCAGCTTAGAGCTTAGAGCTAAGGGCTTAGAGCTGAGCGCAACGCCAGGAACTGATTCCGTTCCGCTCCTCAATGTTTTTTCTTCAGCGCGGCGCTGAACCAGTCGTTGTTTACAGGCGGTGGGGTTCGTGGTGCCGCGGCCGGCGCACCCGAGCGTGGTGCATTGCCTGGGGTCCGCGCACCACCCGATCCGCCGATAGGAGATTTCGGCCCGAGCTCTGGCTTGCTGCGCATCGAGAGAGCGATGCGGTTTCGCGGCAGATCCACTTCGGTCACGGTGACCATGACCTTTTGCCCGGGCTTCACGACAGAGGCGGGCTCTTTCACGAAACTGTCCGCAAGCTGACTCACGTGCACGAGTCCGTCTTGATGCACACCTACGTCGACGAAGGCGCCGAACGCTGTCACATTTGTAACAATACCAGGAAGCTTCATGCCGGGTTTCAAATCGGAGGGCTGGTTGACGCCTTCCGAAAAACTAAATGCTTCGAATTTCTCGCGTGGATCACGACCGGGTTTCGCGAGCTCGGCCATGATGTCGGTGAGCGTGGGCAGACCGACGTCGGTGGTAACGTACGTTTCCAGTTTGATCTTCGCGCGCAGTTTGGAATCGCGCACGAGATCGGGGACGGTTGCGCCGAGATCAGCCGCCATTTTTTCAACGAGCGCGTAACGTTCGGGATGCACGGCGCTCGCGTCGAGCGGATGCGCGGCGTCGCGAATGCGGAGAAAACCAGCGGCTTGCTCGAAGGCTTTCGGGCCGAGACGTGGCACGTCTTTTAATTCGGCACGTGATTTGAATGCGCCCTTTTCGTTGCGCCGCGCGATAATCGCGGCGGCGGTCGTGGAGTTGAGCCCCGACACGTAACTGAGCAGTTGCTTCGAGGCGGTGTTGAGTTCGACGCCGACGCCGTTGACGGAGCTAACGACCGTGTCGTCGAGCGAACGCTTGAGCGCAGACTGGTCAACGTCGTGTTGATACTGGCCGACGCCGATGCTTTTCGGGTCGAGCTTCACGAGTTCAGCGAGCGGATCCATCAAGCGGCGACCGATGGACACGGCGCCGCGAACGGTGAGATCGTGATCCGGAAATTCTTCGCGGGCGACCTCGCTGGCCGAATAAATGGAGGCGCCGGATTCGTTGACCATTACGATTTGAATCGTGGGTGGCAGTCCGATTTTGCGAACGAAAGCCTCGGTCTCGCGTCCACCGGTGCCGTTGCCGATGGCGATCGCCTCGACGTTAAAAAACTTCACGAAGCCGGTGAGTTTTTCCTTCGCTTCCGCCTCCATGCGATCGGGGAAGACGACGTCGTTGTGCAGCAGTTTACCCTGGCGATCGAGGAGAACGGTTTTGCAACCCGTGCGAATTCCAGGGTCGATCGCCATCACGGCTTTCTGGCCGAGCGGAGGGGCGAGGAGGAGTTCGCGGAGATTATCGGCGAAGACTTTGATGCCTGCTTCGTCAGCGCGCTTTTTGGATTCGAGGCGCATCTCGGTTTCCATCGCGGGACAAAGAAGGCGTTTGCAGGCGTCTTGAACGGCGAGACGGACGTGGTCGGAGCAAGAGGTAGGGCGGGTTATCCCTAACCCGCCGGGATTGTGAGCGGATGTCGCGGGCGACGGCGCGCTAGGGACAACGCGCCCCCCCTTCACGAACAGTGGCTCGACCTCGGCGGGCGCGGTAGCTTCGTCGGGCAGCGTGATGCGCATCATCAAAAACGTTTCTTTCTCGCCGCGGCGCATCGCGAGGATGCGGTGAGACGGTGCTTTGGCGAGTGGCTCGCTCCACTCGAAATAGTCTTTGAACTTTGACGCTTCGACGGACGTGTCTTTGCCGATGAGAACTTTCGAGGAGACGATGGCGTCGCGCTGATAACACGCGCGGAGGCGGGCGCGGGCGTCTTTGTCGTCGCTTACGCGCTCGGCGATGATGTCGCGGGCGCCGGCGAGGGCCTCTTCGATCGTTGCGATTTTCGAAGTGAGATTCTTTCCGTCATCCGCAACGTACTCACGGCCCAAGTACGCCTGGGCCTCGGCGGTTGGGTTTGTGAGTGGATCTTGCGCAAAGATGAGATCGGCGAGCGGCTCGAGGCCCTTCTCTTTCGCGATCGTGGCGCGGGTGCGTTTCTTCGGACGGAACGGCAGGTAAATATCTTCGAGCGCGGTGAGCGTGTCGGCTGCGTTGATGGATTTTTCGAGTGCGGGCGTGAGGAGGTTGCGTTCTTTCAGCGAAGCGAGAATCGCGGCACGGCGTTCATCCATTGCACGCAGCTGCTCGAGACGATCGCGGATGGCGAGGACCTGAACCTCGTCGAGTTCGCCGGTGACCTCTTTCCGGTAGCGAGCGATGAAAGGCACGGTCGCGCCTTCGGCGAAAAGTTGAGCGGTCGCGGCGACCTGAAAGACTTTTATCTTCAGCTCCGCGGCGAGGAGGAGAACGTGTTCAGGATTGGGTTGAACCGGCGAAGCGACGACAGACATGCGGGGAAAAAAGCCGAGAACAACGCCGCGCCTCGCGCGTGCAATCACGAAAGTGATCCGCGTTTGAATCGTAATTTTACGGAATTAATTCCGTAGGTAGCGGCAGGCCTCCGTGCCTGCTGTGATCGGAGGCCGTAGTTCGTAGTTCGAAGGTCGGAGATCGGCAGGCAGGGACGCCTGCACGCTACGTGCGTTTTAACGCATCGCATTCGCGGAAGGACTCAACACGGTCGAGGCATGAGTGAATCATTCGCTGGTGCGGCAAAAGGACTCGGCAAACGACGGGTGTGGGGAATCGTTTTGTTGGTGATAGCTCTCCTCGCGATTCTCAATCGGTATGTGCCGTTGCGCACAGAGCAGTTGATTCTGCCATTGCTTGGATTCGGGTTCACGGTGTGGGCGGTGGCCGGCCGTGTAGCCGGTTTACTGGTACCGGGTGGAATTCTCCTCGGCGTCGGATCGGGCTTTTGGTTGCAACGATTCTACGGACTGGGCACTGGCACCGGATCGGGACAGGCACTGTTTCTCTGCTGTCTCGCGGGCGGATTCTTGCTGATCACGTTGCTGTCGCTGATCTTTTTTCGGAGGCGCGTGTTATGGCCGTTGTGGCCGGCGTCGTTCATCGCGCTTGCCGGAGTGATGCGTTTGATCGGGAGTGCGTGGCAGGATCATATTTGGCGAATCCAGCCGTACTGGCCATTTGCATTGTTGGTGATCGCGCTTTGGCTGCTGCTGTGGCGCCCGAAGGGCGGCAAAAAATCATGAGACCTCTCTTTCTCGCACTGACCCTGACGATTTTCTCCGCGCTCGCCGGAGTGGCCTCGGCGAAAGCGGACGATGCAGGCATGGCGTTGGAGAAAGAAGTTTCCGCGATCGTGGCGGGGCCACAGGTCACGGTGGTGCATTTGTGGGCGCCGTGGTGTGGAAACTGCAAGGCGGAGATGCGGCCGGACGGATGGGCGAAGTTTGTAGTGGAAAATCCCTCGGTGAAAATCGTGTTCATCAACGTCTGGAATCGCGGCCAGGAGGGTGCGCCCAAGCTGGCGGCGGCGGGACTGGGGACGCAAAAAAATTTCACGGCACTCACGCATCCGAATTCATCGAGTAAAGGTGGCGAGCGGCTCGAGAAGTTTTTGGAGATACCGATTTCGTGGATACCGACGACCTGGGTGTTTCGCGACGGGCAGCTGCGTTATGCACTCAATTACGGCGAAGTGCGGTTTGAGATGCTGCAACAGATGGTGAAGGACGCGGGCGCGGAGTGGTGAAGGATGGAAGGAGATCAGCTTTCTTTACGAACCCACGGAGGAAGGAACCGCTAATGGGATTCGGCAATGGCCGAATCCGTGAAGACCCCTTCGGCTAATCGCCTCCGGAATAGAGGATGGGTCTGCTAATCGCAGACGGGCTGTCGCTCTCATAAAAGGATCAGCCGTCGTGACCTGAGCCAGAGGTAGCAGACCCGTTCTGGTTGGGGGAAAATCAGCGTGGCTGGTTGGAGGCGGCCGCGGACTCAGCATGTGCCGCCGCGTCGATCGCTCCGTTCAGCACGGGTAAAAAGCGGCCACCGCTGCCGCGCGGACCTTGTGCTTCAGTGGTTTCAATGAAGGTGAGTTGCGAGGATGTCAGGAATGCCTTCGCCTGATCGTGGACAACGCGCCAATCGATGGTCGACGGATTGAGCGCATCGCTCTTTGGGTAATTCCGGCTCGCCTGTGCAAGCGTGCGCGTGAGCAGTTCCGCCTGTTGGGTGTCGAGCGGAGTGCCAGCCATCGCGGCAGCGCCGGCCATGCCGCTGACGGTTTCACGCACGTAAGCGAGGCGATCGTAGTCCTCTAGCTTTTTGGCTCCTGCTTCTCCAAGCACGTTGTACTGCGCGGCCTGATACTCTTTGTTCACACGCTCCATCAATGTTTGAAAAACGGGATCGTCGTTTAAAGGCAGACCCTGATTCGTAATGGTGGCGAACAGATCAGCTTGCTGCTGTTCACGCAGAACAAGGTTCTCCTCAAATTTCTTAATCTGAACGGGCGAAAGGCCAAGCAAACGATACAGCGGACCGTATGTGATCACCAACTGGGCATAGCGGGCGGCGGCTTGGAGATTTTGCAGCATCGGATTATCTTCGATAATGCGACTGGCTCCTGCGGGCTTGGACTGCGGGGGCGTTGCAGTACCCGTCGTCGACGCGAGCCTCCCTGAGGAAGTCGTTTGCAGCTGGGCGCGAAGCTTCGCCGCGGATTCTCTCGCTTGCGCCAGACGCGCGGTCGTAGCCTGGAGCGCGTTCGCGAGCTGCGCTTGACTGCGCTCGATGGAGGCAAGGTCTGCGGCTGCCTTATCGGCCGTGCCGACATTGAGCCAGGCCACGACTCCACCGGTGACCGTGCCGATTAAAACGAGCAGAGGATATAGTCGCGGTTTCATGGCGTGTGGCTCTGACGGGGATTGGCGGCGACCTTCGCAAGCGCATTCGCAGCCTGGCTGTACACCTCGTTGAATTCGGCCTGCGAGCGCAGGCCTTCCAAGACCGTAAGCTGCGCGGACGAAAGAATTTCCTGCGCGCTTTTAGTGATGGCTGGCCAGTCGTAGTGCGCTCCGTTCGCGCTGTATCCCGCTGCGTGATTTTTCGCGATCGTTTGCGTCAGTTCCTCAAATTGCGCGGCTGTGAGCGGCGTCGGCGTGAACGTGAGAGCGCTGGCTACTTGCGAACCCAATTCACGCGCGGGAATCGTCTGAAAATAATTCTGATATTTTTGGTATCCGTCTGCCCCCAGCAACGTGCGCAACTTTCCGTCAGCATCGTTCCAGGAAATCCCCGCGCTGGCTAAAAAATCCAATTGCGGGAGGCCGGCAATTGCGCTGCGACCGAAGCCGAATCCTTCGCGTTTCAACTTTTGAAACTCCTCGATTTGCGACTGCGTGAGACCTGCTTCCTCATAGAATGCGCTCCACTTGAAATTGGTCTGGGCGTCAACCCAGCCGAGTAGGGCCTGGCGCACGCCTGGGTGCCGATTCATGAACGCCTCACCCTCTGCGACAGAGTTCCATGCGGCGGCTTTTGCGGCAGCGGCCGCGGCGCGGCGGGCAGATTCGGCCGCAGCATCTGCAGCGTCCTGCAATTGCCGCTGGAGCTGCGTGACTTCGCGCTCAGCAGTCGCCGATTGTTCGTTCAATAAGCGAAGGCGCGCCGCAAGTGCGACGTCGTTTTCGCGAGCACTTGCTAACGCTGCGGCGGCGTCGCGGGAGCGGTGAATTTCATAGGTGGCGACAGTGAAAGTCGCGAGTAGCAGCGCGAAACCAACAAAGCCGGTGGTGACTTTTGCCGAGATCATAAGTTGAAGAAATCCGGCGGTCCATGCGCCTGAGGTTGCGGCGGCGACTGCCCCACTCGTCGCGTTCGCCGCGAGATTAGCCGGCGCGGCAGCGACGGCGTGGTTGGCCAACGCCGCGCCGAGTGCGGCCGAAGTTGAGGCGATGCCGCGGCGTGCGAGGGAAACGCGGAGTTTTTCCAAGGCTCGATCGAGACGCATGCGTGCGGCGTCTTCGGTGAGTTGAAGGGCGGCGCCGATTTCAGAAAAGGTGCGATTCTCGATGAAACGCAAGAGGACGGCGGCGCGATCGCGATCGTTGAGGCGATCAATCTCGCGGTCGATCAGCGGGGCGATGCGACTCCATTGAACTTCAGCAGCTGGCTCGAAGGTGGATTCCTGCATGATGAAGGCTTCCTGTTCGCGGGCTTTGCGGCGGCGCTCGGTGCGCACCGCGTTGGCGGCTTCGTTGCGCGTGGTGATGTAGAGCCAGCCGGTGAGATGCGGATGACGCGCGACGATCGCCGCACGGCGGGCGAGTGCGACGAACACGTGTTGCGTCACGTCCTCGGCGAGGTGCGTATCATTTCCGACACGACGCAACGCGGCAGAGTAAACCGCGTCGACGTGTCGTCGCACCAGTTCGGCGAAGGCATCTTCGGCGCGAGTCTCCGCGTAGCGGCGAAGCAGGGCAGCGTCTTCGTGCATGGTTACTCTATGGCAACCGCCGAAACGAAAACCGAACAAAGAATTTTTCAGTCCCGCTGCTCCCGCAGCGGGCTACACGCGCGCGATCCCGAAATTCGAGCACCAGCTTACGTTTCGCGGAGTGCCGCGGCGATCGGGATGCGGGCGGCGTGGATGGCGGGGAAGAGTCCGCCGAAGACGCCGATGCATGCGGCCCACACGATCGCGCGCGTGAGCAGTTGCGGCGAAACTTTAAACGCGAACGCCACCTGGCTGAACGTTTGCCAGTTGAGTGTCGACGTCGTGAAACCGTCGAAGGCCAAATACGCACCGACCGCGCCAATCGCGCCACCGATGAGCGCGAGCGCGAGTGACTCGAGCATCACGGAAATGATCACGGGTCCACTGCCGAAACCGAGAGCACGAAGGGTCGCGATCTCGCGGGTGCGCGCGGCGACGGAGCTGTACATTGTATTAAGCGCGCCGAAGAGGGCGCCGAGGGCCATCAAACCCGCGATGGCGAAGCCGATGCCTTTGATGAATCCGGTCAGCGCGGTCGATTGTTCGGCGTAGTAGTCGGACTGGCGGACGACCTTCACGTTGAGTTGTGGGTTTGTCGTTAACGCGTCGGCGAAGGTGTGAAACGCTTCAGGCGAAGTGAGTTTCGCGTAGACCGCCTGAAACGAATCACCGCGGTGATAGGCGGGTTGGAGTACCGCGGCGTCGGTCCAGACTTCCGATTCTGCGACGCCGCCACCCGCCGAAAAAATTCCCACGACGGTCCAATCATTTTGTCCGACGCGAATGGTTTTACCCACGTCGAGTCCGGCGAACTGTCGTGCGGCGCCGACGCCAACGACCACTTCGTTCCGACCGGGTTCAAAACGCCGGCCAGTGAGCAACGTCACGTTGCCGCGCACCGCGAAAGCGGCGGACGACACACCGCGCAGAGGAACATTGGCGTCGGTGCCGGTGGAGCGCTTTGGCAGATTGATGATCACGAAGAGTTCAGGGGAGGAGAGGGCGCCATCGGCGTTGCGCGCCAGGCCAGGAGCGTCAGCGATGGTACGGGTTTCTGCTCGGCCGAAACCGCTCGTCATTTCGCTGTCAGAGCCACTGCGCAAAACGAGAGCGACGTCAGGCGAGCCAGAAACGGTCATCGCGCTGCGGAAACCTTCCGCAATCGAAAGCACACCGACGAGGACTGTCACCACACCAGCGATACCAACAGCCGCCGCGATCGCGGCGCCGCGGCGCTCGGGGAGCGATTTCAGATTCGAGGTGGTGATCGAAAAGATTTGGGCGAGCCAGTTGAACATGGGCGGAGGAAAAGAGGTGGCCTGGATTGAGGTGGGGCGCGTTATCCTTAACGCGTCGTGAAGCACTGCGTCTGCAGCGACGCCGTGCTCGGCGGGTTAGGGATAACCCGCCCTACCTTCCAATCCGGCGACAGGTGTAGCGTTGTGCACATTTGAAAGGGCGAAAATCATCCTTGGCGGCGGAGTGCGTCGGCGACGCCGAGGCGCATCGCTTGGATCGCGGGGAGCGCGCCGGTGACGAGTCCAAGCCCAAAAATCAGGCCGACGCCAAGGAGCAGATTGGGGATCGGAATATAAAAGATCGGCAGGATCGCGGGCGCCGGACTACCACCTGCGGTTAGGAGCCACGCGCAACCGAGTCCGACGAAACCACCGATCGCGGCGATGAGGCACGACTCGGCGAGCACGAGCGCGAGCACGAGTTCATTGCTGAAACCGACGGCTTTGAGAACGCCGAGTTCCTCGGTGCGTTCGCGCACGCCTTGGGCGATGGTGTTGCCGGAGACGAGCAGGATGGTGAAGAACACGGCGCTCAAGATACCCGTGACGATCGCGCCGATGTCGCCGACCTGTTGAGCGAACCCTTGAGCGAACGCGCCCTCGGGCTCGGTTTTGGTTTCGCGATCGGAGTTGGCGAATTCCTGATCAACGCGAGCGGCGAGTCGATCGGCTTGAGTGGGATCTTGCACGCGAATCGTGAACCAGCTGATGAGGCCTCGAGCCTGTGGCATGCGGCCTTCATCGAAGTAATCGTAACGGAAAAAGAACTGCGACGTGTCGGTGCCTTTCTTTGCGCCTTCGTAAATGCCAACAAGATCGAACTCCCAGGCATCACGCTTGTCGTTACGCCGCCAGATGGGCGAGTGAAGCGGGATGCGGTCGCCGACTTTCCAGCCGAAACGCTGAGCGGTCGCGCGGCCGACGATGGCGCCGGTGCGCGTGTTGAGCCACGCCTGCTTTTGGGCCTCGGGCAAAACGAACTCGGGAAACATCGCGAGAAAGTCGGCGGGTTCGACGGGAATGCTCGGGAAGAAATTTTTCGGATCCTGATAAATTCCGCCGAACCACGTTTGTGGAACGATCGCGGTGACGCCGGGAATCGCGGCGATACGGGTGCGATAGCTGATCGGAATCATCTGGATGATCGAGATCTTGTGCCGCGTGACGAGGCGGTCGGCGCCCGCCATGCTGACGCCGCCGGCGAGTGCGGCGCGAAGTGCGCATAACAAGCCGAAGAGAAAAAATGCGACGACGATCGAAAGAAGCGTGAGCAGCGTGCGCAGCTTGCGACGCTTCAAGTTACTTGCGACGAGGTAGAGGAATTTCATCGGGCGAATGGGGCGGAGTGTAGCCGCATCGGTTACGATACGGATCGCACGTTAACACGTGCGGCTACGGGAGAGCGCGAGTTCATGTGGGCTGGGTCGCGGATAGCTGGCCTTTGTCGAGATGAACGGTGCGGGTCGCGCGTGCCGAGGCGTGCGGGTCGTGTGTGACCATGACGATCGTCTTGCCGTGTTCGCGGTTCAGCGCCTGGAGCAGGCTAAGAATTTCGTCGCCGGATTTGCGGTCGAGATCGCCAGTGGGTTCGTCGCAAAGGAGAAGCGTGGGATCGGTGACGATCGCGCGGGCAATGCCGACGCGCTGCTGTTCACCGCCGGAGAGTTGGCGCGGATAATGGCTCGTGCGATGAGCGAGACCGACGACGCCGAGTGCTGTGGCGACGTGCGCGCGACGTTCGCTTTTGGAGAGATGGGTGAGAAGGAGCGGGAGTTCGACATTGCGCTCGGCGGTCATCACCGGGAGCAGATTGTAGAATTGAAACACGAGCCCCACGTGGCGGGCGCGCCAGCTGGCGAGTTTGCGATCTGACAGCGCGTCGATGTTTTCACCGCCGATTTCAACGGTGCCCTTACTCGGACGATCGAGACCGCCGATGAGGTTCAACAAGGTTGATTTACCGGAGCCCGATGGGCCCATGAGGGCGAGGAACTCGCCGCGTTTCACCGTGAGGTCGAGGCCGGTGAGGACATGAATCTCTTCTGCGCCGCGGCGATAAAGTTTATCGACGTTGGAAATGCGGATCAGATTTGGGTCTTCGGTGCTCATTATTTTTTCTCCGAAATGGGGGTGCCGTCGGTGAGGTCCGTCGGGCCTTCGATCATGATCGTCTCACCGCCGGCGACGCCTGATGTGAGAGTAATGTCGTCGCCACTCTTCGTACCGACAGCGACGGCGCGAGAGGTCACGCGGCCGTCGTGCACGATCCAAACGATGTCGCGGCCATCGCGTTGGCGAACAGCGGAGCGCGGCACGATGACGGCGCGTGCGGTGGTTTGTGCAGGGGTGGCGGCGCTGCTCTGGAAAGCGACCTTCACTCCCATGTCGGGCAGGATACGCGGATCGAGTTTATCGAAGCCAACGCGAACTTTGACGGTGGCTTTCTGGCGGTCCGCGGTGGGGATAATGGCGATGACGCGTGCGGGAATGCGCCAGTCGGGGTAAGAGTCGAGCGTTGCCTGCACGGGCTGGCTGGCTTCGACGCGGTTGATATAACTCTCGCTCACGTCGATCTCGATTTCGAGCGAACTCATATCGACCAGTGTGCACACGCCCGTGCGCGTGAAACCGCCCGACGACATGGGAGAAATCATTTCGCCGGGCTGGGCGTTTTTCGAAGTAACGATGCCGGAGAAGGGCGCGTGGATAATCGTGTCGTCGACTTGTTGCTTCCAGACATCGACCTGACGTTCAGCGACGGCGATTTCGGAAAGACCGCGGTCGCGGCGTCCGCGGAGCGCACGCGCGTTGGACTCGGCGCGATCGAGATCGGAAGGACTGACGATTTTCTTTTCTGCGAGTTCGCGCTGGCGGCGGAAATCGATTTCGGCGAGTTCGAGATTGGCGCTGGTTTCGGCGAGCGCCTGTTTCGCGGCGTCGAGCTGCGCTTCGGCGAGACGCAGACTGGCTTGGGCGTTGGAGGAATCGAGATGCGCGAGAATCTGACCCTCCTGAACCTGCGTGCCCTCCTCGACGAGGACATCTAGAATCTTTCCGGTGACTTTCGACGACACTGTGGCGGCGCGACGAGCAGTTACGTAACCAGAGGCGTTGAGAAGAACGGCCTGGCTATCGGTCGCGATCTCGCGAGCAGGCCCGGTGCGAACGGAGACGGGTTTGGGTCGAGTGAACCACCATGCTGCGATTGCTGCGATGAGCAGCGCGATCGCGAGCGCTCCGATGGCGAAGCCGGAAATGACGGGGCGGCGTGGTTTGGCGGCGCGGTCGATGCGCAAACCTTCGAGAGAGGGACGATCAGCACTCATGTTCGCAAGGTCATGAAAGAGATGCCGGACCGGCGTGGGGCTCAAGATTAAGCCGCGTGATGTGCGAGATATAATGATGAGCGAGCGATTGCTCGCATAACTACTGGCGAGCCCACCACTGTTTCACGGAATCGGCGGCATCGTGAAGTGCCGGAGGCAAATTCATGATGGCCTCGTGAACGTGAGGCACATAGCGGTCGGCAAGCCAGATCACGAAAGCGACGAAGCCGAGCCAGACGATGGTGTCCCACAAGCTGAAAAATACCGGTGCGCAGGGTTGGCCGCCCCAGCCGTGGCGGGACAGTGCGCGATGGGCGGCTCGCAGAGGGCTGACGAAGGCCAGAAGGATGAAGCACAACAGACCGATCCCGGCCCACAGTGGCATGCCGTCTGGCAGCGCGAGACCAAAGACGCGATGCGTGGTGAGCAGCGAGATCATCGCGAATATCCAGATTGCGGTGACGGCTCCCCGGATGATCGAGAGGAGGGACAACGTAAACCACAGGCCGCGCTGCGCGCCGGGATGCTGACTCCACGAACCTTGCCACTGCGTTTGCCAGCGCTGGGCCTGAGTCTGTACCTCTTGTTGGAAATTGTGACGCCATCCGCGCATTTCGTGTTTAAAGCGTCGTTTCCATTCACGATGCGCCTCCTTGTCGTGAAACGTCTTCGCAGCTTCGTAGTAACCCTCGCGCGCGCGGCGGATAAATTCCTGGGCAGTGGACGGCGCGCCGTGAGCGGCGGCTTTCTCGGCATCGGTGCGAGCTGAAGGCAACAGCAGCACGAGCACGAAGTACGCGACGACGGCGCCGCCGAACGTGATGAAGGCGAGCAGGACAAAAATCGCCCGAACGACGGTCGGGTCGATGTTGAAGTAGACGGCGAGGCCGTTGCACACGCCACTGACGATCGCTCCCTCGTGGATGCGATAGAGGCGCTTGGCGGATCCTGCCTCCGAGCTGCCACTGCCCGTCGATCGGGCCGAACGAGGTTTGGCGTCAGCTCCGGGCTCGTTGGTGTCGGGTGCTTTGGCCGAGCCGTCATCAACCGGGCCCATCTCGGCGATGATGCGTTCGATCTCGCGGGCGGGAACGACGGTGCGATAGGCGCTCATGACGGCGCGGCACTTGTCGCCGATCGCCTGTTCCATGTCGGCCATGATTTCGTCTTTGTCCGGATTGCCGGCGAGCTGACGGGCGGCGTTATCCAAGTAAGCGCGCAGTGCCTCATAGGCGGGTTCCTCAAGTTGGTACGCGCTGCCATTGAGGTTGATGGTAATTACTTTGTTCATCGGGTGGCGGGCTGGGAGAATTAGGAGGACTTCGGCCCAATGTTTTTCACGGTGCCGCTGATTTTTTGCCAATAGCCGGACGTTTCGCGCAGATGCTCCCGCCCTTTGGCGGTGAGCTCGTAATATTTTCGGGGTGGGCCGGCTTCGGATTCCTTCCACTCGTAATCGAGCAGGCCCTCGCGCCGCATTTTACTGAGGAGCGGGTACAGCGTGCCTTCCTGCGTGGCGAATTCAGTCTCGCTCAACTGTTTCAGGATATCGGCGGCGTAGACCTTTTCAGCTGCGATAATTTTGAGCAGCAGAAATTCGAGGAGGCCCTTGCGGATGGCGGAAAATTTTTCGTCGATACCCACGATGTGCGTCAAAGCTACCTTGTTCAATAAAGGTACTGTTGGCGGCGAAGTCTGCGGTCAAGCGAGAATCTGGGCGGAGCCAAATTTTTTTCCGCGTGGATCAATGAACCCGCGTGGCTGAGGTAGGTGGCGCGCTCGTCGCGCAACGGCCTGACGTTTGCGACCCGTTTCGCGGCGAGCGCGCCACCTACACGGAGTTCTCAGGCCGCTCGCGGAAACAAAAGAAATGCTGAGAGAAACCGATGCGCGTGAGCGCGGCGCTTGTGTTTTCGGCCGATGTGCCCACGATGCGTCTTCCTGTTCTTTGATTGGTTCGCACTCGGTCGTTTTGACCATCCCACTTTTTGGGGGTGTTCCGGATTCTACCCTTGGTTGGAGTGCGCCGCTGCCTGTCGAGAGCCGAAGGTCTCTCGTAAATCCCCCTTCGAAAAAAATAATAGGCAACTACGAAGAAATGCCCATGGCGGCCTAATTAGGCTGCCTCGTTGGTTTGGTGACACCTGCTAGCTAAAACTAACGTCGACAGCAGGTATAGCGCGCGGCGCCGTCCGCGGACTGCGCGCCGTATCTTCATCTGGGGACTGGCTGGGATCTTAGCGCGTGTGACGGCTTGGTTCCGGCGAGATTAAAGTCACGCTAAACATGGTAGACGCGGTGCGCGAAGGTCAGGGGCACGCGGGTTCAACTCCCGCCACCTCCACCATTCTGCCGTCGTACCTTTACGGGTACGGCGGCATTTTTTTTAAGTGGAACGAAGCGCAGACGGTCAGCCGCCGTCGTGCTCTTCGGGGTCGCAGCCGCAGGTCGGGATGGCGAGGGCGTTCTGGCGCACACCTTGGTTGGTTGCGGCGGCGGCCTTGCCGAGTGATTCCATCAGCCGCTGCCACCAGCTGGCGCGCAGATCGTCGCGAGCGACGTCGTGTGTGAGCGTGAAAATATTGGCTAATGCGAAGCGGAGGAACTGCTCACGGTCGACAATCCGGAGATCCTGATCTTCGGCCCCGGCTGCACCTGCGAGGAAACATTGTTCGTCGATTTCGAGGATAATCTTCCCGTCACGACGGGACGTGGTGAAATACTCCATGCGTCTAATCTGACGCAGTTCGTGATTCTTGCAAAGACTGCACACGACTCGTCACGCGTTCTTAACGTAACGCGGTCGCGTTACGATCGACTCAGGCAGGCCGGGATGACGGACTCCTGCACAAGTTCGCGACGTTACTTTTCTCCGCGGCGATTCGCCATGAAGTAAAGCACGGGCACCGCCATCCGACTGATGAGGAGCGACGCGATTTCGCCGAACATGAGGCTGATCGCCAGGCCTTGGAAAATCGGGTCGGCGAGAATCACGCTCGCGCCAACGATGACCGCGAGTGCAGTCAGCAGCATCGGGCGAAAACGCACTGCGCCGGCTTCGATGACAGCTTCGCGCAGAGGGAGACCGTGTGAGCGTCGCAGCTCGATGAAATCGACCAGGATGATCGAGTTTCGCACGACGATTCCGGCGCCTGCCATGAAACCAATCATCGAAGTCGCGGTAAAAAATGCTCCCAGCGCCCAATGTGCGGGCAGAATGCCGATGAGAGAAAACGGAATCGCGGCCATCACGACGAGCGGCGTTACATAGCTCCGAAACCAGCCAACCATGAGCATCGCGATGAGCACGAGCACGGCGGCGAACGCGAGGCCAAGATCGCGGAATACCTCGAGCGTGATGTGCCATTCTCCATCCCATTTCAGCGCGAGCGATTGATCGTCGAGTGGGACGTTGAGGTGGTAAATCGGCAGCGCGGATTTCACGGCACCGAAACGCCGGGCGTCGAGCGCACGGATGGCGCGATCAATGCCGTACATTGCATACGCCGGGCTCTCGACGGCGCCGGCGACATCGGCGGTCACATAGGTGACGGGCATCAGATTTTTTCGGTAAAGTGTTCGATCGCCAGTCGATGTTTCCATTCGGACGAGTTCCGACAGTGGGACGAGCGGAGCTGTGGAATCGCTGTCGGCGCGGACGTTGAGCGCGAGCAGCGCGGCAGCTTGTGAACGCTTCGCGGCGGGCAGCTCTAGAATAATGGATACGTCTTCGCGCTCAGTCCGCACGTGGAGTAGATCCACGGCCTGACCCTGCGCCGCGAGCGCGAGCGTGCGGGCGATCGCGCCTTCGCTCACGCCGGCGAGTGCCGCTTTCGTGCGATCGACGACAAAACGAATTCTCGGTTGGTCGGCTTCGACAAGCCAGTCGATGTCCACGACGCCGGCAGTGCTCTCCATGATGCCGCGAACTTCGCGTGCGAGGGCGAGGCGTTCGGATTCATCAGGACCGTAGATTTCGGCGACGATCGATTGAAGCACGGGCGGTCCCGGCGGAACTTCGGCCACGGCGACGGATGCACCGTATTTTTTTGCGATGGCGGCGACCGCAGGTCGCAGGCGCTTCGCGATGGTGTGGCTCTGATCGCGGCGATCCGCTTTGCCGACGAGGTTGACTTGGATGTCGGCGAGGTTGGGTCCGCGGCGCAGGTAATAGTGGCGGACGAGTCCGTTGAAATTGAAAGGTGCCGCGGTGCCGGCGTAGATCTGGAAGTCGCGGACTTCAGGTGCGGAACGAATCGTATCGGCCATTTCGCGCGCGATCTGAGTGGTCTGCTCGAGCGTGGTGCCCTCGGGCGCCTTAAGAACAATTTGAAATTCAGATTTGTTGTCGAACGGCAGCATCTTCACTTGCACGGCGCCGAAGAGCACGAGGCTCGCGGCGGCTAACAACAGCGCGACGATGCCGCCGAGAAACGCCCAACGCCAGCGAGCGCGGTCGAGCAGGGGCCCCATGACACGGTGGTAGAGCCGCGTGAACCAGTCGCTGGGAGTATGATCGTGCGCCAGCGGAGCCGCGGTGCCCTCGCCGCGGACGGAACACGACGAGGGCGTCGCGTCTCCAGGGTGTGCGTTGCGCCGCTTTAATACGCGGATTGCGGCCCACGGTGTGATGGTGAACGCGATCGCAATCGAGAAGAGCATCGCGGCGGTGGAGCCGATTGGAATCGGCCGCATGTACGGTCCCATGAGGCCCCCGACGAAGGCCATCGGCAGAATCGCGGCGATGACGGCCCACGTGGCGAGGATCGTTGGGTTGCCCACCTCATCGACCGCCTCAAGCGCGATCTGGCCGAGGGATTTTTTTGATGCGCCGGGCAGCCGGACATGACGTACTATGTTTTCAACGACAACAATCGCATCGTCCACGAGGATGCCGATCGAGAAGATCAGGGCGAAGAGCGTAATGCGGTTGAGCGTATAGCCGTAGAGGTAGAAAACGAACAGCGTGAGCCCGAGCGTCGATGGAATCGCCAGCAGCACGACGAGCGATTCGCGCCAGCCGAGGAACAGTAAAATGAGCACGGCGACGCCGAATACCGCGATGCCCATGTGCAGGAGTAGTTCGTTGCTTTTCTCGGCGGCGGTGTGGCCGTAGTCGCGCGAGATGGTGAGGCCCACATCAGCCGGCAGCAGCGTGCCGCGCAGCGCGTTGACCTTGGCGAGCACGGTGTTGACGACGTCGATGGCGTTCGCGCCGGGGCGCTTTGCGATACTGAGTGTAACGGCGGCTTCAAGTTCGAATGGAGATGTGACGCCCTCGTCGCGTTCTGACCGCGGCGAGGGCGCCGCAGCTCCATCGCCATGGAGCACATAGTTCGCGGGTTCCTCCGCGGCGTCCGCGATGGTGGCGACGTCGCGCAGGTAAACGGGGTGGTTCGCAAACACGCCCACGACGACGGCGCCGATGTCGGCGGCGTCGCGCAGGAATGCGCCCGTCTCGAGCAGCACCTCGGTGTTGGCAAATGCGCGTGATCCGGCGTGCAGCGGGCGGTTCGCCTGCTGGAGAATGGGAATAAGTTGTGCAGCGCTGAGGTTGTGAGCGGCGAGGGCGGTGGGATCGAGTGCCACGCGCACGGCGCGCCGCGTGCCGCCGATGAGGGTGGTCTCGGCGACTTCTGGAATTGATTTCACCGCGTCGTCGAGCTGCGCGGCGAGTCGGCGCAACGTGAGGTGGTCGTGCGTCGTGCTGTGGAGCGTGAGTGCGAGCACCGGTACGTCGTCGATCGTGCGCGACCTTATGAAGGGCGGGCTTACTCCGATCGGGATGCGGTCGAGATTGTTTTGGATTTTTTGGTGCAGCCGCACGAGCGCTGCTTCGATATTCGAGCCGACTTTGAAACGAACGATCACGAGCGACGACGCGGGACTCGATGACGAGTAGAGATATTCGACGCCCGGGATTTCCCAGAGGAGTTTTTCCAGCGGGCGCGTGACGCGATTCTCAACCTCGTGCGCCGTTGCGCCGGGCATGCCGACAACGATATCGACCATGGGCACGTTGATCTGCGGCTCCTCCTCGCGCGGGAGTTGCAACACGGCAAACGCGCCGAGGATGATCGAGGCGATCACCGCAATCGGAGTGAGCTTCGAGGCGACGAAATAACCGGCGATTCGGCCCGCGATGCCGGGTGAACGGGTAGACGAAATTGAATCGTCGCCGGTTTCGATCACGGCTGCACCTCAAGCGGTTGGCCGTCGCGCAACCCGGCGGGCGCCGCGACCACGACGCGATCCTCGGCGGTAACGCCGGCGAGAATTTCAACGCGATCGGCGCGCGAGGCTCCAGTCTTCACGAGTCGGAGCGTTGCGCGGTTGCCTTCTCCGACGACGAACACGCGTTCCATCTGGCCGCTCATCGAAACGGCGGTGGCCGGCACGAGGAGGGTTCGGACGGTCGCACCCGGCACCCGGATACGCGTGAACTCGCCCGAGCGCACTGCGGTTCCGGCAGGCACGGCGATTTTCACGCCAACGGAGCGCGTGTTCGCATCGGCGGTTGATGAAATTTCCCGAAGCGAACCGATGAAGCTGACATCGCCCGCATTGCAATCGAGCGCGGTAGCGATTGCGAGGGCCACGGCTAACGAGTGGGGGATGAAAGCTTCGACTTCGAAATCGGTGGTGCCCTCCACTTCGAGCAGTGGCTGACCGGCCGAGGCAAAGTCGCCCGCGTTGACCATTTTTTGAGCGATCACGCCATCGAAGGGAGCGCGGATCTCAGTGTAGCCGAGTTGGACTTCGGCGTCGCGAACAGTGGCTTCGGAACTCGTGACACGATCCTGCAAATCGCGAACCGTCTGGGCGGTGCTGGCGCCTTTGGCGAGGAGGTCTTGCTCCCGATCGGAATCGCGACGGGCCACATTCAGCTGGGCGCGGGCCACGGTGACGCGGGCGGCGAGATCCGCTGAGAAAATTTTAACGAGCACTTCGCCCGACTGGATGCGCTGACCGAGGGTGATGGGCAGCTCTGAGATCGCGCCCGTTACTTTTGAGGCGAGGACGGCATGGCGGACAGGCCGAACGGTACCGGTGATCTCGGTGAATTGCGGAAGATCCTCGGCCTGCACCTGGGCGACGCGAACGCGTATCGGCCGCAGTGGGACGACAGCGTTGCTGGTTTCATGCCGGGCGCAACCGGCGATGAGAACAAGCAGCAGGGAGACAAAGGGAAAGAATTTCATAACGAGCGAAGATTCAGGGTGTGCCCATGAGCGGTTGCGCTCCGCTTGGGTGACGGTGCCGCCCGCCGAAAACGTCGAAACCGGCGCGACGGAGCGCCCCGGCGAATGCAACGGAAGGGGAGCGTCGTTTATGGTTTGCGACCGCCCCAGTGGATAACTCCCTGGTCATCGAGCCAGCCGAGCTTCGCGAGCAGGAAGCTGGGCGGACAAAAGCCGGTGAAGACGGACTGGATGAGGTTGAGGCCGGCGAATGTCGGCAGGATCAGCCACCAGGGGCTGACGAAGTACGTGAGAGCGACGCCGATGAGCGTCACGGTGCCGGCCATCAGGCGGATGAGGGAGTCGATTTTCATGGTGGGAAAGGTTGCGACTATACTGAATATGAGCATATACTCATGTAGTTGAAATCATGTCAAGCACCTGTTCCGTAGTCCGCATGGCGAAAAAAGCCCCTCTTACCGACGAAGCGCTGGAGCATGTGGCGCGGCGCTTTGCCGTGCTCGCGGAGCCGATGCGTCTGCGGCTGCTCCAGACGCTTTTTGCCGGGGAGATGAACGTGAACACCCTCGTCGCGGAGACGGGCGGCACGCAGGCCAACATCTCGCGGCACCTGCAAACGCTGACGCAGGCTCATATCCTTTCGCGGCGGAAAGAGGGGCTACAGGTTTTTTATGCGATCTCCGACCCGTCGATTTTCAAGCTGTGCGAGCTGGTGTGCGGCAGCCTGGAAAAGCAGTTCACCAAGCAGGCGGACTCATTCGCCAGATAGGGCGGGCTAATCCCGGCTAATTCTCGCTGACCAGCGCGTCGTCCAGTTCGAACGTTTCCGCGTAAATAACTCGGCCCGGTTGTTTCGTTTCCCTGCCTTCAGTGAGAACATAGTTCGCGGAGATGAATTCGCGCTCCTCGATCAGCAGTCGGAATTCCCCGGCTTTCGGTATCTCAACAAATGTTACGCTGCCCGTCCACATCACCAGATCCGGCTGCGCCGCCACGGACGCGTCGAAATCTGCTTTCACTTGCACCACCGCCGGGGCGGTGTCCTCCCAGGCGAGGTCGCTTTGAAGCTCGGGAACGCGGCGCTGCACCCTCACTTGGATTTGCGTCGGCCGGTGGCTGAGCGCCGGCGGCCGCGGCTCTGCGTGCACGACGGGTGAAGGACCGCGCGGTGCAACGCCGCTCACCGTCACTCGCAGCGTGCGCGCATGATGTGGATCGGACGTCACTGTGGCGGAACGGTCCGGCGTGAGCTGCACGAAATCCGCGAGCACCACGCGCGACACCTTGGCGTCCGCGAGCGCATGCGGCTGATAACGAGTCAGCGCGAGTCGCACGAACGGCATGTAGGTTTCGGTAAACGTGTTGATCGTGAGATCCGCAAACCAGAGTCCGCGCGATTCATCGAACTCGGGTTTGAAACCGACGACATTGATCCGGCCAGGCGCGTTGGTGGTTTGATTCCGCGCTGAGGATTCTTCGAGTGAAACACTCTGGTCGCGCTCCACTGCGTCGGGAAAATTGTCGATCCCCGGCGCACCCGTGAGACCGCCGGTCTGCCAGATCGGATCCATGCCCCACTGCGTGAAAAACGGTTTGAACTTGTCGCGATGCGCGGCGTCGAGCGAACCGTTCTCGTAGCTCCACAACGCCACTCCGAGCAATTCGCCTTCGCCTGAGGAAAACCATGGCCGCCGCAAATACACGCGCAGGCCGCCGCCGAAACGCACACTGCGTTTTAAGTTCGTATCCGTTTGTCGCTGCCAGCCGAAAGTTGGAACGACGTAAACGATTTCGGGTGCGAGCGGTCGCGCAGAAGCGGGCACATCCACCACTACGGGCGCGCTCCCTCGCGTGAAATCGAGATTCTCGTCCGCCGGGAAATATTCGCGATAACGTGACGTGGCCACCGCGGTGTACGTCACGACGTGGTGTTGGGTGTCGTTGAAGAGATGGCGTGGAGCGGCGTTATCGAACTGTACGTAGTCGATATTTTTCGTGCCCGCCCAATCGCCGGCCCGGACGAAGGCGATCTGATCGTGCTCCGGATCGTAGTAGCCCACCCGGCGGCTCTCCTTGCCAGCCGCCACCAAATAACGTTCGCGGAGATTATTTAACGGCAGCTCGTCCGTTGTTGCGGCGTGATGGACACTCGATGGCGCCGTTTGCAACGGGTCGTCCACTGGATCGTCCCACGTCGCGAGCACATCGAGTTTGACCGTGCTCGCACCGTGAATACGCAAGGCGCCCAGCAGGAATGCATCGGTTGCGCCCAACCGGCGCCACGCGGTGATCGGCGCCAGTTCAGTCGGGTCGGCGCGACCGCGAGTAGGCGCGGTTTGCCAGAGTGCCTGGTCCCAATTTACGGCTTCGTGCTCGACGTTCAACGCGGTGAACCCCGGGCGGCCGATGGGTTGTTGCACCGCATGCACCAGCGTCAGCAGCTTCGGCGGCGTGAGCATCCAGTGTCCGCCTTCGACGGCGCGCTGCAGCACGTGGGCAATGTGATCCACGTCGGCTCCCGGTTGCAAAAACTGAGGCTGAGGATCGGTGACAGTTATGCGTTCGACGTATTCACGAAGCCATTGCCACACGCCGAGCAGCTTCAAATCGTCAGCAGTTGTGAAACTCGTGAGCGGCACGGTCTTGGTCTGACCTTTCGGCAGAAAAACGGTGAGGACGCGCTCGGCCGGATCCCAATGCGGTCGCTGGTCGGTTTGTGCGGGCGCCGGTTCGGCGAGTGCCAGGCGCAAGCCGCGCGTTTGCTGCCAATCGCCACTTTCGCCGAAACTGATCAAGGTAGCCGAGCCGCGAGCTGGGTTGGGGTTGTTCAACGGCACGTATGTCACGTGGCCGGGCGCACCGACATCGGGCGCCACTTTACCGACGGTGCCCGACGGCGCGCCGGGCAAATCGCGGATCGCCGCGCCGCGCGAAAGCGGATCTGGCAAATGCGGCAGCGCGTCGAGACGGGCGGCGGGCTCGAGCGGATTTTGGCTGATCTTGCCGGCCACATCGATCGCCACGGAGTTGAACTCGCCCGCGTCTCGCTCCGCGATCAACTGCCAGGTCGCGGCGTCGCTTTTCAACTTCCCTGTTGCGTCGTCGAACATGCCGAGGCGTTCACCTGTTTCCACACTGGTGCGCGGTGGCACGAGGTGACGATCTGCTGCGGTCGTGTTGGCAGCGACGGCGTCCTGGCTGATGTCGGAGTTGAACGTGCGGATGACGATGCGATCCAACGC
>CBRAFL010000013.1:0-30149 GCA_967755055.1 uncultured bacterium
ACCCTCGACGCCGCCGGCACCGGGTATTTACTTCCGCGTTCAACTCGGCGGCATCTCTGGTCACGGCGATTTTGCGCGCGACACCGGATTGCTGATTCGCCCGAGCGAGGCGGTTGCCGTCACCGCTGCGATGATCCGTGTTTTTGCAGAGCACGGTGATCGCACGAACCGCAAGAAAGCCCGGCTCAAATACCTTTTGGAAAAGTGGGGCGTCGAAAAATTTCTGGAGGAGACTCAAAAGAAATTGAGCTTCCCGCTGGGTCGCCTCGCGCTTTCCGCCTGCGAGCCGCGTCGCCCGGTGCTCAAGCACGGCTGGCTCGGCGCCGCCCGCCAGGCACAGCGCGGTCTGAATTCTCTTGGCCTCGGAATCGCCGTTGGCCGCATGAACGCGCGGCAGATGCACGCGCTCGCGGACCTGGCGACGAACTACGGCAAGGGCGAGCTGCGGTTGACGGTGTGGCAGAGCGTAATCGTTCCGCACATCCCGGACGCATTCATTGAAACAGCCAAACGTTCCGCCGCGCGCCTTGGATTCTTTCACGAAGCGTCGGCTGCCACGGGAGGTGTGATCGCCTGCACCGGCAATCGCGGCTGCAAATATTCCTCGGCCGACACCAAGGGGCACGCGGTCGCGTTGATGAAACATCTGGGCGACAACACGTCGATCGAGTCGCCCGTGAATATTCATTTCACCGGTTGTCCGCATTCCTGCGCGCAGCATTACTGCGGGGATATCGGGTTTGTGGGTACAAAACTCGCCGACGGCGCTGAAGGCTACCACGTCGTTCTCGGCGGCGGCATGGACAACGAGCAGGGGATCGCCCGCGAACTCTTCCGCGGAGTGCGCGCCACCGAGGTAAATCCACTCGTCGATAAACTGCTCGGAACCTACGCGAGCCAAAAACAACGCGGCGAGACCTTCATCGAATGGGTCCGCCGTCATTCCGTCAAAGAGCTCCAGGAGAAGTTCAGCTAAACTGAAGTAGCGGGCATCGAGTAGCGAGCATCACAAACCAGATCACTTTCACACCCGCTTGCTAGCAGTCTACTCGCTACCCGCTACTCGCTACTTTTTTCCGTCATGTCCACCGTCCCTTTCATTCCTGATTCCGCGCCTTTCACCGCCGAGCAACGCGCGTGGCTCAACGGTTTTTTTGCCGGCATGTTCTCGCGTGCGCCCGGCCCTGGCGGCAGCGCACTCGCGGCTGCGACTCCCGCACTTACGCCGCTCACGATTCTTTTCGGCTCTCAGACCGGCACTTCTGAGTCTCTGGCAAAGCGCGCGGCGAAGGAAGCGGGCCGTCGTAATTTTGCCGCCACGGTTCTCGACATGGCGGAGACCGATGTCGCCAAACTGAAAGGCGAAAAAAACATCCTCGTCATCGTCAGTACCTACGGAGAAGGCGAGCCGCCCGACACCGCGAAGGCGTTGCACACCGCGCTCGGTGATTCTGCAGGCGACGGTGCGACCCCGCTCTTTTCGAATCTCAACTATTCCGTGTGTGCGCTCGGCGACACGAATTACACGCAATTTTGCCAATGCGGAAAAGACTTCGATGCACGCTTCGAGAAACACGGCGGCACGCGCGTGACCCCTCGCGTCGATTGCGACCTCGACTACGACGAGCCGTTTACGAAGTGGCTCGATGGAGCGCTGTCCGCATTGTCCGCTAAAACCGGAAGCGCCCCCGCAAGCGCGCCGGCCGCGACCACGGTTGAAGTCGGCACCGACTCAGAGAACGAGCCGACGTATTCGAAAAAGAATCCGTTTCCGGCGCTGCTGGTCACCTCGCGAAATCTGAATACGCCCGGTTCCGCGAAACAGGTTCATCACGTGGAGTTCGATCTCGGCACGTCCGGCCTCGCTTACGAAGCCGGTGATGCGCTCGGGGTTTATGCGCACAACTGTCATGAGCTCGTGCAGGACGTTCTGAGCGTGCTCGGTTTTGATGGTGAGGAAGCCGTGCCCGCACCGGATGGGACCACGACTTCTCTGCGCCATGCGCTCACCGAACTCTACGACCTTGGCAAACCGCCCGCTGAACTGATCGCCGCGTGCAATGTCGCCGCACCGGTGACAGCGAAGTCCGATGGCGCCGTCAGCGCGCCGACTCTACATCATGTGATCGACGCGTTGCATGCAGCGGGCGGCGTGAAGTTTTCGCCGACTGATTTCGTGCGCCTGCTCAAGCGTCTCCAACCGCGGCTCTATTCGATCTCATCGTCGCCAAAAGCGCACGCCCCACAGGTTCACCTTACGGTCGGCGCGCTGCGTTACGAACACGCCGGTCGCGCTCGTAAAGGCGTGTGCTCCACTTTCCTTTCCGATCGGGTTCAGCCCGGCGTTACTCGCGTCGGAGTTTTCGTTCATTCGAACAAAGCCTTCCGTCCACCCGCGAGCGGCGATGTCCCGATGATCATGGTCGGACCCGGAACAGGCATCGCGCCATTCCGCGCGTTTTTGCACGAGCGTGTGGCGACGGGAGCGAAGGGAAAAAACTGGCTCTTCTTCGGTGACCAACGCGCAGCCACGGATTTTCTGTATCGCGAAGAGCTCGCCACGCTGCTCCGCGAAGGTGCGTTGACGCGCCTCGATGCCGCGTTCTCGCGCGACCAGAAAGATAAAATTTATGTGCAGCATCGCATGCACGAGAATGCCGCCGAGCTCTACGCGTGGCTCGAGGCCGGGGCTCATTTTTACGTCTGCGGCGATGCGAGTCGCATGGCGAAAGATGTGGACGTCGCTCTCCACAAAGTGATCGAGACCGCCGGCGGAAAAACTCCGGAGCAGGCGGCCGCGTACGTTCAATCCCTTAAAGCCTCCAAACGCTACGCGCGCGACGTTTACTGATCGTGGTTGCACCCAAAAAAGATCCTTCGCGGACTTTCATCGACGACTTGCTCGCCGAGCAGCAGCGCCTGGAAACCCCGGTCGCGAAATTCGCCCACGCCCACGACTCCGGTTCGGTCGCTGAGCTCTCGAGTTTCAGGTCTCAGCTGATTCCCCTCACGGCCCCGAAACCGGGCGAGCAATACGCCTTCCAGGTCGATCTTGACGCGTGCACCGGTTGCAAAGCCTGCGTCTCTGCGTGCCACTCACTCAACGGCCTCGACGAAAACGAAACGTGGCGCGACGTCGGCCTCGTCTCCAGTCCGGACGCGCGCAAGCCGTTTACGCAGACGATCACGACCGCCTGTCACCACTGCGCTGATCCCGCGTGTCTGAACGGCTGTCCTGTCCTCGCCTACGAAAAAGATCCGCTCACCGGCATCGTCCGCCATCTCGATGATCAGTGCATTGGCTGCAGTTATTGCGTGCTGATGTGTCCGTACGACGTTCCTAAATACAATCCGGCCCGCGGCATCGTGCGCAAATGCGACATGTGCCACAGCCGCCTTGCCGAGGGCGAAGCGCCTGCCTGTGTGCAAGCCTGTCCCACGCACGCGATCAGCATCGTCACGGTGCAGACGTTCGTAAACGGCGAGCGCAAGGTCGACACGTCGTCGTTCCTCGCTGCGGCGCCTGATCCCAGTATCACGTTACCCACGACGCGCTACGTCACGAAACGGCAGCTGCCGGAAAATCTTTTCGCCGCCGATAACGCGGTGCTCACGCCACAGCCGCCGCACTGGCCGCTCGTCGCGATGCTTATGCTCATGCCGATGGCCGTTGGCTGTGGCGTGGTGGACAAAATCCTCTCGCTGCCGACTTCCGCGCTCGCGGTGTGTGGCTGGCTCGCTGGCTCTACGGGTCTTGCGCTCAGCGTCCTACATCTCGGTCAACCGTTACGCGCCTGGCGGATTTTTCTCGGCCTGCGCAAAAGCTGGCTCAGTCGCGAAGCCGTGATTTTCGGTGCGTGGTTCCCCCTCGCATCCAGTTATCTCGTGATCCGACTCGGCTGGTTTCCCGTTCTGAGCGACGGGCTATTCGCGCCCGGTTTCCTGCGTTCGACGCTGGCCGTCGGCACCGCAGCGCTCGGCGCGCTCGGTCTGTTTTGCTCGGTGATGATTTACGTGGAGACGCGGCGTGAGTTCTGGCGTTTCGCCAACACCGCGCCGCGCTTCTTCGGTACTGCGGTCGTGCTCGGTCTCGCGAGTGCGCTCGCCGCCCCCGGCGTGCCCCGCGCGGTTGGTTTCATTCTCGCGGCGGCGATGTTGATCAAGCTTGGCTTTGAAGCGCAGGCCTTGCGTCCCTTGGACGACGAGAACGAGGAACTCACGCCCGCGCGCAAAACAGCGTTGCTCCTGTCTGGGAAAATCCTGCGTCCCATCGCCGGCATGCGTATCGTGCTCGGCTTGATCGGCGGTGTGTTCCTGCCGCTCGCGATCACCGGTGGCGCGATTTCTTCGGTCGCAGCGTGGCCTGCACTGGGTTGCGCGCTCCTCGGCGAACTCGCTGAGCGCTATTTGTTTTTCCGCGCCGTCGTCGCCCCGAAAATGCCCGGCGCCAATCACGCATGAAGAAGGCGATCGAATCTCTCTTGCACGCGCGTTCCGGTCCGATGACGGACGACCTCGTGTTGCATCCAGGGAATTTCGGACTCGGCCGTGTTCCCGCGCGCCTTAAACCCGCCGCCACCGTCAACTCTGTCTGCGGTTTTTGCAGCACCGGCTGTTCACTCAAAGTTCACCTCAACGAAAAAGGCGAGGCGCTCAATCTCAGCGCGAATCCCGATTATCCCGTCAACCTCGGCATGGCCTGCCCGAAAGGTTGGGAGGCGCTCTCGCCGCTGCGTGCGTCCGATCGCGCGACGACGCCGCTTCTGCGCAACGAGCGCGGCGAACTCGAGCCGGTGGACTGGGAGCGCGCGCTGCTCGTCTTCAGCGGCAAGTTTAAGCAAATCCAAAATCTCCACGGCAAGGACTCCGTGGCATTTATCAGTACCGGTCAGATCATGACCGAGGAGATGGCGTTGCTCGGAGCGGTCGCGAAATTCGGCATGGGCATCAAGCACGGCGATGGCAACACGCGCCAGTGTATGGCCACCGCGGTTACAGCCTACAAACAGTCTTTCGGCTTCGACGCGCCGCCGTACACCTACGCTGATTTCGAAGAGAGCGACGTGATCGTCCTCTGGGGGTCGAACCTCTGCATCGCGCATCCGATCATGTGGCAGCGCGTGATGCGCAATCGCCGTTCGCCCGCAATCATCGTCGTCGATCCGCGCGCCACCGAAACCGCGCAAGCCGCGACGCAGCACGTAGCGTTGCGTCCGAAGAGCGATCTCACGCTCGCGTACGGACTCGCGCATTTGCTGATCACGCGCGGCGCGGTGAAACAAGCATACATCGACGCGCACACGACGGGCTTCCCGGAGTTCAAGCAATTCGTCGCTGAATTCACACCCGCGCGTGTTGCTGCCGAAACCGGACTCGCGCCCGAGGTGCTGGAAAAATTCGCCGACAGCATCGCGCGCGGCGAACGCGTTTCGTTTTGGTGGACGATGGGCGTTAACCAGGGCCACGAAGCCACGCGGACCGCGCAGGCGATTATCAATCTGGCGCTGATGACCGGCAATGTCGGCCGCCCCGGTACCGGAGCGAATTCGATTACGGGTCAATGCAACGCGATGGGTTCGCGGCTGTTTTCCAACACCACCAGTCTCATTGGCGGACACGATTTCACCAACGCCGCGCATCGCGAAAAAGTTGCGCGCATTCTCGATCTTCCCGAGACAGCAATCCCTCGTGAAAACAGCCTCGCGTACGACCAGATTCTTGACGGCATCGCGACCGGAAAAATCCGCGGTCTCTGGGTCATTGCGACCAACACCGCACACTCGTGGATGAGCCAGGGCCGCGCGCGCGAGCTGCTGGCGAATCTGGATTTTCTCGTCGTGCAGGACATGTATTCGACGACCGACACCGCGCAGGTTGCGCACCTCGTGCTTCCCGCGGCAGGGTGGGGCGAGAAGGAGGGCACGTTCATCAATTCCGAACGCCGCATCGGACACGCCAAAAAAGTTTCCCGTGCGCCCGGCCAGGCGTTGAGCGACTTCAGAATCTTTCAGTTGGTCGCGCACTACTGGGGTTGCGGCGCAATGTTTTCAAAATGGTCGTCGCCCGAGGCGGCGTTTCAGCTGATGAAGCAACTCTCGCAGGGACAGCCCTGTGAGATCACCGGCATCCGTGACTATGCGCACGTTGAGCAGGCGGGCGGCGTTCAGTGGCCGTTGCTTGCGTCAGCGGCAGAGAATTCGGCGGCGACCGCACGCGAGCGAAGATTGTTCGCTGACGGAAAATTTTTCACCGCCGATCAACGCGCGAAGTTCATCTTCGAGGCCCCGCGTCTCCCGCCGGAAGTGCCGGATGCCGAGTATCCCTTTGTGCTACTGACCGGCCGGGGTACGTCGTCGCAATGGCACACGCAGACGCGCACGGCGAAATCCGCCGTGCTGCGCAAGCTGTATCCGGAAAAAATTTACGCCGAGGTGAATCCCGCTGACGCCGCGAAACTCGGTCTTTCGCCTGGCGATGCTGTCGTCGTGCGCTCCCGCCGCGGCACACTTACGGCCGCGGCTTTCATTACCGCGACGGTGCAACCCGGTCAGGTTTTTCTGCCGATGCACTACGCAGAGACGAATCTGCTGACGCACTGGAGCGTCGATCCCCACTCTCGTCAGCCCAACTATAAATCCTGCGCCGTCGCGCTCTCCGCCTCTGGTCGGAGTCGCAGTCGGCGAAATCCGGATCACCCAAAAAATCCCTAGCATGAATACCCCCAAGAAAAAAATCGTGGTCGTCGGCAACGGCATGGCCGGCGCCCGCGTCGTTGAAGAAATTTTGAAGCGCGCTCCCGGCCGCTTCGAAATCGTGATGTTCGGCGCCGAACCTTACGGTAACTACAACCGGATTCTCCTGAGCAATGTGCTCAATGGCAGCCAGTCTGCCACGGAGATTTTCATGAACCCGCTGTCGTGGTATCGCGAGCACGGCATCACGCTGCACGCCGGCGTGCGGGCTTTGAAAATCGATCGCCAGCGCAAAGTCGTCGTCGGTCAACCGCTCAAAAAAGACGCGCTCGCTTACGCCGTCGATGCGGCCGCGGTGCCTGAGGCGACCCCGGTTGAGGAGGCTTACGATCACGTGATCATCGCCACTGGCTCGCGGCCGTTCGTGCCACCGATGGAGGGATTTGGTGACTCCGGCACGTTTCTATTTCGCACGATCGACGATTGCGACCAGATCGCCAGCTACGCGAAGAACTGCAAGGAGGCCGCGGTCATCGGCGGCGGATTGCTTGGACTTGAAGCCGCGCGCGGACTGATGACGCACGGTGTCAAGGTCACTATTCTCGAAGCAGCGCCTCAGCTCATGATCGCGCAACTCGATCCTGAGTCCGGCCAGATGCTGCGCGGCACGATCGAGGCGATGGGCATCGCGGTGAAGTGCGAGACGATTACCACGAAGATCGTTCGCGAAAACGGCCGGATTACCCGCTTGGATTTCAAGGACGGCACGAGCCTCGCGACGGATATGGTTGTGGTTAGCGCCGGCATCCGCCCGATCACAGAGATCGCGGCCGCATCAGGGCTCACGGTGAACAAGGGCATTGTTTGCGACGATCAGATGCACACCAGCGACCGCGACATCTTCGCCGTTGGCGAATGCGTCGAACATCGCGGAAGAATTTACGGACTCGTTGATCCGATCTGGGACCAGGCGAAGACGCTGGCCGACGTGATCACGGGCTTTAATCCACAAGCTGGATACGAAGGTTCAAAGCTTGGCACCAAGTTGAAAGTCATGGGCGTGGAGCTCGCTTCGATGGGTGAAACCAAACCTTCGCTGCCGGATGACGAAGTCGTGATTTACCGCGAGCCGTCGCGTGGCGTTTATAAGAAACTCATCGTCCGCGAGAACAAGCTGGCCGGCGCCATTCTGCTCGGCGAAACGGACACCGCGGGTGTGTTGATGCAGATGTTCATGAACGGTGCCGCCGTGTCGTCGCGCCGCGCCGATTTGCTGTTCGGCAGTTCCACGGGCGCGCCGGTGCTGAGTGTGTTCGACCTTCCTGATCACGCGCAGATTTGTAACTGCAACGGCGTCAGCAAAGGCGAAATCAAAGAGGCGATCACGATCGGCAAGTGTCATTCTGTTTCCAAGATCGGCGGCTGCACCAAAGCGGGACTCGGCTGCGGTTCGTGCAAGCCGCTTATCGCGCAGCTCATCGAAGCGTATGCGGGCGAGGTCGTCGACGATCCGAGCGAGCACTATTACGTTCCCGGCGTGGCGCTGGAGAAATCGCAGCTTGTCGCCGAAATTAAACTACGCGGCCTCAAATCGGTTAGCGCCGTTTTCCGCGCGCTGGCTGGGGGCAAGGAATGTCCCGCCAGCAAAGTAGGTCTCGCTTCGCTGCTGAAAACACTCTGGCCCGGCGAATATGACGACGAGCGCGACGCGCGTTTCATCAACGACCGCGTGCATGCGAACATCCAAAAAGACGGCACGTTCTCCGTCGTCCCGCGCATTTACGGCGGCGTTACGTCCGCCGAAGAGTTGAAGCGGATCGCCGATGTCGCGGTGAAATACAGTGTGCCACTGGTCAAGTTCACCGGTGGTCAGCGCATCGATTTGCTCGGTATTAAGAAAGCCGATCTCCCGGGCGTGTGGCGCGATCTCGGCATCCCCAGCGGCCACGCGTACACGAAGGCGTTTCGCACGTGCAAGAGTTGCGTCGGCACTGATTTTTGCCGCTACGGCGTCGGTGATTCGATCAAGCTCGCGCAGGAAATCGAGCGACGTTTCCAAGGCGTCGAATCGCCGCACAAGATGAAGCTCGCGACCGCGGGCTGCCCGCGAAACTGCTCGGAGGCTTACGTGAAAGACATTGGCGCGGTCGCCATTGAAGGCGGTCTCTGGGAAATCTACATCGGCGGTGCCGCGGGCGGCAGCGTGCGCAAAGGGGACCTGCTCATCACCGTGAAAACACACGACGACGTACTCAAATACATGGGACGCTTCATGCAGTATTACCGCGAACACGGGAAATATCTCGAGCGTACCTATCACTTCGTCGAGCGCCTCGGCATTGAAGTGCTGAAGAAAATTATCGTCGAAGACAGCGAAGGCATTGCCGCGCGACTCGACGCCGACATCCAGAAAGCCGTCGATGCTTACACGGACCCGTGGAAAGAGGCGGAGGCGCCCGCGTATCCCGGACAATTCAGTGCCCCTGAACCGGTCAACGCGTTGGCCACAGCGGAGAACAACGGATAATTCCCATGAGCACCACGACCGCTATCATCAATCTCGGCAGCATTGAAAAAATCGCGCTGGGTCACAGTCGCTGCTACCTCGTTGCCGGCGAAGAAATCGCCGTTTTTCGCCAGCGTGACGGACGCCTTTTCGCCACGCAAAATCGCTGTCCCCACAAACAAGGTCCGCTTTCGGAAGGCGTGGCCGGCGGCGGGAAAGTCATCTGCCCGTTGCACTCACACAAGTTCGAGCTCGCGACTGGCGCGGGCAGCGAGCCGGGCGAGTGTGTGAAGGTTTATCCCGTGCGCGAAGTGAACGGAGAGATTCATCTGAGCGTTTGAACCGCGGTTCGTCCGCTCTGAATGGAAAGAGCGGACGGCCCTCTTGGACGGTGGACAGTGTTCTTCGTGGATTGCCGCAGTCGGCGAAGCCTCCTTCGCAATGACAACAAAGGCTTTGTCGCATGGAATGCCGCTCCTGCAATGACAGGGTTTGAAAACACGCTGGAGAACGACTGCAAACGCCCGGCGGTTTGTGGTGCCGGCTTTTTGCAGTGCGGCGGCTGAAGCCTGCGAGGATGATCAGCCCGCGCAAGTTACTCTAACGATAAATCAAGAAGTCCCTCGACGCGCGTTTTGGACTCTGGTGAGTTCGAAGTTCATGCTCACTTATTCCAGTCCATTTCCGGCCAACTTCACCTGGGGCGTCGCGACAGCCGCTCCGCAAATCGAAGGCGCTGCATTTGAAGATGGAAAAGGTGAGTCGGTGTGGGATCGGTTCGCTCGCATCCCCGGCAAAGTACATAATGGCGATACGCTCGACGTGGCGTGTGATCACTATCATCGGTTTCGCGAAGACTTCGCGCTTATGCGCGAGCTGGGCGTTAAAAATTATCGCCTGTCGCTGGCATGGCCGCGGATTTTTCCGCAAGGGGATGGTCCGCTGAATCAGGCGGGATTGGATTTTTATCACCGGCTTTTCGACGCGATGGCGGAGTTCGGCATCACGCCTTGGGTGACGATGTTTCACTGGGATCTTCCGCAGTCGCTCGAGGATCGCGGCGGCTGGTGTGAACGCGTGACAGTCGATGCGTTCGCGCGTTATGCGGACACGATCGTGCGGGCGTTCAGCGGCAAAGTGAAAAACTGGATCACGTTGAACGAGATCCGGTGCTTCACGCAGCTCGCCTATGCGGCAAACCGCGGCAGTAAGGCGCCGGGTCGCGCCGTTTCGGCGGCGATGCTCAACCAGACTTATCATCATGCGCTGCTTTGCCATGGTCACGGCGTCCGCGCGGTGCGGGAGCACGGTGGTGTTGGTGCACGCGTGGGACTGACGGACAACTGCGAAGTCTGCATCCCAATTATGGAGACGCCGGGCGACATCGCCGCGGCAAAGGCGTGGTTTATCGACGAGAATATTCATCTACTCGGAGCGATTTACGGTGGATGCTACGCGCCGGAATATCTCGCTCGTTGTGGGAAAGACGCGCCACGGGTGACGCCGGGTGATTTCGATTTGATCAGTCTTCCGACGGATTTTCTCGGGCTGAACATCTACACGGGCACCTACGTCCGGGCGAACTCGAGTCATCGGCCTGAGGTGGTGAATCTGCCGGTGCACTATCCGCGGGCGGACAGTCCATGGCTGAATATCGCACCGCAGGCGACGTATTGGGCGACGCGTTTTGTCCATGAGGCTTATGGAGTGAAAGCGATCTACATCACCGAGAATGGATGCGGTTATAACGAGGAGCCGGTGGTGAACGGAGAAGTCTTCGATCTGCATCGTCGCGACTTCCTGCGCGGATATTTGCGGGAAACGCATCGGGCGATCAGCGACGGTGTCCCGGTCCGCGGCTATTTCCTTTGGTCCTTCATGGACAATTACGAGTGGGAGGACGGCTACTTGCGGCGCTTTGGCATTGTCCATGTGGATTTTGCGACACAGAAGCGCACGCCGAAGCTTTCTGCCCGTTATTACGCCACGGTGATGCGAGAGAATCGCATCGTGTAACAAGGTGAAAACCTGAGGGTGGCGTAAACTCCGTCGGAGAGCATTGATCCGACAAGGGTGTTCTCCTTCGAGCTGCCGGGGAGAAATTAACCGTTTAGCCGAGGCGGCCTGTGACGAATCAGCTAGGGAAAACCGCTGAGACTGACAACGGCGGGAAGCAATGTTCTCGACCCTCAGACGGATTCTCCCACGGCTAACTCCAGCGCTCGCCCCACTGCTGCTGATCACATTCGGCCTGCGCGCGGTTTCCCCGTGCCTAATTGCGGAGGAGACGGCCGGGAACGGGACGGTCTTGTCGGCGGATCGACAAGTGCTGACGAGCTTCGAACAAATCTGGGATCTCACGGAGGCCGAAAAACATGAGTGGCACCGCGTCCGGATGGACGTTGATGTTTATTTTTACGACCCGACTTGGAAATCGCTGTGGGGGCGATGCGGCCAAGTGGACAATTACGTTTCATTCGTCCTTAAAACTCCGCTGATCAAATCCGGGCAGCGTATCCGAATTGAGGGACGCCTGCAGCCTTCGGCGGGGATGTTGATCGAAGAGCCAAGCGTAACAATTTTGGCTGAGTCTATTCCCTTGGACGTGCTGTCCACCACGGGCGAGGTCGCGAACACGGCACGTTTCGATACCCGGATGGTCACGGTCGAAGGTTACGTCGACCGGCAGCTCGTGCGCGACGCGAGTCACGTTGATCTTCAGCTGGCGGCGGAAGGCCGGCTGGTGACGGCGCAGTTGCTTTTGCATGCCGATGCGCCGATGCCCCAATTACAAGGATCGCTCGTGCGAGCCAAGGGTGTTTATCTGGCACGCGGTGCTCCTGACGGAGGAGTTCCGAAAATCGAAGTTTGGATTCAGCGCGCGGAAGACATCGAAGTGCTCGGCACCTTGGAACGCGACGAGCGCTTCGAAAGTCCGGCGGTCGAACGCACGACCTTCTCAAGTTTACCGGCTGACAAGCTCGTTCGCGTCGAGGGCGTCGTCCAAGCCCAGCGTTTCGGCCAAACGCTGACGATCCGTCAAAGCGGAGGTGAGATCGTGCTCCAGACGTCGGAAACGCTCTCGGTCCAGCCGGGCGACGAAGTGGAAGCGATCGGATATCCGGCGCAGGAGGGTAAGGTGCTGGTGCTGCGACAGGGACTTTATCGGCTCATCCGCCACGTGTTCACGACGGTGGGCCAACTTTGGCAGCTGCCGGAAGCGGAGCAGCAGAAGTGGCAGCGGGCGCGCATCGAGTTCATCGTCTATCATTACGATCCAAAGTGGAAAGCGCTCTGGGGTAGCTCGAATGGAGTGGATAATTATTTGTCACTGGGAACGACCCCATTTCCGATCAAGGCGGGGCAAAAAATTCTCATCGACGGAATGGTTTGTCCAAACAAGGGACCCTTGTTCGATAATCCCAAAATAACCGTATTGGAGGATTCGGTACCGCTCCCCGCAGCTTCGATTAAGGGCCAGATCAGCAAGACGGATCGCTTCAATAAAAGTATGGTGGTCATGGAAGGTTACGTGGATCGGCAGGCACTTATGGATCCCGATCACCTCGAACTCGATCTGGTAGTCGAGGGCCGGCCCGTCACCGGACGGGTGATGCTTGATGCGAGTGCGGCACTGCCGAACTGGGAAGGGGCCTTCGTTCGTGTGACCGGGGTTTACTCGGCCACGCTGGACCCGACCGGAGGTCGTCCGACGATTGAGATTTGGGTTTCCGGTATCCAGCGGATCGAGACGCTCGGTTGGTTGGAAAAGGATCCGCGGTTCAATCTACCTCTGACGCCGATCGAAAAAATCGCCGAGGCGGGCGCCGGCAAAACGATTCGAGTGGAGGGTGTGGCGTTGACCCAGCAGCCGGGAAGATTGATTACTATTCGCGACGAGACCGGGCAGACCACGTTGGCCACGGCTCAACTTCGCGTGGTGAAACTTGGCGAGCGAATTGAGGCGATTGGCTCCGCCGTGTTTGACGGAAGCGAATGGAGCTTGGGTGAATCATTGTATCGTCCGTCAAAATCTGTCCGCGCCGCAACACCTGCGGGACTACCGAAACTTCGCGTCGCTGACCAACTGCGCGAATTGCAACCGGAAGAAGCGGCGCGGAGTTATCCAGTGCAACTGTCGGGCGTGATAACATGGGCGCGCCCCAATGCGGATTTCTTCTTTATCCGTGATGCCAGTGGTGGCGTGTGCGTTTTTCGTCCCGCGGATTTTACCGGTTCATTGTACTTGGGGACAAAGGTGGAAGTGATCGGTGTTTCCGCGCCGGGCAAGTTCACGCCGGTGGTGCTGGCAGGCAGCGTCAAAGCATTGGCATCGGTGGAATTGCCTGAACCGAGGCGAGTCACGCTCGAACAGGCGTTGACCGGCATCGAGGAGGCGCAGTGGGTCAGCATGAGCGGTTACGTCCGCGCGGTGGAGACGGATGGATTGTGGACGCGGTTGGATCTCACCACTTCCGGCGGCGAATTCCAGGTGATGATGCCGAAGACCGATCGCTGGGACAAGTTGCCCGGTTCAGTGATCCGGGTGAAGGGTGTCTGCAGCGCGCGCGCGAATAGTAAGCGCCAGTTAACGGGCATCCAGGTCTGGGTGCCCACGTCGCGATTTTTAGAGATCGAGGAAGCGGCTCCCGACGATCCGTTTAGTAGCGTGGTGACGCGGCCCATCGCGAGCCTTCGCCAGTTTAGTTCGTTGGAAGCGTTGAACCGCCGGGTTCGCGTGGCGGGAGTCGTGGTGAATCAGGAAGCCGGTCGGCGCGTAAATATTCAGGAAGGAACGGAAGGTCTGTTAGTATTGAGCCGCGATACGGTGCACCTCACGCCGGGAGACCGCATCGAAGCCGTAGGTTTTCCGGGCCGGGAAAATAGCCGGCTCGTTTTGCGCGAGGCGGTCTATCGCAAGGTTTCTTCCGGTGACGAACCGGCGCCGCTGCTCATCGCGAATCTCAATCCGATCGACGCAGAACGCGACGGATTGCTGGCGCGAGTTGAAGGAACGCTGGTCGATATCGGAGCGCAAGAGAAAGGCACGCGACTGATTTTGCAGAACAACGATTTGTTTTTCGAAGCCGTGATCGATCGATCCAAAGCGGAAGTATCGGAGGTATGGGTACCCGGAAGTCGCCTCGAGTTGACGGGTGTTTATGAAATCGAGTTCGACGAATATCGCAGGCCGCACGCGGTGCGTCTTCAACTTCGGAATTTATCAGACGTCCGGGTTCTTCGCCGCCCATCGGCATTGACGGCGAAGCGCGTGCAGGCCGTCGCGAGTGTTCTCGCGGTCTGCGTGGTGCTCGGTTGCGGCTGGGTGCTCGCTCTCCGCCGCCGCGTTCGGCAGCAGACGGGCGTCATCCGCGATCAGTTGGAAAAAGAGAAAGCCGCCCGGCTGGACGCTGCGCTCGCCCGTGCCTCAAAGCTCGAATCAGTCGGCGTGCTTGCGGGTGGAATCGCGCATGACTTCAACAACTTGCTGACGGTTGTCATCGGCAATCTTTCACTCGCTAAGATGGATGAGAAGATCGATGCCGAGACGGTGCACTGTTTGGTGGAAAGCGAAAAAGCGGCGGCGCGCGCGAAGGACCTTACGCAACAGTTGCTGACCTTCTCCAAAGGAGGTGAACCCGTGCGCACCTCGGCGCAACTGCCCGAGATCATTCGCGAGGCGACCCAGTTTGGGTTGCATGGCTCAAATGTTTGCAGCGAATTCGACATCGCGCCGGACCTCTGGCCGGCCGAGGTCGATAAAGGTCAGATCGGCCAGGTCGTGCATAATCTCATCATCAACGCGAGCCAGGCCATGCCCGGTGGTGGGCTGATCCGGATCGTTCTGCGCAATGAAGATGTTTGCGCCACGTCACGCCCGCGGGTGGACCCCGGACGTTATGTGCGACTCAGCATTTCGGATACGGGCGTCGGGATCGAGGAAGAGCATCTGACGCGCATCTTTGAGCCGTATTTCACGACCAAGTCACAAGGCAGTGGTCTCGGGCTGGCGACCGTTTATTCGATCGTGAAGAAACATCAGGGGCACATCGACGTGGAGTCGACAGTGGGGCAGGGCACGACGTTTAACGTGTGGCTGCCGGCTGCGACGCAGGCGCCGACGGAACCGGTTCTCACGACGGCCGCTCCCGTCAAAGCCGGACGCGTGTTGATCATGGACGATGAAGTTTCCATTCGAAAACTGGGCAGCGCGGTGATCAAGCGCATGGGTTTGGAAGTGACCGCGGTGAATGATGGAGCTGCTGTCGTCAGTGAATATGCCGCCGCGAGTGCCGCGGGAACTCCTTACGACCTCGTTATTCTGGATCTTACCGTGCCCGGCGGAATGGGTGGGGCGGAGGCGATGCAACAATTGCGCACGATGGACGGAGATGTGCGCGCGATCGTTTCGAGCGGATATTCGAGCGATCCTGTGATGGCGAATCACGTCGTGCATGGCTTTTGCGCGCGGGTGCCGAAACCGTATACCGCAGAAGAACTCATCGAGGTTGTCAGCTCAGTCATGAAAACAACGCGAGCGGGCGTTTGAGGCCGACGCGGGTAGGGGAGCGAGTTATTGCAAAAAATGGGACGTCAAGTCCCCACATTTTTCGATAAATCAGCTTTGCTAGTGGCAAAATGCTGTTGTTAGCGTGCGATGCTCCATGGCTCGCCCCGGTCACTTCGTAATTCTTCAGCGTGCTAGATCGACCTTTGAATGGCGGCGTGTGCGCCGCTGGGGCCTCGGCTTGGCCGCGCTGGGCTCGTTGATGTTTCCTGCGGCGGGAACGGCGGCCGATCAAAAAGCGGATGGACGCGTTCATGTTTCCTACTGGGAAAAATGGGCGGGCCCGGAGGAGGCTGCGGCGCGCGCGGTAATCGATGCGTTCAATCGTTCGCAGAATCGGATCGTCGTGGAGTATTTCATTCAGTCGCCGATCGATCGGAAAACTCTGGTGGCGGTTGCGGGCGGCGATCCGCCCGACGTTGCCGGTTTGTGGATTCACAACGTCGCCTCATTTGCTGACGCCGAAGCGCTGACGCCGCTGGATAAATTCATCGAGCATGATGGCTTCACGAAGGAACAGTGGCTCGGCCGTTATTACCCGGTGTATGCCGGTGCGGTGCAGCACGCGGGCCACGTTTACGCCGGCATCGCGACACCGGCGATGATCGCATTGCATTGGAATAAAACGCTCTTCCGCGAAGCCGGACTTGATCCTGAGCGACCACCTCGGACGCTCGCGGAACTCGATGAATTCGCGCGGCGGCTGACGAAGCGGGATCCGCAGACGGGCGCGTTGCTCCAGGTCGGATTTCTCCCCCAAGAGCCGGGTTGGTGGCCGTGGATTTTCTGCCGCTGGTTTGGGGGCCAGTTGTTTGACGGACATAATATCACTCTGGCGACTGATCCGAAAAACGTCGCCGCGATGGAGTGGGTGGCGAGTTATTCGAAAGCGCTCGGGCGCGATGCCGTGACCTCGTTTGCCTCTGGATTCGCGGGACAAATGGCGTCGCCACAATCGGGGTTTTTCTCCGGAAAAGTCGCGATGATTTTCCAAGGCGTGTGGTTCAATAATTACATCCGCCAATATAAACCGGGCCTCGAGTACGGCGTGGCGCCAGCGTGGCCAACTGCAGTGAAAGGGATTGATGATTTCGCAATGGCGGAGGCGGACATGGTGGTCATTCCGCGCGGCGCGAAACATCCACAGGAGGCGTGGGAGTTTATCAAATACCTGAACTCGAATAATCCGCGCGCGCAGCGGCGTGAGGAATTGGAAGGCATGGAGCTGATGTGTTTTCTCCAGCAAAAAAACTCGGCGCTCCGTGAGTGGAGTCCATTTTTCGCGAACCATCATCCTCATCCGCACATCGCGGTCTTTCGTCAGCTTTCGGCCAGCCCACATGCGGTAGCGGTTCCGAATATCGGCATCTGGACGGAGTACGAACGGGAGACGCTGGCCGCATTCGCCGATATTCGTTTGTTGCGCGCGACGCCCGAGCAGGCGCTCAATGCAGCACAGGCTCGACTCGAGAAAAGCTGGACGCGTCATCGGCGTAGTCTCGAGCGCCACGGTCAACTGCCATCCGTCGAACCCACCGGCTCTCCATGACTTCACGCGAACGTCGTCAACTTCTCTCCGGAATCGGATTCACCGGCCTGTGGATCGTCGGTCTGGGTGCGTTCACTGCTTATCCGGTCCTCGCCTCGCTGTATTATAGTTTCTGCGACTACTCGATTTTGAAAGAGCCGGTCTGGTGCGGGATTGAGAATTACCAACAGCTTTTCAGTGACGACCTGTTTTGGCTCTCGCTGAGAAACACGTTATTTTACGCCGGCTTGTCCGTGCCGCTTGGGACGATCATCTCGCTGTCGCTGGCTTTGCTCCTGAACAGCGATGTGCGTGGCAAACCGTTTTTCCGCGTGGTGTTTTATCTGCCGTCCATTGTGCCGGTAGTCGCGTCGTCGATGCTGTGGCTTTGGATTCTCAACGGCCAGGTTGGCTTGTTGAATTGGATCTTGTCGCCAATCCTCAGCGCTTTCGGGGTAACTCCGCCGGCGTGGCTGGTGGACCCGACGTGGGCCAAGCCAGCGCTGATCATCATGAGTCTGTGGGGCACGGGCAACGCGATGGTCATTTATCTGGCGGGATTGCAAAACGTGCCGAAGGAACTTTACGAGGCGGCGGAAATCGATGGCGCGAGTGGCTTGCGGCGATTCTGGCACATCACGCTGCCGATGCTGGCGCCGGTCGTTTACTTCAATGTGATCATGGCGCTGATCGGATCGCTCCAGGTATTCACGCAAGCGTTCATCATGTCCGCGGCGGCAGGCGGTGGCACGGGGACGGGAACAGACGGATTCCCTGCGCGCTCGACGCTTTTCTATACGATGCATTTGTTCGCGACGGCTTTTTACGATCTGCGAATGGGCTACGCGAGTGCGATGGCGTATGTGCTGTTCGTGATTATCGCGGCGCTCACGTGGTTTGCCACACGGATGTCCCGGGAGCGCATGAGCCACGTGCAATGAGTACCATGGTCTCCACGCACGAATTCAGTTCGGAAAGCATCGCCGGTGTCGCCGACTCCGGTCCGGACCGCCACGTTTGCGGGGGCGTATCATGAAATCGCGCACGCCGTTCACCCGTCCGTTGATTTACACGCTGCTCTGCGCGGCGTCGCTACTTTTTCTCACGCCGTTTCTCTGGTTGGTGTCGTCGTCGCTGAAGCCGTTGGAGCAGGCGATGACGTTGCCGCCGAAGCTGCTGCCGCATGGTTATTACGCGTCGATCAATGGCACGCGGACAGAGGTCACGATCGACTTCACGCTGCAGCGTGCGGCAATTGTGGCGGACGTCGTCGCGGGCGAGCAGGCGGGTCAACGCGTCATTCTCACTCCGCCACAAGCGGTGGCGCGTGCCGCTGAACTTCGCGGAGCACATCGCGTCGCCGCGGGTTGGACTCACGTGACCGAGCGACTCGGTCCGACGTTCGTCGGAAAGGCGAGTCCGCGTTGGGATATTGTCGCGCCGGAGGCAGTCGAATCGAAAATCCAGTTTCGCTGGAATAATTATCCCGACGCGCTCGCCTCTCTTGGCGGAAGCGCAGAGGCGAGCGATGGCAGCGGTGCCGTGAGTTTTTGGACGTTCCTGAGCAATACGCTGATCGTTTGTGTGCTGGGCGTGATCGGAACCGTTTTGTCGAATGCGATCATTGCGTATGGTTTCGCGCGTTTGAAGTGGCGCGGACGCGATGCGTTTTTCGCGCTGACGCTCGCGACGTTGATGGTGCCTTTTCCCGTATTGATGGTTCCGCTCTATGGAGTTTTCCGGGAGCTGCACTGGATTGGCACGTTGCTGCCGCTGTGGGTGCCGGCATTTTTCGGAAGCGCCTTCAATATTTTTTTGATGCGTCAGTTCTTCCTGAGCATACCGGAAGAATTGAGCGAAGCCGCGCGAATTGATGGCAGCAGCGAATGGCGGATTTTTTGGCGAATCATTCTGCCGCTGAGTAAACCGGTGCTCGCGGTGGCTGCGCTGTTTCACTTTCTCTACGCTTGGAACGATTTCATGGGACCGTTCCTTTACCTCACGCGAAAGGAAACGTTCACGCTATCGATCGCGCTGCAAAATTATCAGTCCCAAGTCGGCGGAGTGCAATGGCACTATCTTATGGCTGCGAGTGCCGTCACGATTTTACCCGTCGTCGTCCTGTTTTTCTTTGCTCAGAAAACGTTTATCCAAGGCATCGCGACCACCGGATCAAAGAGCTGACCGATTTTGCGATGCTTCCCCTCTCATGAGCTCAATTCGTACTCTGGGTAAATCTCATTTCAGTTTGATGGGCGCCGTCGCGCTCGGCTCGATTTTTTCGACGGTGAGTTTCGCCACGGAGCGCATGTCGCTCGAAGGCGAATGGCGGTTCGCACTCGGCGCCCCGGAGCCAGCGTTCCCGCAAGCCGCGTTGCCAGCGCTCGCGTTCACCGATGTGATTACGCTGCCCGGCACGACAGAAACTCGCGGCAAAGGCCCGGAAAATCCCGCGCGGGAAACCGGCATGCTCACGCGCGTGAAAAAGTTTGACGGTGCGGCGTGGTATCAACGCGACGTGGAGCTGCCGCCGAATTGGAAAGATCAACGAATCGAGCTGCGGCTCGAACGCACGAAGTACACGCAGGTGTGGTTGGATGATCAGGTCGTCGGTGAACAGGGATTGTACACTGCGCCGCAATCGTACGATCTCACTCGGATCGCGACGCCGGGCCGCCATCGACTCACGGTGATGGTGGATAATCGAGCGGCGCGTCGAGCGGTTCAGGCCGACGTGCATCAGTTCAGCGATAACACTCAGACCAACTGGAATGGAGTGGTTGGAAAAATCGAATTGGTCGCGATGCCCGCCGTGTGGTTGAGCGATGTGCAAATTTATCCCGACGTTGCACAGCGCAGTTTTCGGGTGCACGTAACGCCGGCGCGTCTCGGCGCCGCGCGGGTCGAAGGCCGCATCGTCGTTCGCGCCGAGAGCTTCAATCACGACGGGCCGGTCGATCGGCCGAAGGAAGTCAGCGCGAGTTTTGTGGGGGACCCCACGATCGCAGGAGTCGATTTGGACCTTGTCGTGGGAAAAAACGCACAACTGTGGGACGAGTTTTCTCCGGCGCTTTATCGGGTGACGGTTTTGTTGGAAGGTCCTGCCGGCAAGGACGAGCGCGTGATCGAAACGGGATTGCGCGAATTCAAAACGCGGGGAACGCAGTTCGCGATCAACGGCCGCACGACGTTTTTAAGGGGCAAGCATGACGGCTGTGTTTTTCCACTCACGGGCCACCCGCCGATGAACGTGGAGGGCTGGCTCGACTACCTGCGAATTTGTCAGAGCTACGGCATCAACCACATTCGCTGTCACACGTGGGTTCCGCCAGAAGCGGCGTTCGCGGCAGCGGATCGGTTGGGCATTTATCTGCAACCTGAACTGCCTTTTTGGGGAACGTTCGACGAGAAGGTGCGAGATTATTTGTTGCCCGAAACGCACGCGCTGCTGCGCGCGTACGGTAATCACCCTTCGTTCGCGATGCTCACGTTGGGCAACGAACTCGGTGGCGATCGGGCGATGATGAACGCGATGGTCACACATCTCCGCGGACTCGATTCGCGGCACCTTTATGCCGACGGCTCCAACAACGTGCTGTGGGATCCACACTATCAAGCGACGAATGATTTTTGGCCGAGCGCCCGGACAAAAACCCCAGCGAGCGGCGATCGATCGGTTCCGGTTCGCGGAAGTTATTATTTCATGGATGGCTATGACGGCGCAGTTCAGTGGGGTGCGGCGCAAACTCGCGGCGATTTTCGAGCGGGTATTGAAGGCATTCCCGTTCCAGTGATCGGCCACGAGATCGCCCAATATACGGTGTATCCAGATTACAATGAGATCGGCCAGTATACGGGAGTAACGCGTGCCAGAAACCTGGAGCAATTTCGCGATTCGCTGGAGCGTCACGGAATGGCAGATCAGGCCGGCGATTTTCAGCGCGCCTCTGGTGCGCTCGCGGCGAGTCTCTATCGTGAAGACATCGAGCTCGCTCTGCGCACGCCAGGCTTCGGCGGATTTCAGCTGCTCGATCTTCAGGATTTTCCCGGACAGGGTTCCGCGCTGGTCGGGATTCTGAACGCGTTCATGCAGTCGAAGGGGCTGATCACGCCGGAGGAGTGGAGAAAGTTTTGCGGACCGGTGGTCCCACTGGCGCGCTTCGATCGATACACCTGGACGACGGCGGACACGTACACGGCCGATCTGGAACTGGCGCATTTTGGACGAGGCGATTTGAAAAACGCGGTGACGACGTGGGAAATCGCGGACGTGAAAGGCGTGGTGTTTGCGCGCGGAGAATTTTCATCAACGACGCTGGCGCAAGGCGGCCTGCGTTCGCTGGGGCGTATCGAAGCACCGCTGTCTCGCGCCGCAACACCGGCTGCTTACGCGCTTACGGTTACGGTCACGGCAGGTGCGGAGAAGTTTTCCAATCACTGGCCGTTGTGGATCTATCCGGCGAAGGTGGAGACGAACCCGCCGACGGACGTGGTGGTCGTGCGTGCATTTGATTCAGCCACGAAAGAACTTCTCGCGAAGGGTCGTCGCGTGGTGCTGATCCCGACTGGAAAAGATTGGGGCTACACGGTGCGCGGAGCGTATGCGACGGACTTCTGGTGCTGGCCGATGTTTGGCAGTTCGCCGGGCACGATGGGGATTTTATGCGACCCGAAGCACGCCGCGCTGGCGGACTTCCCAACGACTTTTCACAGCGAGCGGCAGTGGTCCGCGATCGTCCAGGCTGGGACGCCGCTTATTTTGACCGGAACGCCGGCGGAGTTTCGCCCGATTGTTCAGGTGATCGATAACCTCGGGCGAAATGAAAAGCTCGGGCTGATCTTTGAAGCGAAAGTGGGGGCGGGCTCATTGCTCGTCGTAGGCTGCGACCTGTTCGCGTTGAAGGAGGCACCGGAGGCGCGACAGCTGTTGGCGAGTTTGTTGCGTTACGCGGGATCGAAAGCGTTTGCGCCATCACAGACGCTAACCGATCAGGTGCTGGACCAATTCTTGCAGCCGTCTTTGGCCGTGGGGCGAACCGTCACGGTATCTTCATCGTTTACGCCGCCGTGGGGATTTGTGCCGACGCCGGCGAGTGCGGTGGATGGAGATATCAATACGCGCTGGCAGGCTGCGGATGATGATCACACGCCGCAGCTGTCCGTCGACCTGGGCCGTCCTTGTACAATCGATACAGTCGAACTGCTCTGGGAACACGACCGCCCGGGTTATCGTTACGTTGTGGAATCGTCCACGGATGGAGCGGCGTGGACGATTCTCAGCGATCAGCGTAACAACACGTTTGTCGGAGGTCGACACACGTTGGCGGTACACGCGTCAGACGTTCGTCATGTGCGAGTGAGCATCACCGGCTGGCCAGACGGCACGCACGCGGCTTTGCGAGATTTTCGCGTCCTATACTAACGTGCGAAAAGATATAAACTATTCGTTCTCCTCTTTTTTTCCTAATTCCCAATGAAATTCACCGACGGCCAATGGTTGCTTCGTCCTGGAGTAACGGCTCATTACGCTGCTGAAGCGCACACGATCACTGTCGAGCCAGACAAGCTCATCATTCACGCGCCAGCGCGCCCGATCCGACACCGCGGTGACACGCTGCAAGGCCCTTTGCTGACGGTTACGCTGAGCTCGCCGCTGCCTAATATTGTGCGGGTTCGGATTGAGCACTTCGTGGGCGGACATCCGAGCGGTCCGGAAATTCCACTCGTTCCGACGGCGAATGTGGCTGTGGAAATTAAGGACGGCGCCGACGCGGCCACATTACAGAGTGGCGACCTGACGGTGCGCGTGAAAAAACCCGGCTGGGAAATTTCCTTCGAAGATGGCGCACGTGTTCTCACGAAAAGCGGCGGTCGAGGAATTGGCTATGTGCAGACGGTCGGGCTCGGTGCGTTCGTGCACGAGCAACTTTCACTCGGTGTCGGCGAATGTGTCTATGGATTGGGCGAGCGATTCACGGCGTTCGTGAAGAACGGCCAGGTCGTTGAGTGCACCAATCAGGACGGCGGTACGGCGAGCGAGCAGGCGTACAAGAGCGTGCCGTTCTATCTCACGAATCGCGGTTACGGCGTGCTCGTAAACGAAACCGGACCGGTGTCCTTCGAGGTTGCCTCGGAAAAAGTGGCGCGCGTCCAGTTCTCGATCAAAGGGGAAAGCCTCGAATATTTCCTGATCCATGGGCCGACGCCGAAAGATATTCTTCGCCGACTCACAGCGTTAACCGGTCGTCCCGCCCTGCCGCCAACGTGGTCGTTTGGTTTGTGGCTCTCGACGTCGTTTACCACGAATTACGACGAGGCGACGGTCACCAGTTTCATCGAAGGAATGAAACAGCGGGATCTGCCGCTGCACGTTTTCCATTTCGATTGTTTCTGGATGCGCGAATTCGACTGGACGAATTTCGAGTGGGATCCGCGCGTGTTTCCGGATCCCGTGGGCATGCTCCAGCGGCTGCATGCGCGTGGTTTGAAAATATGCGTGTGGATTAATTCCTACATCGGACAGCGCTCACGACTTTTCGCGGAGGGCGCGGCCAAGGGATATTTTATCAAACGCACCGACGGCTCGGTGTGGCAGACCGATCTTTGGCAACCCGGGATGGCGATTGTGGATTTCACCAATCCCGCGGCGCGCGAGTGGTTCGCAGGTCACATCGGCCGCCTGCTCGACATGGGCGTCGACGCGATCAAAACCGATTTCGGCGAGCGCATCCCGAGCGAAGGCGTGACGTATCACGATGGGTCGGACCCGGTGAAGATGCATAACTTCTATCCGGTGATTTATAACGAGACGGTGTTTTGCGCGATCGAGGCGAAGCGCGGAGTGGGAGAGGCCGTGCTGTTTGCGCGCGCGACCTATGCGTCGGGCCAGCGCTTTCCCGCGCACTGGGGTGGCGATTGTTGGTCAACGATGGAGTCGATGGCGGAATCGTTGCGCGGCGGACTTTCGCTGAGTCTCTGTGGTTTTGGTTTTTGGAGCCACGACATCGGCGGTTTCGAAGGCACAGCGCCTGCGTACATCTACAAACGCTGGGCGGCATTTGGATTGCTGTCGTCGCTGAGCCGGTTGCACGGCAGTTCAACGTATCGAGTGCCGTGGGCGTATGATGAAGCCGCGTGTGACGTGGTGCGGCTCTTCACCAAATTAAAATGCCGGCTGATGCCGTACTTGTGGACGGCCGCATTGGAAGCGCACCGCGAGGGTGTGCCGATGATGCGTGCGATGATGATGGAATTTCCGGATGATCCTGCGTGCGACACGCTCGATCGCCAGTACATGATGGGCGGATCGCTGCTGGTTGCGCCCGTGTTCATGGAAGACGGCTCGGTTGATTATTATCTTCCGAAAGGTCGTTGGACGCATTTGCTTAATGGCGAGGTGCAAGAAGGCGGCCGCTGGTATCGTGCAGTTCACGATTTTCTCAGTCTGCCTCTTTTCGTTCGCGCTGGATCGGTGATTGCATTCGGTGCGGTGGATACTCGACCCGATTACGACTTCGCGGACGGTGTGACGTTTCGGATTTACGAACTCGCGGACGGTAGCACTGCCTCGTGCGTCGTTGCCGGTCAGGCCGGCGTAGATACGATGACGCTTTCAGTGAAACGTGTCGGCCGTAAGATTACGGCTGCCCTCGAGGGAACGGTCACTGGCCGCTGGCAACTCCAGTTTGCCGGCGCGACCGCAGTGAAAGTTCCAGTGGGGGTGCGCTTGGCGACCGATCCGTTGGGCGTAATCGTGCAGCCGAATCCGGGTTCGCGGGAATTGCAGGTTGAGTGGACCGACTAAACGAGTTCGGGGAGCGCATTGATGGACGGATGAGTTATTCTCGTCAGACGTTCGCCATGTGAATCCTTGACGTGGCCGCCACCGTTGACGAACTACGTCAACGGTGGGAGCGAGTCTTCCGCTTTTCACCGCTTTGCTCATGATTTTCTCTCGTGCCCCGCTTTCGTTTTCCGTCGTGCGTTCCGCTTTTAATCGTCTCGGGTTCACCCGCTCGAGCGGAATCGGCGCCTCAGCGTGCGCGCTGATGCTCGCGCTTGCGACAGCGGGATGCGCGACCGGCGATTATGCGTATGTGACCACCGTCGCAACGGGCGAAAGGATTCACATCCCTCTCGAGCGGGGCACGCCGGTCCCGGCACGAAAAGGAGATATTACGATCGCGTTCGCCGCCCTTGTTCCCACCGTTTCAGCCAATAAGGAGCTGGGGTATTTCTTCGGGTTGGAAGACAAAAATCCGACACCGCCGAAATCGATTCGCGTTGAAGATATCAGTGACGAGCACCCGGTTTTGATGGGGGAAGATCTGGATCCGAAGCTCACGAACCACCGCTGGTCGTTGAAATCGCGAATGTTCAAAGGCGCGGAACCCGAGATGTTGTGGATCGCGAATGTGGATAATTCGATGCGCGTTTTTCGTTTCACGATCACGGCGCAGGACGGGACCACAACCGTGTTGGACCAAGGTTGGATGGTTCCAGGCTGGGCGAAAGCGCCGATGCGCCAGGCGCTCGGTTTGAAGTAGTCGCTCGCCGCTCTGTATCGATATTTCAATTGTTGCGCAGGCTTGGACAAACCCTGCGCAGCGGGTGGCAACCGATCAGCGTAATCTGACGGGATGCGAAAATCTTTGGCGTGTGGTAATTCTGGCCCGCCTAGTCACGTAATCGACAGGGCTGCACCCCGAAATTGTCGAAATCCCGTACGGGTTTGCATGCGCCACTGAGGCGCGGTGGCGAAAAGCAGATGCATGACGGATTTTATATTTGCGTAATATGATTTAACGCTAAAGTCAGTCCGCTACGTTTACCGCTAAATCGAATTGTCGGTTTTGCTGCAGATGTTTCACCCCAACCCCAATGAGGCCGGAAACGGCATTTACACTGACACTCACCGTCGCCGCACAGCGATGACGGGACAACTTCTCCATTTTTCGACTGCCGTTGCCGCTTACTGGCGATCGCGGTTTGAGAACTAAAAACACCAACCAACCCCCTATGAACTCATTCAGGACTACACGATACTTGCTCGCGTCGATCATGACGCTGGCTATCTCGTCGGGCCGGATCTCAGCGCAAGCTGCGCCGGCCGCTCCGGTCACGACGGAAGATGAACCCATTGTCCTTTCGCCGTTCGTCGTCGACGCGTCAGAGGATGCGGGAAGCTATCAAGCTACCGCGACGCTGGCGGGCACACGTATCAGAACTGATCTAAAAGACGTGGCATCGTCGATCTCGGTCGTCACGGCCCAGTTTCTCAAAGACACGGGCGCCAAGAATTCGCAGGATCTGCTAGTCTACACGACGAACACCGAGGTCGGTGGTGTACAAGGTAACTTTGCCGGCGTTGGTGGCACCTTTATCAACGGTGCCACTGAGGGCAGCAACTTTCTGAAGCCCCAGAGCAACACTCGTGTTCGCGGTCTCGATTCAGCCGATAACACACGTGATTTTTTCCTGACAGATATTCCGTGGGATTCCTATAATGTCGGTCGCGTCGACCTGCAGCGTGGCCCCAACTCGATCCTGTTCGGCATCGGCAGTCCTGCGGGTATCATCAACGCGAGCCTCAATACCGCGACTTTCCATACCGGTGGGAATGTCGAGAATCGGGTTGGCAGCTTCGGTACGGTCCGCACTTCGTTGGACTACAATTACGTTCTGCTGAAGCGCGAGCTGGCGGTCCGCTTTTCTGCGTTGGATGATGATACCAAATACCGTCAGAATCCCGCCTTCCACAAGGACCGTCGCCTTTATGGCGCTCTTCGGTGGGACCCAAAGCTCTTCGGCGAAAACAGCTCTGCTCACACCACCTTTCGGATCAACTACGAGCACGGTGATGTGAAGTCGGACAATCCACGCGTGCTGCCACCAGATGACCGGATCACGCCCTTCTTCGACGCTGACAAAATCAACAAAGCTAAGTTTGACCCCTATTACGTATGGGCTGCGGGAATTGTTCCCTATTCGTCCAGTCAGATCCTGCCGGGCGAAAAAGTGAATTACTGGTTGGTCCAATCTCCTGGCTATAATGCCACCGATAATCCGGTATTTTATTACGACAACGCCTCCACGGCGACCACTGTCCGGGAGGGTGGAGTGAGCACGAATTTCGGAATCGCGACCAATGGTACTCGCGACGCGGGAATCGGCGGTTTCCCATATGCAAGCCCTGTTGGAATCGCTAGCTATAGCGCTTACGCCAATGATCTGTATCGCAACTCTGTTGTGGGCTCATCTCGCTATGACCCAACCATCACGGCCGCCCAAAAAGCGAGCGTGGCTGGAGCATCCAGTGGCTTCTACAAAGACAAGGCGCTGACGGATTCATCGATCTTCGACTTTTATAATAACATGATCGATGGGCCGAATAAAAGAGAGTGGCAGAAGTGGGAAGCCTACAACATCTCGTTCGAGCAAACCTTCTTCAATAATCGCCTCGCACTGCAAGCGGTCTATGACCGTCAGAAATACAGCGATGGCCAGACCCGGAACCTGGGTGGCAACACCTACATCAGTGTCGATGTCCTGCAGCATACGACCGAGTATCCGTGGGCGTATAGCAGCGTCGTGAACAATCCGAATGCGGGGCGTGCCTATACGGGATCCAATTCGAAGAATGGTGGCAACAGTTCCACCGACAGCGATCGTGAAACCGTTCGTCTCACGGCGACCGGTGAAGTTCGGGCTGATGACTTTCTCCAAAAATCCCTGCTCAGTGATATTTTGGGTCACCACGTATTCACCGGTCTGTATTCCGAAGAAAAATATAGTAACGAAACCCGCAACTGGGTGCGTTACGCCGTCACGAGCGATTGGTCAAAAGCAGTCGGCAACGGTGCCGACGGAGCCGGAAACGGAGGTCTTTCACACGGCGACGTGACGATCGACAACGTGAGCTATCTCACGGGAGACTTGAGTGGGTTTTCAAGCGCAGCGGGCCTCCATATTAAGCCCATCTCCGCCGTTCAGGCCCCGTCGGGTACAGCTTCCATTCGCTATTATGATTCGCATTGGAAGTATTCGATGGATCCTGCCAATCCGAATTACGTGAATCCAGCCGCGGCGTGGACGAATCCAGCCACCGTGGGCTCGAATTCTTCCGTTTCAACGCAGTCTGAAAATCCCGCCAACTATGTGGGCTGGGTTAACGGTACGTATAGTATCTTGAACGCAGACAAGGGCGATATCGGCAGCCTTTACACTGATGGCAGCAAGGTTCAAAAGAAGACCACGTCCGAGGGGCTGACCTGGCAGGCTTATCTGTGGGAAGACGTCCTCGTCGGCACGGTGGGCTGGCGTCGTGACAAACAAAAGCAGCGTTCCGGATCGGCGAAGGTCGACACTACAGGGCTGGCTTCGATGGCTTATGGCTTGGATCCATTGGACCCCTTAACTGGCGTTTCCACCGGTGAGAGTACCAGCTGGGGATTGGTATTGCACACGCCCAAAAAATTTCGGGAGCACCTTCCGCTCGGCACGCACATCAGTTTCTCTTACAGCAACGGCAAGAACACCCGTGTAGAAAATCGATATGACTTCAGTGGGAATGTATTGCCGAATGCGGTAGGCAAAACGGCGGACTATAGTGTTATCGTCAATACGCTCAATGATCGGCTGACGCTTAAAGCGACATTTTATAAGACGAACGTGAAAGACGCCAACCTGTCCAGCACCACGACCGAGGTTTCCACGCTTGGCAGCAATACTTACTACCTCAAGAATCTCGAAGCATGGGGCACTGCCAGCGCGCTGATGAACATCGCCGGTATGAACGGCCAGATGCCCGGCTGGGAATGGTTCTGGTCTTGGGCCGAAGTCGATCATGGTTTCTCCGGAGCTTATACGAATCCGACGTCCGCGGCGTTCTTGAACGATCCGTCGACCGTAAAGGAAAAGGCGGCAGATGCGTCGTGGCTGTCACAAATGATGCCGCAGTCCTGGTACGACGCCTATGGTTTCCCGGTCAACGTCGCCAAGGCCCAAGCAGGGGACTATGCTCACGCCATCAGCAATGGCGCATGGAATCCATTCAGTGGAGTCGGTGGCGTTCAGCCTTCCGGTGGCGGCCGAATCAACGGCTCCTGGCCGACGGGTACCGTCGATAATGAATCCAAGGGTGTTGAGTTCGAAGTCACGGGACAGCCGACGAAGAACTGGAATCTGTCGCTGAATGCTTCCAAGACGAAAGCTTCGCAAACCGCGCTCGGTGCGAGTCTCGTCAACTTCATCGAAGGTCAGTATGCTAAATATCAGTCTCCAGCGGGTGACCTTCGCCTCTGGTGGGGCGGTGGCGATACGTTCCGGAAGACCTATAACACCAACATCTGGTCCGCCTATCAGTTCCAATTGCAGACCAACGGGAAAATGGTTCCTGAAATGTCGCCTTGGCGTTTTAACCTCGTGACGAATTACAACTTCGATCGTGGTCTGCTTAAAGGGCTTAACATCGGCCTCGGCTATCGCTGGCAGGACGGCGTGATTCTCGGCTACGCGCTGAACGCTGCGCAGGACAATCTCGACGTTGAAAAGCCCTATTGGGGGAAGTCGCAGGATGCCGTCGATCTTTGGGCGGGTTACGAGCGCAAAGTCTCCCAGAAGATTACTTGGCGCATCCAACTGAACCTACGCAATGTCGGCGATAGTGCGCATCTGCAGCCGATCAGTGTTCAGCCCGATGGTAGTCCGGCTGGCTTCCGTATTGAGGAAGGCATGACCTGGCAGCTGACGAATACGTTCTCGTTCTAACCTTTGATTCCAGTCGGCGGCGACGCAGGGAGCCGCCGGCAGAGAGTTTATATAAATTGAGTGGCGCCAAATGTAGAATCATTTGCG
>CBRAFL010000014.1:0-29646 GCA_967755055.1 uncultured bacterium
ACGCGTCGGCTGCATGCCGCGAACGCTTGTCTCGTTTTGAATCATCGTCTTCGTGAGAAGGTGCAGCGTTTGCGCGTTTCCCTCGAAGCCGCCCCACTTGATCATCAACTCCTGTAGCGTTCGCTCGCCAGAATGTCCGAACGGCGGATGACCGAGATCGTGCGCGAGACAAACCCCTTCCACCAAATCGCCGTCAATGAAGAAGTCTGAACTCAGCGGGCCACCCTGCGTCTGCAGGTAGTGGCAAATCGAACGGCCGATCTGCGCCACTTCGATCGAATGCGTCAGGCGGGTCCGATAGAAATCGTATTCGCCGGAAAGAAAAACCTGGGTCTTCGACTGCAATTTCCGAAACGCCTGCGCGTGAATGATCCGATCGCGATCAATCTGAAATGCGCTGCGATAGTCGGCTTTGCGATTTCCTTCATAGGTCTCAACGTCGAAGTCGGTGTAGAAGCGGTTCGCCATGATTTCGCTTCGACAGCACATCCAAGCCCCACACGATGCAAACCCATATGCGCCGAGTCACCTTCGAGACTGCGATCGGACGATGCGCCATCTCCTGGCATGATGCCGGCCTGACTGGATTCGAGTTGCCGGAGGCCACGATTCGGCCCGACGACGAACCGAATTTACCGACAGAGATGGCGACATTGATCGATCGGGTGCGACGACACTTGAGCGGCGAGCTGCAGGATTTCTCGGACGCACACTACGATTTCGCGGAAGTTCCGGAGTTCAATCTGGCCGTCCTGCGCGCAACGCTCGCGGTGAAAGCCGGCGAGACGCGGAGCTATGGAGAAATCGCGCGCGTCATCGGTCAACCGCCAGCCGCGAGCCGCGCCGTGGGCGCCGCGCTCGGCAGCAATCGCTGGCCCCTGCTGATTCCCTGCCATCGCGTCGTTTCAGCTGACGGCAAGATGACGGGTTTTTCCGGACCGGGCGGAATCAAAACCAAGTTGCGCCTGCTCCAGATCGAGGGCACGCAGTTGTTCGCCGAGTGAACGACTGCCCACTCCGCCTGTCTCCGCCGGCTGGACACGGTGCGCCCTACCGCTAGCGTCTGCCGATGCAAACCATGCGTGCGATTGCCAAGCTTCGCGCCGGTCCCGGTCTCGAACTCACCGAGGTGCCGGTCCCAAAGCCGGGCATCAATGACGTCCTGATCAAAATCAAAAAGACGTCGATCTGCGGGACCGATATTCACATCTACAACTGGGATGCGTGGGCGCAGAAAACCATTCGTCCGCCGATGGTGATCGGCCATGAGTTTGTTGGCGTGATCGAGGAGGTGGGCGCGAACGTCCAAGGTTTTCAGCGCGGCGATCTCGTCGACGGCGAAGGACACATCGTCTGCGGAGTTTGCCGCAACTGTCTCGCAGGCCGCCGTCACCTCTGCAAAGACACGAAGGGCGTGGGCGTAAACCGCGACGGCGCGTTCGCTGAATATCTCTGCATCCCCGCGAGCAATGCGGTGCACGTCGATCCATCGATTCCGTTGGATGTGCTTTCCTGTTTCGATCCGCTCGGCAACGCGACTCACACCGCGTTGCAATACGACCTCGTCGGCGAGGACGTTCTCATCACCGGCGCCGGCCCCATCGGTTGCATGGCCGTGGCAATCGCGCGACAAGCCGGAGCACGCAAGGTTGTTGTCACTGACATTAACGCCGACCGCCTCGCTCTCGCCACCACGATGGGAGCAACCCGTGTGGTGGACGTTTCGCGCGAAAATCTCGCTGACGTACAGAAAGATGTCGGCATGAAGGAAGGATTCGATGTCGGCCTGGAGATGTCGGGAAATCCGCGCGCGTTGAACGACATGATCGACAACATGGCGCACGGCGGCCGCATCGCCCTTCTCGGCATCATGCCCGAGAAAGCCGCGGTGGATTGGAACAAAGTGGTTTTCAGCATGCTCACGATCCGCGGAATTTATGGACGCGAGATGTACGAAACGTGGTACAAAATGACGGCGCTCATTCAAAGCGGCCTGGATATTTCCCCCGTGATCACGCACCGGTTTCATTTCACGGAATTTCAACGGGGCTTCGATCTGATGCGCTCCGGCAAGAGCGGAAAAATCATCCTGAACTGGGACGCCGCCTGATTTTTGTCAGAGCGCCAGTTTGATCCAAACGCCCGCCGCCATCGCGATGCTCGAGGAGAGCAACGTCCCAATTAAAACGTATTCCGCGAAACCCCGATTCTCGAGTTCCTTGAACCGCGTGAATCCTTTCGCCGCGAGCGTGAATCCAATGGCGCCAAACTGGCCGCTCAACACGAACGCATAAATCAGCATTCTCTCCAGCAGCCCGATGACGCGGCCACGATTATATTCCCCCGCGTCGATCCCCGGATTCGCCATCGTAAAGGTTGCACTCGGTTTAATCTGAAGTCGGCCGAGCAACCAGCGCACGAGGAGATTCGCTTCATTGGCCGCGAGCAAAAAACCCAACAACGTCTTCAATCCGGACGGACTGAAAAGACGCCGCGCTTCGCCGCCCAGTGCGCTCCAGGATTCCAGCCAATTACCCAATTCTGAGAGCTCCGGGCGAAACCGCACGCCGCCCGCCGCGGAAAACCAAAAGCTGAGTACACCAAGTTGAACCATGCCGAAGAGCAATCGACCACCGTTGCGATCGTTGGTCCGCCGATCCCAATAACCCGCGGCGAAATTCAGCGCGACAATACTCAGGCCTGCTCCCAGCAGAAATGCGTGCGGCTCGAACAGGCCAAGTGCCAATATTTCGATCAAGCCTTTCACCAGCCATCTCGGCCCGCTCACCGCGGAATCCGACAGCAACAGCCGCAATCGCAAGAGCAGCACCAGATCTGCAAAAAAAACGAATTCAGTCGTCATGCGTGTCGCAGGGCTTGGTTCATGGCGCGCTCCAACTCGTGGCAAATTCCCACCACTTCGTCCAGCGCGGCGGCTTGAATGTTTTTATAAACCGCCACTCGCGAAATCTGAAGACCCTCCTCGATTTCCTTCACCGCCTTCCCACGCAGCAACCCCGCCATCACCAGCAGTCGATTATGACTCCAGCCCTCGATCTGATGCGAAAGGAGATTCAAGACATGATTAGACAACGCCCAGGTTTCGGCCGGTTGGCCGCCAATCCGTAGCAATCGCTCGTCCTCTTTCAAAGCCGTCAACGCCGCGCGCGCCTCATAAAACGCCGGGCCGTCCATGCCCAATGCCTGCGCCGCATTGATCCGCGTGGTTAGCTCTCCCACACCCAACACCAGCCGCGTGCGCACGGGATGAATTTCCGCCATGATGGTGAAGAGGTCAGCGAAAAGCTGGTCCGCCTTCCGATACACCGCCTGAAACTCATCCCCCAGCGTGATCGTGTACGGCGATGCCAGATGCCGGGCATTCTGGCTGGTCGTCTCCAAGATTTTCCCAAGACGCCGCTGGAACGCGCCGCGCTGCCCTACCTTTTTTGAGGCGACAATATCCCCAATAATCGCGATGACTTGCATGGACCAGATCAGTTAACCGTTATGGTTAACTTATCAAGAAATAAACCGTATCGGTTAATTATGTCGTTTATTAACCATAATGGTTAACTCATTGTCCCGCGATGTCTTTTGCCTCCCAACGCCGCTCGTGCATACTCGCCCCATGACTTCCGCTTACCTCGCTCATCTTCAACAGACGCTTACCGGGATCGAATTCAACGGACTTTTCAAGCGCGAGCGAATCATCTCCACACCGCAAGGAGCGCATATCCAAACGGCCGACGGGAAGCCCGTGCTGAATTTTTGCGCGAACAACTATCTCGGCCTCGCCGACCACCCGGACATCATTGCCGCTGCGCATGCCGCTCTGGATCGATGGGGCTATGGATTGTCCTCGGTCCGTTTTATTTGCGGCACACAGGAAATCCACCGAGTCCTTGAGACGAAGCTCAGTGCCTTTCTCGGAACAGAGGAGACGATTCTCTATTCGTCGTGCTTCGATGCGAACGGCGGTGTTTTTGAAACATTGCTCGGTCCTGAAGACGCGGTGATCAGCGACGAACTTAATCACGCTTCAATCATTGACGGCATCCGGCTCTGCAAAGCCCAACGCTATCGTTATAAAAACAACGACATGGCAGACCTTGAAGCCAGGTTGCGCGAGGCCGATGCTGCCAAAGCTCGCTTCAAATTGGTCGCGACCGACGGCGTTTTCTCGATGGACGGTACCATCGCGAACCTGAAGGAAATCTGCGAACTCGCCGAAAAGTATGGAGCGCTCGTGCTCGTGGATGACAGCCACGCGGTCGGCTTCATGGGCCGGACCGGTCGTGGCACGCACGAGCACTGCGGCGTGATGGGTCGCGTGGACATCATCACCGGCACGCTCGGCAAAGCGCTCGGTGGCGCAAGCGGGGGTTACGTCAGCGGAAAAAAGGAAATCATCGATCTCCTGCGCCAACGTTCACGACCTTACCTCTTTTCGAACACGCTCGCTCCTGTGATCGCTGCCGCCTCAGTGACCGCGCTCGACCTGATCTCCAAGTCCACGGCGTTGCGCGATCAACTCGAAGCCAACACGAAAACATTTCGCGCCGGCCTCACGCGCGTCGGCCTCACGCTGCGCCCAGGCATGCACCCGATCGTGCCGGTGATGCTCGGTGATGCGGCGCTCTCGCAAAAATTTGCGGCGCGCATGCTCGAGCGGGGCGTGTACGTCGTCGGCTTCTTCTACCCGGTCGTCCCGCAAGGAACGGCGCGCATCCGAACGCAGGTTAGCGCCGCACATACGCCGCAAGATCTGGAAACCGCCATCGCAGCTTTTGCAGAAACGAAGCGGGAACTCGGAGTTTAGGATTTAGCCATTCTTCGCTTCGCACCTGACCGTAAATCGTCATTGTACCGCAATGAAGCTCTCCAGCGTCACAACCCGACAGCTCGAAAATTCCGCGCGAGTTGCGGCGCAGAATTCATATAGTCCCTATTCTGATTTTCGCGTGGGCGCAGCCGTGCTGACTGGGTCGGGGAAAATTTTCACCGGCTGCAACGTGGAAAATGCTTCATTCGGTCTGTGCAACTGCGCGGAACGAACCGCAATTTTCAGCGCCGTCGCGGCCGGCGAACGCGTAATCCAGGCGGTGGCGATCTATACCCCGACTCGTACGGCCACCGCTCCCTGCGGAGCATGTCGTCAGGTGATCAACGAATTTGGCGCAGACGCGCTCGTGATCAGTGTATGCGACAGCACGAATCGGATCGATCTGCCGTTGGCGAAACTCCTCCCCGCCGCCTTTGGTCCGAAAAACCTCTCGATAAAAACCTGATCGCTGACAGTCTCCGCGTTATTCGCGCGAGAAGAAATCGCGCACCGTCCCCAGCACCTGCTCGCGCGGCACCTCAAATTCCGAGCGGCTGGACATATCGCGAATTTTCAGGACGCCTTTCGCAATTTCGTCAGGTCCGTAAATGAGCGTGAGTTTCGCCCCCGCATCGGCCGCGAGCTTGAACTGCTTGCCGAAGGCGACTTCACGTAACGGATACTCCACCCGAAAGCCGGCCGCTCGAAGCGCCTGGATATCCGCGAACGCCGCACGTCGTTCGGCATCGCCGCCGATCACACAATAAACATCCGTCGACTGAACGAAGGTCGGCATCAGTCCACGCGCTTCGAGCAAGAGACCCAGCGTCACATCTCCGATCGCAAATCCCACCGCAGGCAAATCCGGCCCACCAAGCTTTGCGACGAGGTCGTTGTAGCGTCCGCCACCGGCAATCGCGCGAAGCTCCCCTTTTCGATCGAACGCCTCGAACACGAAACCCGTGTAGTACGCCAATCCGCGCACCACGCCGAGATCGACCTGAACAAATTTTGAAAGGCCCATCGCTTCGAGACCGCCGAGCACTTTCCGCCAATCGGCCAATCGCGCGGCGAGTTTTTCGCCGGGGATGTTTCCCAGCGTCTCCTCGAGCTTTGCCAATGTCTTGATCTGCAAAAACGCGAGGACCCGCTGCTGCAAATCCGGATCGAGCGGACCAAACTGTTCAGCGTAGGCGTTGAACGCATCCGGACCGGCCTTTTCGAATTTATCCACCGCCGTTAGCACAGCTCGAATACGAGGTTCATCCAGGCCGAGCGCCTCGAGGTAATAGAACCAAACGTTGCGGTCGCTCAGGCGGATGTAGAAGTCCTGTTCGGTGAGCCCAAACGAACACATGCACTGCGTCAGCAATCCAATCAGCTCGATTTCCGCCTCCGGGCCAGGCTCTGCAAAGAGATCGGCGTTAAATTGAAAGAATGCCCGCTCGCGTCCCTTCTGCGCCCGTTCATAACGGTAGTACTCCGCGATGCTAAACCATTTGATCGGCCGTTTGAGCGAATTGGCTTTTGCACCGACCATCCGGCAGACGGTGGGCGTCATCTCGGGACGAAGCGCAACCTCTCGACCGCCCTTGTCCGTAAAGCTGAACAACTGCCCTTCGATCTCGTCGCCGGACTTTGTTTTATAAAGGTCCAACGGCTCGAGGACGGGGGCATCATACTCCGCAAATCCAAACGTGGCCGCCGTTTGGCGCCACAAGCGGAAGATGTGCGTCCGACGCGCCATTGCGTCGGGGTAAAACTCGCGGAATCCAGGAAGGGACTGAAACGTGGCCATCAGCCCCAAAATGGGGAAAGCGCGACAACGAGCGCGATACTAATTTCTTGAAACCGGCGCCGCATCCCTCGCCGGAATCGGCGCAGGGATTTGGGGCTGGGCGATCAAAGCTTCGTCAAATCAATCTTCTTGAGTTGCTGTTTCAGGATCTTGCCGGATTTAAACTTTACTACCGCGCGTTGAGGAATGACCACCTCAGCTTCCGGCTTGTTCGGATTCCGGCCGACGCGAGCTTTGCGAACTTGCACTTCCAAAACACCGAAATTGCGTAACTCAACATTACGCCCTTCCGCCAAAGCCTTCTGGATAATGTCGAGCGTGAGCTGGACAGACTCCACGACTTGTTTCTGCGGAAATCCCGTCTTCTTATAGATTTCCAAGACAATCTCGCGTTTGGTCAGATTGGTGGACATATGTTTTTTCCTTTGTTTTTTTAACGTTGTTACCGAGCTAAATTATTTTCACTTCCGCAATTGCGTCAACTGTTATGAGTCTTTTTCCGGTAGATTAGGGAGATCCCTTATCCCTTGTCTTCCAACCATCCGATGCCCGATCCCACTGCCGTAAATTCAATGTTCAGTCGCATTGCCTGTCGCTACGACATCGCGAACCGGCTTTTGAGCGGCGGGATCGACGTTTGGTGGCGCTTTCAACTCGTGCGAGCCGTACGCCGAGCCGCCCCGCGGAAAGTGCTCGATCTCGCTACCGGCAGCGGAGATGTCGCTTTCGCTCTTAGCCGTCGCGTTGCTTCAGCAGCTGAAATCGTCGGCATGGATTTTTGCCAACCCATGCTCGATGAGGCGGTGAAAAAACAAGCAGCAGCGGGAAAACAAAAACTTCGTAACGTGCGTTTCCTGCAAGGCGACGGTCTTGCGCTCCCACTGCCTGACGAAACGTTCGACGCCGTGACGATCTCGTTCGGGCTCCGCAATATGGCTGATCGTCATCGGTCGTTGACCGAAATGCGCAGAATACTCCGGCCGGGCGGAAAGCTTTTTGTCTTGGAATTTTCGCAACCGCAGCGGTGGTTCCGACCTCTCTATCTTTTGTATCTTCGCAAGCTCCTGCCGTCGCTCGCAGGCCTGATCACAGGTGATCGCGATGCTTATAAATACCTCAACGAAACCATCGAGCAATTCCCTGATCGCTCGGCTTTATCTGCTGAAATTCAAGCTGCCGGTTTTAGCCGCGTGAGCGCGAAGGGCATGACCGCCGGGATCGTCGCGCTGCACGAAGCCGTTCGTTAGGTGATCGTCCGCTTGGTCGACCGGATTCCAATTACCGGAATTCCGTCGTACAAAAAAACTCAGCTGAACGATTTCCCGCAACCGCATGTGCTCGTGGCGTTGGGATTTTTGATATCAAACCCTTTGCCGTGCAGCCCGTCGTCGAAGTCGATGGTGGAACCGCTCAAGTAGGCGAGACTCGCCGGGTCGAGTAAGATCGGCACGCCTTCGCTTTCCAGTTGCGCATCGTCGGGCTTGGGGTCGTCGAACGACATCCCATACTGAAACCCAGAGCAACCGCCCGACTCCACGAACACCCGCAATTTCTTCGCAGGAGAATTCAATTCGGAGTGCATCGCGCGAACGCGATCTGCGGCACGCGGTGAAAGTGTGATCATAGGGCCAACGTAGGACGAAGGGCACCTCTGTCAATTGCCGCGCCGCTCGACTGAAGCAACTTTCGGGCCGATTTCAGATTGAACACTTGCCAGTATCACGCGGTCGCTGTTTTCTTCGGCCATCGTGCCGTCGATCAAACACGTTTTTAATGAGATCCACTACGAGATGGTTCGTAAGATCGCAGACGGCGGGATGGGCGTCGTCTACGAAGCCGAACAGCTGGGAGCGGGAAGGTTTCGGAAGGTCGTCGCCGTTAAGCTCATTCGAGAAGAATATTCCGCGATCGAGGAATTTCAGCGCAATTTCATCGGCGAAGCGCGACTGGTCGCTGACCTCATCCACACCAATATTGTCCAGACCTATCACCTCGGTCAGGTCGGCGGTCAGTACTTCATGGTGATGGAGTTTGTACGTGGGGTAAACCTCGAACACTTCATCGATAAACATCGCGCACTCGGGCGGGCAATTCCCGCTGATTTGGCCGCATTCATCGTCTCGAGAATCGCGCGCGGCCTCGCGTACGCGCATCAAAAACTCGATCGCGAAGGGCGCCACCTGAATATCGTTCACCGGGATATTGGTCCAAAGAACATCCTGATGGCGTTCGAAGGTGACGTGAAGCTGACGGACTTCGGTATCGCGAAGGCGCTGGACCTGATGTACAATGAGGAAGGCAAGGTCATCGCTGGCAAAGACGAGTATCTTTCACCCGAGCAAGCCAGCTACGCGGTGACCGATGCGCGGGCCGACCTTTTCCCTCTTGGCATTGTGCTCACGGAGCTATTGCTCGGGAAAAACATTTTTCGCGCGACCGATCGCAATCAGACGCGCCGGAATATTCTCACGCTTCCCATTCCGCGTTTTGCGACGTTGCGCGCAGACATCGAGCCGAAGCTCGAGGCAATCCTTCAAAAATGCCTCCAGCGGGATCGCGATAAACGGTACCAGACCGCTTTTGAAATTCTGAACGACTTGGAACTTTACCTTTATAGCGATCGTTACGGTCCGACTAACGAGAAGCTCGGCGTTTACTTGAAAGAGCTTTTCGGCGCTCCAGCGCCCACGCCTAATCCACCCCCTCTTCAACCCCTTTTCGCCTCTCCGCCCCTAAGAGGATAACTTTTTCTCACGACCTGAATCCATGAGCGGGCCTTCTTTCAGCCACGACCTTCGCCAACGTCAGACTCAATCTCTCGTCCTCGCGCCACAACTCCGGCAGTCCCTGAAAATTCTTCAGGTGGCCGCTCTGGACCTGCGGTCCGTTATTCAAGAGGAGCTGCAGGCAAATCCGACGCTGGAGGAGCTGCCGATGGATGGTGAAAGCGTGGACAAGCCCACCGAGGCGGAGGGCACCGAAGGCGAGTCGTCCAATAACGAATCCGACGATGGCAACGCGTCCGCTCCTGAAGAGTCTCCGGCGCGCGAGGAAATGGATTTCACCAAGCAATTCGAAATTCTCGGGAAGCTCGATGAAGACTGGCGCGACCACATGGCCAACGCGGGTGGCGCCCAATCTTACACCGCTGAAGACGCCGAAAAACGTCAGCATTTTTTTGATTCGCTCGTCAGCGAAACCTCCCTCCAGGAACATTTGATGCAGCAGGTCGTGCTCGACGACCTGGCCGCTCCCGTACTCGAGGCGTTGAAGCAACTGATCGGAAATCTCGACGATCGCGGATATCTCGCTCAAACGCCCTCGGACGTCGCGCTTCAAACCGGCTTACCTTACGACACGGTATTGGAAGCGTTGAAACTTCTTCAGTCGTTCGATCCACCCGGTATCGGCAGTCAAACACTCGCAGAGTGTCTTCTCGCCCAGCTCCGGGCAAAAGGTCGCGGCGACACTCTTGCCGCGCGCATGCTGCGGGACCAATTCGAGTTACTCTCCCGCCGCCGCATCCCGGAATTGTCCCGCAAACTCGGCGCCGCAGCTGACGATGTTCAGGCGGCGATTGAAGAAATTGGAAAGCTCGACCCCGCGCCGGGCCGCCGTTTTGCTGAGGATAACAATCGAATCGTCGTGCCTGACGTCGTGGTCGAGAAGGACGGCGAGGAATGGAAAATTCATCTCAACAGCGACTACATTCCCCGTCTCCGCCTTTCCAGCACGTATCGCGAACTGATCGCCAAGGGCACGCTGTCAAAGGAAGAGCGTGATTATCTGCGCGATAGGATGCGTTCGGGAAAATTTCTGATCGATTCAATCGAGCAGCGCCAGCGGACGATCGAGCGCATCACCCGCGAAATCATCAAAGCCCAGACGGCGTTTTTCGAGCAAGGCGTCTCGCAGCTCCGGCCACTCACGATGACGCAGATTGCCGACATCGTCGGCGTGCACGAAACCACCGTCAGTCGCGCGATCGCGAACAAATACATGAAGACCCCGCACGGCGTCTTCGACTTCAAATACTTTTTCACCACCGGCTATCAGGCCGATAGTGGTGCTTCCGTTTCGAATACCAGCGTCAAAGAAATGCTGGCCGATTTGGTGGCGGTTGAGGACAAGGCATCGCCTCTCAGCGATCAGGAGTTGGTGGCTAAACTTTCCGATAAAGGTCTCACGCTGGCTCGGCGGACAGTCGCAAAATATCGCGAAGAACTCGGAATTCTGCCGAGCAATCTCCGTCGCGACTACAAGTGAGCCTCAGCAGCCTGGTCGGGCGAGAGGGTCGCGCTCGGCTCCACGCGTAGATCCACGCCGGCGGCACGATCGGAACCCATCGGGTCGACCCACGCCGCAAAAGCGATCATCCCCGCGTTGTCACCCGTGTGCTGCGGCTGCGCCGCGAAAAAAGGGATCTGCTCAAGCTGCGCCTCTCGTTCAAGCAACGCGCGCAGCGTACGATTATTTGCCACTCCTCCGGAAAGTCCGAGGCTGCGGAATCGTCCATTTGCCTGACGCAACGCCGCTCGGGTTTTGCGTACCAGCGCATCCATTACAGCCTGCTGATAACTCGCGCAAAGATCCGGCAGACGCTCCTGAACTTCCAACGGAGATAGTTTCTCGATTTGGTAACGGAGACTCGTCTTCACGCCGGAGAAACTGAAATCGAGTTCGTCACGTTTCCCAATTCCACGCGGAAAGTTGAACGCGTCCACGCGGCCCGCCAACGCCAGTTTTTCCACCAACGGCCCACCGGGATAACCAAGGCCCAAAAGTTTCGCGCCTTTGTCGAGCGCCTCCCCCGCGGCATCGTCACGTGTCGACGAGAGCACCGAGATTCGTCGGTCCTTTTCGATCGCGAACAGCAGCGTATTTCCGCCAGAAACGATCAACCCGAGATGAGGCAAGACCGCTGCGAGCTTCTCCTCAAACGCGCCGGGCAGCTGCGCATGGAGCGCGATAAACGGCGACCAGGTGTGTCCACGAAGATGATTCACGCCCACCAAAGGTACTCGCAACGCGAGCGCGAGCGCCTTCGCGGCTGCGACTCCGATCGCGAGACACGCCGCCAGACCGGGCCCGTGGGTCACCGCGATTTTCGTCACGCGCCCGAAATCGGCAGAAGACTTCGCCTGCTGCAGCAGCGGCGCGAAATTCCGCAGATGTTCACGCGTCGCCAGATCCGGTACGACACCGCCATACCGTTCCTGCAGTGTGATCTGGCTGTGGATCCATTCTCCCGTGAGTCCGCGCGACGGCTCAAACAGCGCGACCGCCGTTTCATCACAGGAACTCTCCAAGGCCAGAATCATCCGGTGCTCAGTGGACCGCGACCACTGCATCACGCCGTTGATCGAACAGCTTGATACCTTTCAGCACATCGAGCGCCGCCTCAAGCTGTCGGTCCTCAATCGGCGTGAATCCGAAGCGTTCGTTGAAATCCTTCGGATCAGTGACGTCGGGCCGAGTCTGTTGCACGCGCAACTTGCTGTCTTCGTCCGCCGTCATCACGACCTCGACGTTCGGCGTAACGCCTTTCTCGTGAATGCTCACGCCGCTCGGCGTAAAATAGCGCGCGGTGGTCAGTCGGAGTCCTTCACCATTCTTCAACTGGAAAATGGATTGCACCGATCCTTTTCCGAACGACCGCTCGCCTACCACCACCGCCCGGCCTGTGTCCTTCAGTGCACCTGTGACAACTTCGGCCGCGCTCGCCGTCCCTGCGTTGATCAGCACGGCCATGGGTACCGTGAGCGGGTCGCCGTCAGCTTCGGCTCGCAGCTCTTCTGAATCCGCTGGTTTCCGTCCGCGCGTGGAGACGATCAGCTCACCTTTTTTGAAGAACGGCTCGGCCACTTCGACCGCCGCGTCGAGCAGCCCACCCGGATTGTTGCGCAAATCCAGCACCAAACTGTCGATGCCCTGCTCGAGCAGTTGATTGAGCGCTTGGCTAAATTCAGCTCCTGTATGATCGGAAAATTCGGTTAATAAAATATAGCCCGTTCGCCCCGGCAAAACACGGACAGAACGAACGCTGTCGAGTTTGATGAGTTCCCGCTGGAGTGTGAGTTGAAATTTTCTTCCGCTGCTTGGGCGCAAAAGATCAACCGTTACGTTGGTGCGCGGCTTGCCGCGCAATCGATCTATCACACCTTCCATTGAATCGTTTTTCTCCAGTCCTTTGCCATCGACGCCGAGAATCTCATCCCCTCGCTGGATGCCGGCACGTTCCCCCGGAGAATTCGCAATCGGCGCGATCACAACCACCTTTCCCTTGCGTAATTCAACCTGGATACCGATGCCGCTGAAGTCTCCGCTCAACTGTTCTTCCAGTTCGGTATAGTCTTCTGATTCGAGAAATTCGGAGTGTGGATCGAGAGACTCCACCATTCCATGCAGCGCCGTCTTCACGAGTTTGTCGTAGGTGGCACTCTTCGAATCCACGTAGTTTTGGTTCACCATCTGCAAAACCTCCCGCACGTAATCCGACGAGCGGTTGAGATCGCGATTGGGAAACAGTCCCCACGCTTGCGATACTCGCGCAGCGCCAACCGTCAGCACAAAGCCGAGCACGCCTCCCGCGGCGAGGATGAGAATCCGTTTGAACATCTCGTGCACAGTGTGCATCCGCATCGGTTTGTAAATGGGTTCGTCGCGACCGGCCGGAACGAAACCAGCGCGTTTTCCGGCCGCCCGCTTTTCACCCTTTCCATTCACCGAATGACCGATTTTCCCCAAGCGCCCGCCAACTTCCGATCTGTGTTCCAAGCCCACGCCGGGGCGAGCCGGGCCATGCCATTCGATCGCTTCATGGCGCTTGCGCTTTACGATCCGCAAGTGGGCTATTATCGCGCTGATCGAAAGCGAATTGGTTTCGGGGAAAGTTCAGATTTTTTCACGGCCACGACGAGCGGTCCGGTTTTTGGTGAACTCATTGCAGCTGCTTGCACGACGTTACTGGGATCGCGTCCAGCGCGGGAGTTTACGTTTGTCGAAATCGGGTCAGAAACCGAACTCGGCGCCCTCGATGGTGTCGCGCATCCATTTAAGACCGTGCGCACCTGTCGCGTCGGCGAGCCGCTGGAACTCTCCGGGAAATGCGTGGTATTTTCGAATGAACTTTTCGACGCGCAACCGTTCCGCCGTTTCGTGAGACGAAGTGGTGTATGGAAAGAACTCGGCGCCATGTTGCGCGACGATTCGTTTGTCGAAATCGAACTCACCACCGCTGCGCCGACCACATTGCCCGCTGAGGCGCCAGATGGCTACATCATCGACGCACCATTCGCCTCCGCCACTCTGGCTGAGCAAATTGCAGCGCAGCCGTGGACCGGACTGTTTGTCGCCTGCGACTACGGAAAGAGTTGGCGAGAACTGACGGAAGCCTGTCCCGCCGGAACCGCTCGGGCTTACTTTCGGCACACTCAAACCAATGACCTTCTGGCGCGACCCGGAGAACAGGACCTCACGTGTCACGTATGTTGGGACTGGCTGGCGGACGCACTCGAACATCACGGGTTCGCAAAGCCCGCGGTCGAATCTCAAGAATCATTTTTTATTCGTCGTGCGGCGGATTTTATTGCCGCCACTTCCGCCGCTGAAGCCGCGCGGTTTAGCCCGCGAAAAGCTTCATTGCTTCAGCTCTTGCATCCCGCACACCTCGGGCAAAAGTTCCAAGTGCTACATACGCTGCGAGACTGACGGCATCTCGTTTTTCGCTGATCCGAACCTCGCAATCGCGGGTCCCGAAAAATCCCCTTGCTTCGCATTCGTCCAATCCTTTACTCCGACCCTTTAACCAACTCGAAATCACCATGGCTAGAATCTGTGCAATCACCGGTCGTCGTCCTGTCAAAGGCTCGATCATCAACCGCAAGGGTCAGTCCAAGAAGAGCGGCGGCATCGGCACGCACGTGACTAGCATCACGAAGCGTAAGTTCCGCCCGAACCTTCAGCGCATCCGCGTGAAGCTGCCCAATGGCGGCACCAAGCGCATGCTGGTCTCCGTCAAGGCGATCAAAGCCGGCTTGGTCCAGAAGGCCTAAGTTCGACTCAATCGATTTTTCAGCCCGCGGCCTTCCGCGGGCTTTTTCATGTCTGCGCAACGACCGATGAGCGCCTCGACGCCCCACGCTCCTCTCGGTGCAAACGCCAGCTTGTCGCTCGGGCCGGTAGGTTCGCCACGGGGATTCTCATTAAGCGGAGAGCCCGCGCCTAATCAGGACGTTTTCATTGGCTGCCGACCGACGAGTTCCGACTCATGGAGCCTGCTCCCCTTTTTCGCTCCCCCGTCAGGCGGTCCTCAGCCTTTGCCTAAAGGTCGCTACGGGCGTTTCCTCGCGAGTGCGGGCGACAAGTGGATGATCGGGCCGCTGGTCTTTAAACTCTGCACCCCTTTTCCCCTGTCGGCTTCCAACGACGAGGACCGGTTTTGGTACGCGCCCGTCGTCTGTGGAATTTTGGAATACGACAACTCGCATAGTGCCGAACCGGCCGAACTCATCTTTGGTTTCGACGGTACCGCTACCGCGCTCAGCGCCGAAAAACTGGTCGGTTTCGGAGCGGGAACTTCGCATGGCTTCGCGACCGAAAATTCATCGGAGGTCCAGCTTCGCCAGAATTCAGCGCTGTTCGGGAGTGAAATAGGCCCGGCGTCCGCGCTACATTTTTCTGTTCCTCCCAAGAGCAGGCGAATTTACCCGCTGGTGTTCGCTTTTTATCAACCCAATTTCTTTTACACTCAGCTGTATCCAGATTTGTCGGGTGTCTTGAATTTCGGCCTGGCAAATCACGCACGTTACCTCGAACGGTCCGACGCTTTGGATGCGGAATTCATGCGCAGCGAACTTCCCTTCGCAGAAAAAACAGCCCTCTCGCACCGTCTGCGCGAGTGGCTGCTGACGACACGGCGTGCCCGTGACGGTGGCCCAATCGATTTCGAGCCGGCGAGAGATCTTTGGCGAAGCGTCACTGGAAACGCGTGACGTCCGATTCGCTCAGTTATGGCGGCGGCACCGGCGCGAGATTACCCGACCAGAGCTCCCGATAAATCGCGTTATCCGGGACCGGAATGCGGTGAACGTCGAAACTGCGCTCTTCCACATACTGTAATCCATAGTGGAACGAACCGAGCAGCAGCGGATATGAAAACGTCGTCTTCCGGTGAATAGCGCTGCGAACGTAGGCGAGATAGTCGATGCCGGCCTCGAGATTTTTCCTCCACCGCCAAACGGTCGGTTCGTAAGGCAGTGTCGAAACACTCTGCCACGCTGCTGGTTTTAGCTGCATGAGCCCGCAGGCGTCACCGTTTTGCGCCCGGGGATCGAAGTTGGATTCAGCCGCGACCACTGCGTAAACAAATTCTGGTGACAATTGGTACCGTTGCGCGAGCGGCTGAATCGCCGCCCAGATTTCCGCTCGCGACGGCAAAGGCTCGCTGGCCGGATTGTTTTTACCGTCGTTCGAACGCGAACACGCCACGATCAGCAGGCAAACCAGAAACCACGGCGCGCACCGCATCATGACAGAGATTGCGAATGAAGCCGCCTCGTGTCGCCGGCGGGGCGGACGTTACATCGCGCGAAAAACAACCGCGGCGTTCTGACCGCCGAACCCAAGATTGTTGCTCAATACGGTTTTCACCGAGCTCGCGCGCGCTTCGTTCGGCACATAATCCAAATCACAGTCTGGATCGGGCTCCTGTAGATTAATCGTGGGTGCGATCATCCCGGTCTCGATCGTTTTGACCGATATAATCGATTCGATTCCGCCCGCCGCTCCGAGCAGATGACCCGTCATCGATTTCGTCGAACTGACCGCAACCTTGCGCGCGTGATCGCCGAAAACCTTCTTGATCGCGAGCGTTTCGAACTTGTCGTTGTAAGGGGTGCTCGTGCCATGGGCATTGATGTAGTCAACTGCTTCCGGAGCAACCTGGGCACTGGCAAGCGCGCGCTTCATCGCCATCGAGAGTCCCTTTCCTTCCGGATCCGGCTGCGTGATGTGATAGGCGTCACATGTCGCGGCATAGCCGGCCAGCTCGCAATAAATCCGGGCTCCTCGTGCTTGCGCGTGCTCGAGCGATTCCAGCACCAGAATCCCTGAACCTTCGCCCATGATAAATCCGTCGCGATTTTTATCGAACGGCCGACTCGCCGTCTGCGGCGAGTCGTTGCGCGTGCTCATTGCCTTCATCGAACAAAAGCTCGCGTACGCAAAAGGAGTAATCGCCGCCTCGCTGCCTCCAGCAACCATCACGTCCGCGTCTCCGCGACGGATCGTATGCGCCGCTTCGCCGATCGCATGCGTTCCCGTCGCACAAGCGGAAACCAAACCAAAGTTCGGGCCGCGCGCGCCGATTTCGATCGCGAGCAATCCGGAGCACATGTTGCCAATCAGCGAAGGTATCGTAAATGGCGATACCTTCCGCGGGCCGCGTTCGGCGAGCACCTTCAATTGCGATTCGAAGGTATACATCCCGCCGATCCCGGAGCCAATCATCACGCCGACCCGATCACCGTCTTCGCGCGCGACATCCAAGCCGGCGTCTTTCACCGCCTGCTTCGCTGCGACGAAACCGAAATGAGTGTACCGATCGTTCCGGCGCGCTTCCTTTGGATCCATGTGCTGCGCCGCATCCCAATCGCGAACTTCAGCGCCGATCTGACACGCAAAGTCGCTCGGATCGAAAAGTGTCACGCGCTGAATGCCACAACGCCCCGCGATCAGGCTCGACCAGAACGTTTCCACGTCATGACCAATCGAGGTGACAACACCAAGTCCAGTGACTACGACGCGACGGCCGGTGGCAGGAGTTTCCATGACAGAGAGAGAAACGAAAAACTTAAAAAACAAAAAGGCGTTCTGCCAAAAATTTCCGAACCCGGAAACAGGCAGAACGCCGAAATTTCTCCAACGACGTTCGAATTACGACTGGCCGGCTTTGCCCTTAATGTAATCGGTGACCTGACCAACCGTCTGCAATTTTTCAGCATCGGCTTCAGGAATCTCGCCTTTGATTTCGTCCTTAAATTCTTCTTCGAAGGCCATGATCAACTCGACGGTGTCGAGTGAGTCCGCGCCTAAATCGTCAAGAAACGAGGCCGTCGGCGTCACCTGCTCTTCGTTCACGTTGAGCTGATTGACGATGATTTCTTTGACGCGCTGTTCGATGGTTTTTTGGTCAGCCATGATTGGAAAATTTGAGTCGGCGGGGTGATGGGTGAGGGTTCACATCGCCATGCCGCCGTCAACGGCAAAAACTTGCCCGGTGATGTAGCCAGCTTCCTCTGAACAGAGATAAGCCGTCATGTTGGCGATATCGGCCGCTTCGCCGAAACGTTTGAGCGGAACCGTTTCTAAGATCTTGCCCGAAACCTCGGGATTATTCACGAATTCCGTCGTCATGTCGGTCTTGATGAAACCGGGTGCGACGGCGTTAACGGTGACGCTGCGTCCCGCGAACTCGCGAGCCAGCGATTTCGTCAACCCGATCATGCCGGCTTTCGCGGCCGCATAATTCGCCTGCCCCGCATTGCCCAAAATTCCGCTCACCGAAGTGATGTTCACGATCCGGCCCCAACGCGCGCGTGTCATCGGGCGCGCGAGGTATTTCGTCCAATGAAAGCAGCTCGATAGATTCGTGGAGAGCACGTCGCTCCAATCGGACTCACTCATCCGAAAGAGCAACCCGTCGCGCGTGATTCCGGCGTTGTTGACGAGAATATCGATCGTCGGGAATTCCTTGAGCAGTTCTTCCGCTGCCTTCGCGACCGCGGCTCCGTCCGCCACATCGACCGCCAGCGCTTTCGCTTTACCGCCGGCTGCAGTAATCGCCGCCGCTGCTGCTCCACAAGAGTCGGCTGATTTCGAAACGCAGATCACCGTTACGCCATGACGCGCGAGCGTTTCAGCAATCGCTTTGCCAATGCCGCGGCCAGCACCGGTAACCAGGGCAGTTCGGTTGGTAAATGTAAGCATGAAGAGAAAGTAGCCAGCACCCGGAGGTGAGTTGCGAGTAGAAAATTCCGCGGCGCGACGCTGTCCAAAACTCGGCCCCACTCCCCGCGACACGCGACTTCAGCGTCAGTAAACGTCCCGCTGGTAACGTTTATCCTTCTTCATTTGTTTCACGTACTCGGTCGCCGCGGCTGCGTCCATCCCGCCCTGCTGCGCGATCACGTCGTGAAGCGCCACATCGACATCTTTGGCCATCCGCTTCGCATCGCCGCACACAAAAAAATAACCTCCCGCTTTGATCCATGCCCACAACTCGGCGGCGTTTTCCCGCATGCGATCCTGCACGTAGATTTTCTGGTGCTGATCACGGGAGAATGCCGTGTCCAGTCGCGCGATCGCGCCCGTCGCCAGCCACTCGGTCCACTCATCTTCGTATAGGAAATCCGTCGCGCGGTGTTGGTCACCGAAGAAAACCCAGTTGCGACCGGTCGCCCGCGTGGCGAGGCGGTCCTGCACAAACGCGCGAAATGGCGCGATGCCTGTTCCCGGTCCAACCATGATCACGTCCTTCGCGCCATCCTCTGGCGGACCGAAGTGTGAGTGAGAAACAAATACAGGCGAGGGTGTCGTGCCGACTTGCACCCGATCGGCGAGAAATGTCGTGCACACTCCCACCCGCTCGCGGTGGTTTGTCTCATAACGCACGACCGCGACCGTCAGATGGATTTCCGACGGGTGCACGCGCGGTGAGGAAGCGATTGAGTAGAGCCGCGGCATCAGCCGGCGTTGATGATCCACGAATTCCTGCGGCGTGAGTCTTGCGCTCGGAAATTCCGCCAACAGATCGACGAATTCCCGCTGGTCCAGAAACGTGGTCAGCACTTCCTTGGATTCCGGCGCAAGCAATCCCGTCAGATGCGCTTTTTCGTCGGTGTTGGTAGCCTTCGCTGCGAGCGTTGCCACGATTTTTTGCGTTGGGCTGCTCAACGCGAGCCGCGACGTCAATGCCTCGCGCAACGTGATCGGCGCAGGAAGCTTCAGCATCACCGGTGAAACCGGTTCGTTCCCAGTCGCTCCCAATTTTCCCAACAACTCCTCAACTTCAGAAGGCCGGTTTGTCGGGAAAACGCCGAGCGAATCGCCTGCTTTGTAGTGCAACCCGCTACCGGCGATGCTCACCACAAAGTGACGCGTTTCCTTGGCCGATCCTGGTTTGGTCAGCATCCGATTTTCCGTCACACGAGCCGGAAAAGGATGATCTTTGGAGTAGATTGAAACTTCGGCGGGAGCAGACATGGCTGAGCAAATCAAGGAAACGGCGTCGGGCACTGGCAAGCCTTTCATGCCGTCCTCAGGCTTGCAGCCCTCTCGGAATTGCCGCCCACTGGTGTCGTTCATGTCGTCACCCGAACCCATCCGCCTCCAAAAATATCTCGCCGATGCCGGCATCTGCTCCCGGCGCGCGGCCGAGGCGCTCATCGCCCAAGGTCAGGTTTGGGTCAACGGTACCGCCGCCACCCTCGGCCAAAAAGTCATGCCTGGCATCGATCGCATCACGACCGGCGGAAAAGCCGTCCGCTCCACCGCACAACCGCGCATCACGCTCGCGATGCACAAACCCCGCGGCTTGGTCTGCTCCAACGATGATCCGCACAACCCGGATACCATCTTCACGGTGCTCCCTCGCGAGTTTGCCCGGTATCGTTTCTTTTGCGCGGGTCGTCTCGACAAAGACAGCGAAGGTCTCGTGATTCTCACGACGGACGGAGATCTCGCCCATCGGCTGATGCATCCGTCGAACCTCGTCGTAAAACGCTATCATGTGATTCTCGAAAAGCCGTTTCCCTCCAAGCGTCTTCCTTTGTTGGTAAAAGGAATCACGGTCGAAGGCGAGCGACTGAAAGTGGAACGAGCCGCGCTCATCAACCCCGGCCCAGGCAGCGATTCCACGAACCTTGATGTCCACATGCATCACGGCAAGAAGCGCGAAATCCGCCTCCTTTTCACCAAGCTCGGCTACGACGTCAAACGCCTGCGTCGTTATCAAATCGGTGGCTTCCGCTTGAAAGGCATTCCGATTCGCGCCATGAAAAAACTCACTCCCGGCGAAATCGAAATGCTTTTCCACACGCCGCGCACACCCCACGCTGCTCTCGAAGCCACTGCGGCAGAACCCACTGAATCTTCTCATGCAAACTAACCCTCGTCACCGCCGCGCGCCCTTCTTCAGTTTCGTCATTGGCCTGCTCGCCACCGCCGCCTCCGGCCTCAGCGCGCCACTAACCGCCTCCACGGCTGCACACACGAAACCTGACGACAGCTCGCCCGTGATCACCGTGCTCAATGCCGGTACCACTCCGACCGTCGCGGCCGAAGCGATGAGCACGCCTCCCGGTTGGGTCGCCGTCGAGCTGTCAGGACCGTTCCAAGGCTACGTAACCAACACAGACATACAAAAAAGCCTGAACATAAAGAAAGGCGCCCAGATCCACCTCGCGCCCAAACCAGAATCACCTGTGTTTACCACGATGGACGCCGACGACAAAGCCGAGATCACCGGCTTGCTCGGCAAGTGGACGCAGATTCGTCTGGAGAAAAAAATCGTCGGATATGTCCGCGTGGGCAGCGGTCCCGTTCCGGCGCCAAACCCTTCGGCTGCCGCCCACCAACTCAACCCCGCCACCGCGCCGCTGTCTCCCCCGCCAGTACCGGCCACCGCCTACGGTGTGACGACCGCCGGACGACCAGCTCCGCAGGTGAATCTCGGCGATTCGAATGGCGCCACCCTGCCCCGCCTGCTCGCCGGCAAATTTGTTTCCACCCGCAGCGCCTTCAAACCGCGCCGCCCGTATGATTGGGCGCTCAACGACGACGCCGGCAAGCGCTACGCCTACCTCGACATCAGCAAACTTCTTCTCACCGAACAGATCGAAAGTTACATCGACCATATGGTCGTCGTATTTGGTTCCGCCAAACCCGTCCCCGGCAGCAAGGATTTCGTGATCGAAGTAGAAAGCCTGCAGCTCAAATAAGTCGTCGCAGCGATTCAGCGCTCAGCAGAAACGAAATTCGTTTTCAGCAAATGCCGGTGTTTCGTGGGAAAGATTTACCATGGTCCTAATTGACGGAAATAAAATCGCCGCCTCCATCGTTGCGGAACTCAAAACGGAAGTGACGGCGCTCGCCGGTCGGAAACCTTGTCTCGCGCTGGTTCGTATCGGCGAAGACCCCGCCTCCGTTTCCTACGTGCGGAAGAAAGATCAGACCGCCGCCGAGATCGGAATCACCAGCCGTCTCATCCTTCCGCCCGTGACGATCACTCAAGCGGAACTGTTCGCCCTGATCGACCAGCTCAACGCCGACGACACCGTCGATGGCATCCTGGTGCAATCGCCGATGCCAAAACACATCGATGAACTCGCCGTGTTTCGCCGCCTCTCGCCGGAAAAAGATGTCGATGGCCTCGGTACGATGAACCTCGGTAAGGTCGCACAGGATGATGACACCGGCTTCGTCTCCTGCACACCGGCGGGAATCATGGAACTGCTCGCGCGTAGTGGCGTTGAGCTGAAAGGCAAACACGTCGTGATTCTCGGCCGGAGCTTGTTGGTCGGAAAACCTGTCGCGCTGCTCGCACTGCAAAAGAAAGCCGGCGCAAACGGCACCGTCACGGTTTGCCATTCCGGCACCACCGATCTGCCCGCCTATGCGCGACAGGCGGATGTCCTCATCGCCGCAATTGGACGCGCTGAGTTTGTGACCGCCGACATGGTAAAACCCGGCGTCGTGGTCATCGACGTCGGAATAAATCGGGTGCCCGACGCGACCAAAAAAACGGGGTATCGATTAACTGGCGACGTTCACTTCCCCTCCGTTTCGCCGCGCGCGAGTCAAATCACGCCGGTGCCCGGCGGCGTTGGACCAATGACTGTGGCCATGCTGATGAAGAATACGCTGAAGGCGTACAAGCAGCTGCGTTAGCACTGGCTTGATCCCGCTGCATTAAACGGATTCGCTTCGTCGAATGGCTGCTCCCACCATCCTCGTCGTCGACGACCAGCCGATCAATGTCCAGCTGCTAAAGCGCAAGTTGGAGCGCGAGGGAATTCAAGTCACCGCTGCCTACAACGGTGCCGAGGCACTGGATCTCGTTTTAAAAGTAAAACCCGATCTGATCCTCCTCGATGTGATGATGCCGGACATGGACGGCATCGAAGTTTGCCAGCGCCTCCAAGCGGATGAGGCGACGCGGTCGATCCCGATCATCTTCGTCACCGCGCGCACGTCGAAAGAAGGAAAAATCGAAGGCCTGAGTGTCGGCGCCGTGGACTACATCACGAAGCCAATCGACCTGGATGAAACCCTCGCGCGCGTCCAAACCCAGCTTCGCTTCGTCGCCATTAATCGGGAGATGCTCGATCTGCAACGCCGGCTCGTGGAAGCCCGCCGCGCTGCAACGATCGGAGCCGTCACCCAAGGCATCGCCCACAATCTGAACAATCTGTTGGGCGTCGTGATTGGTTATCTCGATCTCATCAAAGCCTACTACGACAAACCCGAGCAGGTTAAAAAGAACGCGACGCACGTCGAGGAAGCGGTGCACCGCATCGTTTCGATCATCAAGCAGCTGAGCTCTCTCGTCGTAAAATCGCGGCCACCCTCCTCCAAAGGAAATCTTCAGCGCCTGCTCGAAAGCAGCATTGTCCGTTTCAAGGCCGACTACAAACTGACGGCGCCCGTCACCATTGATAACCCGCTAGGCGAACTTGTCTTCGAGACGAACTACGAAGTCTTCGAGGAGGTCGTATCCAAGATCCTGATCAACGCGTGGGAAGCTTACGACAACCAGCCCACGGATCCGCGTCCCATCTCGATTCACACCCGGCTGATTGAGCGAGATGAAGGCAAGGTGCTGGAGGTACGGATCGATGACGAAGGCCGCGGATTGAATGAGGAGATTCGCGATCACATTTTCGAACCCTTCATCAGTTCCAAGCACACCGTTGGCGTCGGCATGGGCCTGACTGTGGCGCGACATGCGTTGCGCAATCTGGGCGGTGAAGTAGTCGCGCTCGACCGTGAAGGTGGTGGCGCGAGCTTCGTGATTACGCATCCGCTGGAGGCGCGCCGATCGCGTAAAGATTCTGATGACTAAAATCGCCTTTCTTGGTGCTGGCAACATGGCGACCGCCATCGTGGACGGTCTGCTCGCGAAATCTCCCGCGGACCGAGCCAATCTCATCTGCCTGGGCGGCTCTGGAAAAACCGCTACTGCTCTCGCCCAGCGGAGCGGTATCAATCTCGCTTCCACGCTCGATGAGTTGCTCGCCGAGTCTGATCTCCTCGTCGTGGCTTTTAAGCCGCAGCATCTCGCCGGCGCCGATCCTCGCCTGACCGAGCTCACGAAAGGGAAGCTCGTCATGTCTGTGCTCGCGGGGAAACGCCTCGAGCGACTCGCGAAAATTTTCCCTCATGCTCGCAACATCGTCCGCGCGATGCCGAACACGCCCGCCGCGATCGGCGCGGCGATGACTCCGTTTTGTTCGCTTCATCCGCTCGACGACGCGGACCGCGCGTCGATCGAAAATCTATTAAGCGCGTGCGGCCATCATATCGAATTGGGCGAGGAACACATGAATGCCGTGACGGCATTGAGCGCGGGTGGACCGGCTTTTCTCTTTGAATTCGTTGCGGCACTACGCGACGCCGGCATTGCCGCAAATCTTCCGCCCGACGTTTCAGCGCGCCTCTCGGTTGAAACCGTTCTTGGCGCCGCCCGACTGCTCGCACGCCGCCAGGTCGACCCGGAAACATTGCGCAACCAGGTAACATCTCCCAACGGCACAACTCTGGCCGGACTGCGTCGTATGGAAGCCGGAAATTTTCGCGGAGTTATCCGTGAAACCATTCTCGCCGCTCAGGCGAGAGCCGCCGAGCTGTCTCAGGATTCCTGATTCAACGCCTCTCTCGCGGGTGCGCGGCTACCGCTACTATTTGCCGATTAGGCGCAGCAGCGCTTCACTCATTCCGCTCTTTTCCAGCGCCATACTGAGCAGCTTGGCTTTGAAATCACTGGTGTCGGTGTTGCCGACCGTTCCACCGATCTTGATCGGTGCGGCAAACGCCGTGTAGCCGAGGCTGTCCTTCTCCGCCTTCAGCAATTTGTACTGACCCAGCAGTTCGCCGAGTTTTCCTCGTGCACCAAGCGTAATTTTCGCGTCCAGAGCCTGTTGCAATAACGGCTTGCCCGGATCGTAAGTGATCAGGCCTTCGCCTCCGAGGCGAATATACGGCGCGATCAAATTAAAATCCTTTAGCACAAGATTGAGATTCGCATCCCGCTCAGCGGTCACGCTGAGTTGGTCGAATTGAATTTCGGATACGAGTTTCACAATCTCGTTCAAAGCCGTAATCGTCTCACCCGTGGTCGAGCCGCCGAACAAACCGCCGACCACGGAAAGCGCGGTCTGCGAGTTCTGAATTTTTTCCGCCGGCAACACGGTCGCGAGCGCGCGGAAAATGCCACCCTTACTCGTCACGTCGAAGCGTCCGTGCGCTCGTTCGGCGAGCGTCGCGATGTTTTCGCCCGTGCCGCCGATATGGCCGGTGAGATTCATGCGCGTCTCCACCGTGGGAAGTTTCGCCGCATCGATCGCGCGAAATGCCGGCGCGGTATCGAAATTGTTCAACGCCATTTCCCCAGCCAAGGTATAGCCCTCCTTCGCCTTCGGGTCGAATTTGACCCCGCCACTCAGCTTCAAATCGCTCTCCGGTCCGAAGACGGCACGCACGCCATCGAGATTCAAACCCGTCGGTTCAATCCGCACAACGCCTCCAACATCCGACACCTCATAGGAACCACCGTAAACGACCTTCTTGAGCGCAAGCGTCGCCTGACCTTGCAGGCCGTTCCAGAACGGGACCGTATCCGGTTCCTTAGATACAGGACCAGCCGATGGTTTTTCCGCGGGAATCAACGCCGCGAGAGCCTTCAAATCGTCCACAACCAAATGCTCGCTCGAAAGTCGGGCGTCGATCATCGAGACGGCCGATCCCGGCGTAAACGTACCCGCGAACAGCAAATCGGACCTGTGTCCCGCCTGTTCGAACAGGACCGGAGCATTAAAGGTCGTCTTACCGTCAGAAGCGACGTCCGCCCGCACTTCAACGTTGATCGCCGGCAGCGTCTCTTTGCTCACCGCGATTAAATTCGACAGCGCCACCTTCGCTTCGAACGCGTTCGTGCCATCGAGACTCGCGTTGAAATCTCCCTGTGCCAGACCGGCTGAAAGTTGAAGCTGCCCAGCCACTACCGGTTGCAAGGTCCATCCCGGCAAGTCCGCGCTCCACCGACCGGTCGCTTTGATGCCCTGATCTTTGCCGGTGAGCCGGCCCGCCTTCGCATTGAGCGAAAAAAGCGTGGCGCCCTTGGCCCGCAGAGTCAGCTCGACCACCTGCGCCTGCCATCCGCGCGGCGTGTAGTCCGCCGACGCGTTCAGTGTGAGATCGATATCGCGCAACAAGGGCTTCCCACTTCGCGCGAGATTAACGCCCGTCGCTATCAGTGGCGTTCTCGCGCGCAGCGACAGTCCGCCGTCCCGGGCACTCGCCGCGAATTCGCCCCGAACGTCTCCGCCCGTCGCTTCGAAATCACCCGTAAACGGACGCGCCCATCCCATCGGTAATCCCGTGAGGGAAAGTCCAACGAGATCTTGCGCCGGGTCCGCGACGCGCAGTTCGCCCGTGCCGAGATTGAATTCAAACGACTGCAACGCGCGGACAGTGCCGACGGGCGTCGCACCACTGACGGTCGCATCGAGCCGCTCAACGCGAAGCGAATCGCCGTGCTGCAACACATCGAAGTCCGCTGTCAAATTCACTAGTCCCACTGCGGAAAGCTCAGGCCGCACGACTTCCAGTCGATCCGCCGAAGCAACGAGTCGTCCGCTCGCGTGAATCTCCTCCAAGGCTGTCCCCGTTTCGAAGCCACCCTGTCCCGTCGCCGTAAACGTCGGCAACTTTCGGCCCAGGGCGAACGGCGCCAGATCGCTGTCATGGACGTCGAGTTTCCACGTTCCAGAAATACGGGATGCCGCGGTCACCAACTCCGCTTTGATATCCGCGAGTTGTTTTTTTCCATCGGCGAGTAGCAAAACGTAGCTTTCACCCGCCGGTTTGCGCTCGGCCGTGCTGTCGATTTTCAACGCGACCCCTTCAGGAAATTGAGGCCCGCTCGCTGCCGCATCCACCTTTGCACCCAGCCGCGTAAACGACCGCGGCGTATCCATCGTCGCCGTCAGCGTACCATGCAACGTCAGCGCTCCTCCGTCCGGTTTCGCACCAGCCAGGTCAATGACGAAGGAACCGTCGTGCCCCGCCGCGAGCCCGCCGCCGCGCAACGTCAACCGCAAGCGCTCCACGCCATGTCCGAGGGTGTCGGGTAAAATCACTTCGCCTTCCAATTCCACTCCGTCGAGCGAGAGTTCAACCGGCAGCTGAAGGCCGGCGAAAAGTCCGCGAAATAGCGGAGCCGCGGCCGCTTTCGTCGCGGCATCCGCTGCCTGCGCTGTCGAAATCACCGAAAAATCAGGAGCCGGTCCCGCGCTCCCGGCTGTCTTTCGCGGTGCACTCGGCGACGTCGCTGGTGGCGCTAGATTTTTCGCTTTCGTGAGATCGAGTGTCCACCCTTTCGCCACAAGACTTTTCACGAGCACGCGTTGGCTCCATCCCGCGGATACAAGCGGCAGCTCGGCCTGAAGTGACGGCAGCGTGAGGATCGCGCCGTCAGAATTCATCTGGAGCGCGCGAATTTCGACCCGTTGAAACCCTGCGGAAAGCGAGCCGAGCGTCGCGTGTAAATCCGAGCGGGTCGCAAGCGCGCGTCGAGCCGCCCACGTCTGGAAGGAGGAATTGAACGCCACCGCTGCAGCGATCAGCAAAATAACTGCAACGGCTGCGGCGCTAAAAACAACGACACGAGCAGCTTTCATCAACGGGGAAATGACACGACGGATCTTCGCAAGTTACGAATAATGATTTGAAAGGATCGAACCTGACGCTCCCTCCGGCGCCGCGTGGCGCTGCGGAGGGCGCAGCCAACGATTCACCCGTCAAAGCACTACTGCGAAACGAGCGCGTCGCTCAACCCCATTGCCTGTCTCAAACTCGCGATCGCAACATTATAATTGTAGTACGCCTGTACCTGATTGCTCCGCGCCGTCGTGAGATCGACTTGCGCCTGCAACACGTCGAGCTGCGTGCCGGTTCCCGCCGTGTAGCGAGCGTTTGCCAATCGGACGGACTCTTCAGCCTGCTCCACGACGCGACGCGACGCTTCAACCAATTCGGTCGATTCCTGCCAGGACGAAAACGAGCGACGAACCTGTACCTCCGTCGCCAGCTCGCTCTCCGCCAGTGTCAGGCGCGTCTGCTCGACGGCCGAACGGGCTTGAGCGACACGACCGCGAGTCGCACGGCCGTCGAAAATATCCCAGTTGGATTGCAGACCGACGTAGGTGCCATCACGTGAGTTGTCGAAGGGATCGCTGCGTGGGCTCCGAAGCTGCCAGCCACCGACGACTGCAAGCGTGGGATAGTAACCTGCGCGCGCGACCGTAATTCGCTGCTCGCCGGCTTCCGTGAGTTTGGCGATCCGCTGCAGCTCCGGCCGGTTGGCGCGGGCTGATTGCGTCGCTGAAGCGAGGTCGAAATTCATCGGCGCATAGTCGAGCGTGCCGACAATCTCAGGTGCTTTCTCGAGCGAATCGGGACGGCGGACAGTCAAACCCAAAGCCTGTCGAAGCGACTCGATCGCCAGACGATAATCGTTGCGCGCAGTGATCAGAGGAGTCTTCGCATTCGCAACCGCAACCTCGGCGCGAAGCCGTTCGAAACCCGACACGGTGCCCGCCTCGAAGCGGTCCGTGGTGGTCTTGAGTTGTTGCTCGAGCAACCGGAGATTTTCCTCCTGCACCGTGATCTTCTGCCGCGTAAGCAGCACTTGATAGAATGCAGTGCGGACATCGAGCAGCGAGCTGTTGATGACCGCTTTTAATTCGAGCACTGCCGCATCGCGGACCAGTTGCGAACTGCGAATCGAAGAGCGAATGCCACCGCCGGCAAACAGCGCCTGACTCGCCGTCACGCTCAATGACCACGCGCGATCACTCGCCGGGGTAAACTGCGAAATCTCCCGGTCGTTAAGTTGAAACGACCCGCTCGCGCCCACGTTGGGAATAGCTTGTGCGGTCACTTCGACGATCACGCCTTCCTGCTGGCGAATGCGTTCGCGCGCCTGCCGGATCGCGAAGTTGTTTTCGAGTGCGTAGCCGATCGCCGTTTTAAGGTCGATCGTCTCCGGCTCGGGTGGCGGAGGCTGCGAGGCCGGCGCGCCGAAGAGTGGCGCGGCCGCCAAAAGAAGCATGGCCATCCGAACGGCTGGCGTGGGCAAAGAGCGGACGAGATTCATATATAAGTCTATTTAGCGAACGAAGGAGCGAGTTCGGGCTCGACCGCCACCGCCTTCTTAACGGCAGCGCGGTGATCTTTGGCAATCAAGAGGTAAATGGAGGGCAGGATGAACAGTGTGAAGATCGAACCGATCGTCATACCTCCGACGAGCACCAAACCGATGGAATTACGAGCTGCCGCACCCGGACCATCGACGAGCGTCAACGGGAAGTGCCCGGCGATCGTGGCGACGCTCGTCATCAAGACGGGACGCAGACGGGTCATGGCGGCTTCCTGTACGGCTTCGAGTTTGGAGCGACCTTGCTCCTGGAGTTTGTTCGCGAACTCCACGACGAGAATACCATTCTTCGCGATCAGACCGACGAGCGTGACCAAGCCGACCTGTGCGTAAATGTTCATCGTGGTGGTCCATCCCGAAGTCCAAAACGGCGTGTTCGGATCAGGAATCTTGAGATAGGTGAACAACAAAGCGCCGAACATCGCGAGCGGCACAGAGCCGAGCAGAATGACGATCGGATCGCGGAACGAGTTGAACTGCACCGCGAGCGCGAGGAAGATCATCACGATCGCGAGCGCCATCGCAGGG
>CBRAFL010000015.1:0-29528 GCA_967755055.1 uncultured bacterium
GGAAGCGGCCCCTCAGGGCACAAAAAAACCCACTTCCGGGCGGAAGTGGGCCTCGCGTGAGGCTAGATTTAGCCTCGCGTTAGGTGATAGCACTTCCTGAAAGAATCGCGTAATCGGGCCGATTAAGACCTCGTTCACTACGCATCCTGGATGTCGTCGCCTGCGGGCGAATGACCGCACACCACGAATGCCGTCCGGTTAGCCGGAGGCTTGAGCGTTGTATAAATTGTGCGGATTTCATGGGAAGGTTGTGTAATGACGTTTGACTGACTGAAGAGTTACAACGGCTGTTCGAGAAAAGAAATCAAGGGGTGGACCGAAGATTTATTCAGGAGGTTGTAAACTGAGTAGGTGATGGGAAGAGACTACCGGACTCTGTAGATTCTTGCCATGCACGAAACTGATGTGAGCCTGACTTCTTAGTCATGTTTGAATCTCTCTTCTCGGAACGCGGACTTTCACTGGACCGCCTCAAGGTATTGATCGAAGTACGCGACGCGGGGAGTATCGCGCAGGCTGCTCCCGGCGATCCCGTGCGCCAGAGTCAATATAGCCGCCAACTGCGCGAGCTCTCCGAGTTCTTCGGCTGCGAGGTCACGCAACGAAAAGGGAAACTGCTGAAGTTAACCGCACAGGGAGAAAAGCTCGCCGAGATTGCGCGTGAACATTTGCGATCGCTCGACGATTTCCGTGCGGAGTGCCGCGATGAGAATGTCGCATTCACCATTGGAGCAGGTGACAGTCTGATTCAGTGGCTCGTCATTCCGCGCCTGGGTGACGTGACGGACCATTTTCCCGGGACGCGGTTTGCGACTTCAAACCTGCGTACGAATGAAATCGTGCAACAGGTCACCGATTGCCGCGTGGACTTTGGCATCATTCGGAAAAACGCGGTGGCGCCCGGATTAAAATCCGTGTCGTTGGGACTGGTGAATTACGTCGCCCTGGTGCCGACGCCGCTCTGGGGCCGACGAAAAAAGATGTCGCTCCACGAATTTTTCACCGAGCTGCCGATTGCAACTCAGACCACCGATGGCCAATTCACCGCTCAGTTGCGCGAGATCGTGAAGTCCCTGGACGCGACGCTCGCCCCTGCCCTCGCCTGCCAATCGTTTCCACAGACCATGGCCGCCGTGAAGTCCGGCCGCTTCGCCGCGATCGTACCCGAACTTGCACTCCGCGATTTTCCAAGCGGCTCGGTTCATCAGCTTGAGGCAGACGAACTCAAAACTCTCAGCCGTGAAGCGATGCTCACTTGGAATCCGCGACTGGTCCGAATCAGGCCCAACGCATCCAAAATCGCCCTCCGCCTCCAGCAGGCGCTGGCGATTTAGACCGAGCGCCTGCCTCGCGGAGGCCGGCTATACACTTACATTCCCGGATTTTGCGTCGCGGGACTCGATGCCTGCGTGAGGTCGAGTGTGTAGTAGCGGCTGAATACGATGTTGGATGAGTTCCCATCGGTGCCCGTCGAAGCGGGAGCCATGCCGTAGGTCCACTGGCCGTTCGGCTTCTTGTTCACAAAATGCCACAGGAGATTGACCTTGTTTGTGCCCAGTGCGGCGCGGGGGATCCGCATTTCGAGCGTCGAGTTGTTCAAGTTGCGGGCCAGTTGGTTTATGCCCGTGCTCGTGGCTTGCGTCATCCCCAACGGGTTCGTCCAGCTCCATGAACTGCCGGTCCACCTGGCGTTGTTGAAGTTATTCCAATCGGACTGCCAGTTGATCACGTATGTGGCGCTGAAGGGTAGCGTGTAATGGATATTCCCATACGTGACTCCGGTGCGGGTGCCCTGGATCGGGTGGTTGGCGTCACCCACGTAGAGCACGAGCAGCTTGTCCGCGGCGTCGCTCGTCGAGCTGACATCCGGCCCCGTGTAGGCAATGGTGAGATTGTCGGCGTCCCATGTCACCTTGGTGTTATAGCCGGTCGCACTCGAGCTGGTGCCGAACGTTTCGGTCGCCGCGTATTCATCGGCCCCGATCGCCCCGTCGAACGTGATCGTGTGGGCGTATGCAGTATCCGCGACGGCCTCCAACAGCACCGCGGACTGATTGCCGACGTCATAATTGCTGGTAATCGTCGTGGCGTTGGAAACGCTCCAGCAATTATTGACGTTCTCGGCCCAGTTATTGGTGTCGATCAGGCGCACCCAATGCGTGCCGGACGGAGCGGGAGGCACGGTGTAAGTGACGGACGACCCCGAGAAATTACAGAAAAAGAGAAAGTCTTCGTCCTGCACCTGGCTGCCAGAAATACTGATGCGTGGCGTCAGGCTCGTCCATTGATTGAAGCCAGAGGACCCGTCCGGATTCGCAAAGGTGATCGCCATCGCGTAGTTCGTCTGCCGGAACGCCTGGTGCGCGCCGCGGAGCAGAAGCAGGTATTGCAGAAAGGAGAAGTTGCCATTGCGCGGGCCCGCGAACGTTCCGAGCTCGTTGAAGTAGGTCATCGTGCCGCCGGTGGTATCGCCGGTCGATAAGGTGTTCGGCGCGTTCGTCGCGATCATCGCGTAGTTGTTCCACGTCGCGACCGAATCCACGTTGTACGCATTATTGTTCCCGTTGAGGGGACGGCCGAACTCGTCGCCCCACACAATCATCGGCACTCCCCGGCTCAGGACCATGAAGGTCCACAGGGTGCGGATCACCTGGCGGCGCATGACCTGATTGTTGCCCCAATCGGAGCTGCGGTTGTCGTTGCTGCCACCGTCACCGGGACCGAATGGCCATTTGAGTGTCGTCTGGGTCTGCGAATTGAAGCTGACGAGATCGGCCATCGTGAAGCCGTCGTGCGCATCGAGGAAGTTGACCGATTTCTGCGGGCCGCCTTGGCGATTCATCTTATTGAAGGTGCCATAAAATCCGTCGGCGTATCCCGTACCATCCTTCCCTGCGAAGCTGCCCAGCATGATGGAGCGAACAGAGTCCCGGAAGTCGCCGTTCCATGCAGCCCAGCCGGAGGGAAAGTTACCAATCTCGTTCCCGTCACCGAGGTCCCAAGGTTCGGCCACGATCTTGAAACCATCGGCGGCAGCGAGAGAGGCAATGGCCGTCAGCAGCGGCGCGGTGCCGGAGAAACCGGAGGTGCCGTTGCGCCCCATTTCGACGGCCAGATCGAAACGGAATCCATCCACACCCATCGTCTTATTCCAATACTTCAGTGAATCGATCACCAGAGTCTGCACCGGCGAGGAACCGCCATTGAGATCGTTGCCCGTGCCGGAGTTGTTACTATAGTACTGGTTGGCGGAACCGACGAGCGTATAGTATGAGCGGTTGTCGAGCCCGCGCAGGAACGTGAGCTCGGCGGACGCGCCGCTGGTGTCCCACGTGCCGCCTTCCGCTGTATGATTATAAACGACGTCGAGATAAACCTCGATGCCCGCCTTATGAAAGGCGGCCACCATGGCCTTGAATTCGGCCGTTGGCCCGCCGAGCGACTGATCATGCGCATAACGCCGATCCGGCGCGAAGAATCCGTACGTCCAATACGCCCAATAAGTCGCGTTGGCGGAGTCCGCGGGCGACGTGGCGTTGTTGGTTTCGTGGACGGGAAGAAATTCGACTGAATTAATGCCGAGGTCCTTCAAGTAACCCGCCATGGCGGCGGCGCCGGCGTACGTCCCCCGCAGGTTGTCCGGCACGTTGGCGGCGTCCTGGAATCCTGGATATCCATTGAGCAGCGTAGTGAGTTTCACGCTCGAGGGATGCGCTGTCAGACCCTTGAGATGCGTTTCATAGAAGATCGCATCCTGCTGTTTGAGGTTCGGCCGCGGACCCGTCGAGGTGTTGTCCTCGATGGTCACCGCCTTCGATGCCCAGTGGCCGGTGTCCACATTGCGCCGGTTGATCGCAACGTTGCCCGTGATGGGGCCGCGGTACGTTTCGCTGTTGTCCACATCGGCCCCGCCGGTCCCGTACATGCCGCCGTTTTCGCCGGCAGCCAGCATCTCGGGCGTATCGCGGTTATGCGAAAGCTCCCGGGAATAGGGATCGAAAAGAACCTTGTTCGGATTGAACCTATTGCCGGAAACATCGCAGTCCTTGACGAACCCCGCGGCTGAGTTGCCACGCTTCCACGAACTGTCGAACGGCCAGTTCGGCCCCCAGGCCCGGAACGCATACAGTGTGCCGGCGGGAGCCTGGGCAACCGCGGCTCGCCAGATGTTATCGGGTCCTTTGGCCATCGCATAGTCGTACTTGGCGTCAGCCCCGGTGTCCGATCAATAGATTTCCAGTACAATATTGGTCGCATTGGCGGAATATACGCCGACTTGGAGTGTGCTTCCGGCGCCGGCCGTGAACTTCGAACCAAGCTGCCACGTCGCGCTCGCCCACCCGGACGGTGTCGCGGGCGAATAGGGTCCGGCGTCGGGATGGTTGGTGCCAATCGCGGCCCCAAAGAGCGCCGAACCGATGCCGACGATGAATAGATAGGCTGCAATACAAGTGCCGAGTCGAGCCCGGCGCGGAAGAGTGTTCAGCGTTTTCATATGACGGGCCATCAAAGGCGATGTTCTCGTTGAAGCATGAAACGTGCAGAATCGTCGGACAAGCTGCAGTCGCTTGGCTGAACCATGGAGTCCCGGAATCTTAACGTCGTTGCCACACAATCTCGGCGCAGCTCTTAAGGTATGAGGCGTTCGCCCTGAGCGAATCAGCCTTGAGCGCGGGCCATCTAAACCGGCTAGAGCTTATCTCCGAAATAAGGATCCGGACCGAGGGGAACCGCTAATAGGATTTTCCGAAATGGGAAAATCTTGATCTAGTGGCTACGGCTAAATCGCCTGCGCCTTGAGGTGATTGGGGCCCGCTAATCGCGGTCTGCGATCAGCAGACCCCAGTACTTATTCTGGAGCCGATCAGGCGGAGGGGCGACATAAGGATCTGCCCATTGGCAGATCTCATTAGCGGTTTCCCCCTCGAGTATTTCGAAGACAGCCCCTGGCCTCCCGCTAACAACATCGCCTGCCCAAAGAAAAAATGCATCGAATGATCGTTTGATGCAGAAAATTGCGCTTTGAGAGTTGAAGCCGTCCGTCGATCCAGACGCCTGGCCGGTTTCATCGTGAACCATTTTTCTTGTATCATCTCCCTTCTCGCCATCGCCAGCCTTGCGCTCCTCGCCGTGATTTCTTCGCTCGGCGTGTGGTGCTTGTTCTCGGCGACCGCTTCATCCCGGCTTACATTCCCCGGCTTGAAGCCGCACGCGATATCGTCTTCGCCGACGATATCGCGTGTTTCGCGGCCCATCCCTACCGCACCGTCGCGACATCAACCTCCGCGCGCGTTCAGTATATACGCGTCGACGGCGAATCCGGGATGATGCATCGGACCGAAGAACTTTTTGCCGATCGCCTCGGCAAGGCGACGATCGCCATACTCGGATTGCACAACCGGCCGGTAACGGTCTGGCTGTCATGATCGTCCGCTCGTCCCCCACTCCTGCTTCAATATCGCCCCGCCTTCATGAAAGACCCCTCTAAATCGGAAGAGGATATTTTCGCTGAAGCGTTGGCCATTCCTCCCGGAGAACGGGCACGTTATCTCGACGGCGCTTGCCGAGGTGATGCCGCGTTGCGCTCAAGAATCGAAGCGCTGATTTCCGCGCACGAATCAGCCGGCGTATTCATGGCGCCACCACCCGAGGTGGCTCCGGCTGACCGAGTGCAGGCTTCTTCGACCGAAGGTCCGGTCGATCATCCTGGAAACCGAATCGGCCGCTACAAGCTGCTGCAACAAATCGGTGAAGGCGGCTGCGGTGTCGTCTGGATGGCCGAGCAGGAAGAGCCCGTACGCCGTCGCGTCGCGCTCAAGGTCATCAAGCTCGGCATGGACACGAAGAATGTCATCGCCCGCTTCGAAGCCGAACGTCAGGCGCTCGCGTTGATGGATCATCCCAACATCGCGCGTGTTCTCGACGCCGGTGCGACCGAGGCGGGCCGTCCGTTCTTCGTGATGGAATTGGTCCCGGGCGTGCCGATCACGAAATATTGCGACCAGCACAATCTGTCCACGTCCGCACGGCTCGGGCTCTTCACGCAGGTCTGCCACGCCGTCCAGCACGCGCATCAAAAAGGCATCATCCATCGCGATCTCAAGCCATCCAATATCCTCGTCACTCTCCACGATGGCGAACCGACGCCCAAGGTCATCGACTTCGGCATCGCGAAAGCCACGCAGGGCCGGCTCACCGATCACACGCTTTTCACCGCGTTCGAGCAGTTCATCGGCACGCCGGCTTATATGAGTCCTGAGCAGGCGGAGATGAGTGGGATCGATGTGGATACACGCAGCGACATCTACTCGCTGGGTGTTCTGCTTTACGAATTGCTGACGGGGCGGCCCCCGTTCGATCCGAAATCTTTATTTCAAGCCGGACTGGACGAAATCCGCCGCGTGATTCGCGAAGTCGAGCCGGTGAAACCATCGACGCGTCTCAATACACTCGCCGATTCCGATCGCGATTCGATCGCGCGGCAGCGCGGAATTGCGCCGGCGCAACTTTCCGTGCTGCTCCGCGGCGATCTCGATTGGATCGTGATGAAGGCGTTGGAAAAAAAACGCAGCCGTCGTTACGAAACTGCCAGCGGACTCGCCCTGGACATTCAGCGACACCTGCAGAACGAACCCGTATTCGCCCGTCCGCCGACGACCGGTTACCGGATCAGCCGGTTCGTCCGGCGCAACCGTTTCGCCGTTATTGCTATCAGCTCGGTCGCTCTTGCCCTCGTAGCTGGCACAATTATCAGCGTGTCTCAGGCGATCCGGGCCCGACGCGCGGAGCGCATGGCCGACGCGGAGCGCGGGAAAGCTTTGGAAGAACGCGCCCACGCCGAGGATCTGCTCGGTTTCATGTTGGGCGATCTACGTAAGCAACTAGCCAAGGTTGGCCGGCTCGACGTGCTCGAGTCCGCTGGCGACAAGGCGATGGCATATTTCTCTTCGCGAAAAGCAGCCGGGTTGGACGACCTCACGCTAGCGCGCTACGCGAAAGCTCTCACTCAAATTGGCGAAATCCGGATGGATCAAGCGCGCTATCCGGACGCGATGACGGCTTTTTCCGAGGCCTATGATCGCGCGTCAGCTTTGGTGGCACGGCATCCAAATGATGGAGACATGCTCTTCGAACGCGGACAGGCGGAATACTGGAATGGCTTCGCGCACTGGAAGCGCGGCGAACTCGCGTTGGCGGCCGACTGGCTGATACGGTATCACGACACGTGTAAAGCGCTCGTCGCGCTCGATGGATCGCGACCGGAATGGCAAAGCGAACTGGCTTATGGGAATCACAACCTTGCTGTGCTGAATAAAGAGCGTGGTGATTTTGCGGCAGCTCGGGAGGGATTTCGATCCGAGTTGATGACACTGGAAAAAATGACCGCCTCAGTTCCTAGTGATCTTGAGCTACGATACCGGATCGCGGATATACACTCGTGGCTCGGCGGCTTGGCCCTCCAACAGGGCGAATTTTCCGAAGCCGAAAACCAATACGTCGCTCAAGCGGAACGACTCGAAACACTCATCCTAGCCGAGCCCCGGACGGCACGCTGGCGATTTTTGCTGGCGAATTCACAGTTATATCGAGTCGAAGTGCTCATTGCGATGGGCCGTATTGAGAATGCCCGTGCCCTGCTCGCAAAAGCGGTAGGGCTGCTCGATGAACTAATTACGCACGATGCGTCTAACCGACTTTGGCAAGGCGCAGCCTTGCACGCCCGCCTCTTGGAATCATCCTTGCTCCGGGAACAAGGGGACCTGGTCGGAGCGTCCCACCTAATCGAGGAAGTCCGGCTGCAATTCGAAAAGGTTTCCGCGATAGTGCCGTCGGATCGCGTCATTGCGCGATGGACGAGTTGGGCTTTGAGAATTGAGGCGGAGTTGGACGTCTCCGCTGGCAAACCTGGTGCACTCGCGGCCGCCAAGCGAGCGTTGGAGTTGGGGGAGAAATTGGTCCACGACGCACGCGCGACCAGTGCCGATATTGGGGAATGCGCGATGGCTTCTGTCTTAATGGGCGACGTTATGTTTCATACGGGTGATGTCCAAATTGCCCGACGCCATTGGGAGCGCGCGATAGAATTGCTCGCTCCGCGGCTTTCCGGCACGCGCGACTGGCAATTGCTCGATCCTGCTGCACGCGCGGCGATCCGGCTTGGCAATCTCGATATCGCAAAAGCCACCATCGCGACGCTTAAACAACTTGGATATGTACCGATTACCCCATGGCCAGACGCCAACCAACTCGACCTAAAGAGGCCATAGCCTCCACAACATAAACAAATGCGCAGACTCCTCCTACATTGCGGGAGCCAAAAAAAATGAAAACATCATCCCTAAAATCTTCCGCAAGGAAATCGAAACCTGTGGAGGTCGTCATCACCGTCTCGAACTTCAATGACGTTCTCGCCGTTGATACATCTCCCAATTGCCGTGATACGGATTACACGATGAAATTGCGGCGCAAAGATCCGCGGGCAGACATCAAGGGCGACGATCTCTACATTAAGCATCCTGGAGCACCCATTCGGTTCACGATAGCATCGTCGGCGGAAGACAAAGAAAAGTATTACGCGATTGGGATTACGTTCTTGCGCGAAGGCCAGCGCAGCACAGGCGATAATCAGAGACTGGGGATGCTATGTTTTCCGCAGCACGACAACCGCGCAGATGGACGGGCTCTCACAATCCTCGATACATATAAGGGCGATTTAAAGCGCGTCCGATATAAGTTTTCAATGATCATCCAACGAGGCTCTGACGGAAAAATCGGAATTATCGACCCGGGCATTGAACATTATGGCGACCAGTAAATCAGATTCGGAGCTCACCTGAGATTTGTCCCGGCACCTGAAAGCAAGGAGTACATGACTTAGTCGGTGCGTGACCTCTGCGTTTCGATCCATATGGTATCGCGATCCGCCTCCGATGCCCGACATTACCATAATCCTGGACAAGATCGAACGCGGTGAGGCCCAAGCCGCCGACCAGTTATTGCCGCTCGTCTATGAAGAGCTGCGAAAACTGGCGGCGGCCAAGATGGCCGGCGAGGCCGCCGGCCATACTCTTCAACCCACAGCGCTCGTTCACGAGGCGTGGCTGCGGCTCGGCGGCGATGCCCAGCCCGACTGGAAAAATCGCGCGCATTTTTTTGCCTCCGCCGCAGAGGCGATGCGTCGCATCCTCATTGATCGCGCCCGTCACCGGCTGGCCCAACGTCATGGCGGTGACTTCGCGCGCACGCATGCCGACGCGATTGACCGCGAGGTCGCCTCGCCCATGGCGCAAGACGCCGAACTGCTCGATGTCCACGAAGCGCTCGACGCTCTTGCCCGGCACGACGCGCGCAAGGCCGAGTTGGTCAAACAGTGTTATTTCGTCGGCCTTACTCTGATTGAAGCCTCCACCGTGCTCGGGATCTCCGAACCGACGGCCCGCCGCGATTGGAGCTACGCCCGTGCCTGGCTGTTTACCGAAATCAAGCGGCTGCGCAGTGGCGGCGGCAACGACTAGGAATTTGTCGGACTTTGGGCCGATGAGCGTACGAGTCACAGAGCCTGGTCTTTCCATGCCACCGCTGCTTCCCAACAAATTCCTAAACGGTTCTGCTGGCCAGCAGAATGCCCGGCAGGCCCCGCTCTTTGGCGTTTCTTGCAGTGCGCAGCGCTGTCTTAGCCCGGATATTTCACACTCTCCTCCCCAGTGAAGCCACCCACTGTGCAAAATCTTTTCCCTCGTTCGCGGCCCTTTCGAATATCCGGGCTAAGACCAAACCGTCACGCGGTTTTGATTTAGCCCGCATTTTCGATGGAGGCTCAATCGAACCAAGTCGCTTGCGAGAAGCGGTACCCATCGTGGCACTTTGACTATGAAAAATGCGGGCTGGGAAAATAATGTAAGGGTGTGATCGGTTTGAGGCGGGAAATTCCGCTTTGAGGGGTGAACCGGCTGACCATCGCGTCACGCCGCTCACCATGAAGACACTTCTTCTCCAAGGCACACCCCCAGGCCCCACTCAGTTTAGACCACCGCCCTTCCCCGAGCTTCCGGGGCTCCGGCTGGATACCTTCCTCGCCGCCGGCGGATTCTACAGCGCCCGGTCTCTCGCAGCAATGACGCCGACCCTGCGCGTTTCAGCCCAGCCATTGAACGCACGCCAGCCCTCCACCGATCTCACCCCGACCATGAGCGTTGCCAAAAACCCTCTTCCGTTTTGGAAGCGTATCATCGATCTCGCCTGTTGTGCGGTGGCGCTGCCGCTGCTCGCGCTGTGCACGTTTGTCATGGTGATCGTGACGAAATGGGTTTCGCCCGGGCCGCTTTTCTTTCGGCAGGAACGCATCGGTCATCTCGGCCGGCGATTTAAAATCTACAAATTCCGGACCATGAGAGTGGGCGCTGATACATCGGTCCACCAGTCTCACTATAAAGACTTGATCAGTTCGAATGCTCCGATGGCGAAATTGGATTCGTGCGGAGATCGACGGTTGATTCCCGGAGCGTGGTTGCTGCGAGCTTCGGGTCTCGATGAGTTGCCTCAAATCATCAACGTGCTGCGCGGCGAAATGACGCTCGTCGGACCGCGCCCCTGCATTCCGTTCGAATATCAGCAGTACAAACCCTGGCAGCGGAAACGATGCGATGCGATGCCGGGACTCACGGGCCTCTGGCAGGTTTCCGGAAAAAACCGGACCACCTTCGAGCAGATGATCCGCTTTGATATTCAGTACGCGCAGGACGTTTCCCTCTGGCTCGATCTGAAGATCATTTTCTTAACGGTGCCGGCCCTAGTGGTGCAGATCTACGATACACGCGTCGCAAGAAGATCAGGAGCGAACCCGGGCGCGTCCACCTCGGCGACTCCGTTGCGTGAGCCTTATCCAAGCCAATCATCCTAGCACCCTGTCGGATCTGGCTATTGTACATTCCCATCACGATGGAAACTCGGTCCTGCCAGCGACGGTTCCTTCCCAACAGGCTGCTAAGGCAGCGCTGCGCGCTGCAAGAAAGTCCAAAGTTCGAAGTCCGACCGACTCCTAATCTTCTCAAATCTCGCCGCGTGGTTCGTCGATCAGGTATCTGAAAAAGCCCTACCAACGAACTACGCCTCTCGTGGACTTCATTTCTACAAACGAACGCCTCGCCAAATCGCGGACGAGCCAACCGCCACCGCGCCCGCCTTCTTCTTTAGCGCCAGCACAGGATGCATTGACTGACAGCACTGGCTTTTTTCGCGATCCAGCGGCTTGGGCAGCACTTGACGAAAAAGTTATCCGCCCACTCCTGATGGATCGGCAAAGCGATCTCCCGATTCGCGCATGGGTCACTGGCTGCTCGTCCGGCGAAGAGGCGTACACGCTCGCAATTCTGTTGATCGAAGCGGGCGATGCCGCTGGAAAAACGCCCGGGCTAAATATCTTTGCGACCAACCCGGGGCTGCGTTCGCTCGCGGACGCACGAGAGGGACTATATCCAAAGAGTATCGAGTCCGCCTTGTCGCCTGAACGACTCGCGCGGTTTTTCGATAACAGCGATTCGGGTTATCGCATTAAAGCTTTCGTGCGCGAGTTGGTTTTCTTCGCGCCGCAGAACCTGCTCCCAGACGCCCCCTTTTCGCGGCTGGATCTCTGCATCTGTCGCAATCTGCTGACCGGCTTGAGTACGGATACTCAGCGACGGGTATTGAAGGTGATTCATTCTGCGCTTCGGCCAGGCGGCGCGTTGTTTCTGAACGAGAGCGAAACGACGAAGGGTGCGGAAGATTTGTTTGAGGTCATTTCTAAAACGCACCGCGTCTTTCGTCGCGCGGAGCAGGCGTTTTCCAGCAGCGCTGAACTCATGAACACCAATCCACGGTTGATCGGATTTCCTTCAACTCACGCACAACTCAGTTATTACCCCGTCACCTCTTCTTCTGAATCAGAGAGTGGCGCAAATTCGTCGTCACGGAGTTTCGAATATGAGCTCCAGAGCCTGCGGGCTCAATTGAACTGCACAATTCGGGAGTTACAAGGGGACCGTCAGGATACGACCACCCTCCGCGGGGAGCTGAAGAACAACGACGAGGATCTCCATCGCCTGATTCTGGACAGCTTGAAGGAGGACGCGATCTTCATGCTGGATGCGACGGGGCGAATTGTGACGTGGAATCCCGCCGCCGAACGGATTCTAGGTTACGGGCCGAACGATGTGATTGGCCGGCCGCTTTCGATTTTGTCACCCCTCGCGGCCGATGAGTCCGGACACGAGCCAGCGCAACTGGAGACAGCCCGCGCACAGGGAATCGCGAAGGAAGAGGGCTGGCGGGTGCGTAAAGATGGCAGCCGTTTTTGGGAGAGCAGCAGTCTGTCGAGACTGCTCGACAAGTCGGGACGGATCCGCGGATTCGTCAAAGCGCTACGCGACGATACGCAACGACACGTGTCAGAAGAAGCGCTTCGGCAGGCGAAGCGTGAAGCCGAATTGGCCAATGTCGCGAAGGATCAGTTTCTCGCGATCGTGTCCCACGAATTGCGCACGCCGATTTCGGCGATTGTCCTCTGGGCAAGTTTGCTCGACGACCAGAACAACATTGATCCGCGTCAACTCTCTGAAGCACTGACAGCGATCAAAAATGGAGCAGAAGAGCAGCGCAATCTGATCGAGGACTTGGTGGACATGTCACGCATCGTGAACGGCAAGCTCCGCTTGGAAAAGAAAGCGGTGCAGATCGCTGAAGTCGTGAAGGCCGGTGCGGATTCGGTGCGCACATTCGCGATGAATAAGACCGTCGAGCTGATCGAAAATGTAGATCCGCAGGCAGGTCGCGTCGAAGCTGACGGCGGCCGGTTAAAACAGGTCGTCAGCAACCTTCTTAGCAATGCCGTCAAATTCACGCCACCGCACGGAAAGATCACGATCGGAGTATGTCGCCTCGGCCACGATATCATTATTTCGGTTAAAGACACCGGCCGGGGACTCGCGCCGGAATTCCTGCCGAAAGTGTTTGAACGGTTCAGTCAGGCCGACGACGGAACAACGCGCGCGAGTAATGGATTGGGCCTGGGGCTGGCGATCGCGAAGCAGATTGTCGAACTCCACGGCGGGAATATCGCTGTTGAGAGTCGGGGTCTCGGCCTGGGATCAACGTTCACCGTTCGGCTCCCTCTCCCGTTGGTGCAAGACCAGACGGCGCCGGACCCTCCCCCGCTTCCCACCAAGTCACGTCTGTCGCATCAACTCGCTGGAAATGAAATCCTCCTGGTCGAAGATGCCGCAAGCACACGCCAGGCCCTGATTGCGGTGTTACAGGAAGCCGGCGCTCACGTCGTGGCGGTTGATGCGGCAGCCGCGGCGTGCGCCGCGTTTGAGCAACGTCGACCCGATGTGGTCCTCAGCGATCTCGGTCTGCCAACCATCAACGGCTATACGTTAATCCGAAATCTTCGCGAAATTGAAACACGCACGAACAGCAGGCCGGTGCCCGTCGTGGCGCTCACAGCCTTCGCGGGAGACACGATTCGAGAAAAAGCAGTTGAGCACGGATTTCAGGAATGCCTGATCAAACCGATCGAACCCGTTTTTCTAGTCGAAAAACTCAGTCGCTTGATCGAGTCGTTTCGGACGGGTTGAATTGCGACTCCGTTTTTTGCCGCCGCTAGCTGATGTGATCATGGCGCGCGGTCGAAATTGAATCCGAACCCGTGAGGAACCGCTAGAGCGGTCTCAAAAAAGCTGTAGCCGTTTTGGTAGGGCGAACCGTCCCCGGTGAGCCGTCGCGCGACGGCTCGGCGAGACGCCTCGCTCTACCGCAAGCAGTTCCTGCACGGCTACACTTCAACTTAAACCGCTCTAGAATTTCTCCGTGGATTGCCGCAGTCGGCAAGCCTCCTTCGCAATGACAGAACAGGCGTCTGCGGCTGTCGCCTGCGCCTTGAGGTGATGGAACCCGCTAATCGCGGTCTGCGATCAGCGCGCTGCATTCAGAAACCACGGATACCTAGCATGCGGGCAAATCGGCCTGCATCATTGCGACTTAATATCCGAGCGCGCGAGAGTCGGGTTGACGAGGGTCAGCGGCGCCGAGGCGGTGATGGGTTTTCGGATCGATCATGATCGTCTCGGCGTCGCCTTGGAGATACTCGGTGCGCGGCGGATTCAACATTTGTTCGTCGTAGAGATTGCGCAGTGCGACCGTGTGGCCTCGTGCGCGAAGTTCATCGATCACGTCGGGAGCAAGGCCGTCGGGTTCATATGTGATCACGTCCGGCATCCACTGGTGATTGATGCGCGGCGCGGCGACGGCTTGGGCAACGTCCATTCCGTGATCGATGACGTTCGTGATCACTTGAAGCACGGTGTTGATGATCGTCGGTCCGCCGCGCGTGCCGGTGACGAGTAAAAGTTCGCCGTTCTTAAACACGAACGTCGGCGTCATCGACGAGACCGGGCGTTTGCCGGGCGCGATGGCGTTCGCCTCACCTTGGATGAGCCCATACGCGTTGGACACGCCGGGCTTCGAGGTAAAGTCATCCATTTCGTTGTTCATAAGAATGCCGGTATCCGGAATCGTCACACCCGAACCGTAGGCGCCGTTGAGCGTGTAGGTATTCGCCACCGCATTACCGGCCGCGTCCACGACGGACCAATGCGTCGTCTCGTTTGATTCGCGACGTGGTTTAAAACTCGAACCTTCGGACTTCCCTTCAACCCCGGCCGGCCGTCCCGCCGCGAGTCCGGCCGAGGGCGTTGCGCGATACGGATCGAAGGTTTTCATTCGCTCCGCGATATAGGCGCGATCCAGCAAGCCGGCGACGGGCACGTGTACAAAATCAGGATCGCCCAAAAATTCCGAGCGCTCCCGGAAAGCGCGACGCATGACCTCGGCGAACAGATGAATTTTCGCAGCCGACTCGGCGCCGAGCGCGGTGACGTCGAACGGCTCAAGCATCGCGAACATTTGCAGGAGCGCGATGCCGCCGGAACTCGGCGGCGGCATCGCAACGATTTCGTATCCGCGATAGGTGCCACGCAGCGGTACGCGTTCCACCGGTTGATAATTTTTCAGATCGTCGAGCGTGAGCGTGCCACCATTCGACTCCATCGCGGTGACGATCTTTTGCGCGGTTTCCCCTTCGTAGAATTCGCGCGGGCCGGATTTCTGCAGACGCGAAAGCGTCGCGGCGAGTTCGGGCTGACGCCAGAGCTCGCCCGGTTTCCACAGCTCGCCGCCCCTGAGGTAAATCCGTTTCGTTTCGGCGAACTGGCTCAGAAATTTTTCCTTCAGGCGAAAGCTTGTCGCCGCGTGATCGGTCATGCGATGGCCGTCGGCGGCGAGGCGGCGCGCAGGCTCGATCACATCAGGCCAGGAGACCTTGCCCGAGCCATATTTCCGTAATGCGAGAGCGAAACCAGCGACCGTCCCGGGAATTCCACTCGCCCGCCAGCCTGTCGTGGAGGAGTCGGAACCTTTTTTGAGAACGCCATCAGGCCCCAGATACATGTCGCGCGAGGCAGCGGCTGGCGCGGTTTCGCGATAGTCGATCGCGAGATCGCGGCCATCGGCGAGATGGATCAGCATAAAGCCACCGCCGCCGAGATTGCCCGCGAAAGGATGGACAACCGCGAGCGCGAAGCCCGTGGCGATCGCGGCATCAATCGCGTTGCCTCCTTTGCGCAGGATCTCAAGCCCGGCTTCAGACGCGAGGCGGTGAACAGAAGTGACCATCCCATGCTCAGCCTCGACCGCGACCGGCTGTCCGCCGCGAGCGACCGGTGCGTTTCCCAACAGAGAACTTGCGACGATGAGCGGTGCAGCCATCCGAACGAGAGACATCTGGCGAAGCTGGGAGCTTCATCGGCGAAGGCAAATCGGCGTCCCGTAAAAAGCAGATAACTCCTCATGTAACCCGGCACGATTTGGGCTGTCGGTTCCGTTTTCGCATGAACACCACACCCACCCGACCCGTCATAGATCGTTCCCGCCGGCGTGCATCCCGAATTTCGATACCGATCGCGTTCGCCTTGGCGTTTCTCGTCTCAGCCGGCACTTCGATTTCGTCTGGCCAGACTGCTCCCGTTCCCGCTGCGGAGAATACTGAGCCCGTGAAACTTGAGGAATATGTCTCCATCGGCACGCGCTTTAGTGATCGCACCGTCGTCGATTCTCCCGTGCCGATCGATATCGTGACCTCCCAGGAATTGAGCCGTGGCGGCGCCACCGAGACCGGCCAGGTGCTGCAAGCTTTGGTGCCATCATTCAACTTTCCCCGCGCGACGATCGCCGATGGAACCGATCATATTCGTCCCGCCACGCTGCGCGGCCTCGCACCCGACCAGACGCTGGTACTCGTCAATGGCAAGCGCCGACACACGAGTTCACTGGTCAACGTCAACGGGACGGTCGGCCGTGGTTCGGTCTCGATGGATTTCAACGCCATCCCGACCGGCGCAATCGGCCGCGTCGAGGTGTTGCGCGACGGCGCTTCTGCGCAATACGGCTCGGACGCGATCGCCGGTGTGATCAACATCGTGCTCGATCGCTCGCTCGGCTTCGGCGGTAGTGCGACCTACGGCGGCACGAAGGAAGGCGACGGCCAGGTTGTGGAGGCTTCGATTTTCGGCGGCGTGCCGCTCGGAGACAAAGGCGTGTTGCACCTGACCATGTTTTACCGCGATCGCGAGGACACCAATCGCAGCGCGCCCGACACGCGCCAGCAATATTTTGGCACGAGCACAACCACCGGCGGGGCTGTCGCGATCAACGGAAATTTCGGCTCAGGTTTCACTCCCACCAGTGGCAACGGCACCAGTGCCGCGACCGCTCCAACGACCGCTTTCACGCTCGATCCACGCGAGCAGACGATCAATCGCGTCAACCATCGGCAAGGCGACGCCGCGACGACGGACCAAGGCGTATTCTTTGACGCAGAAGTGCCGATCGCAGCCGCTTTGAAAGTGTATGCCTTCGGCGGTTACACGGCTCGCGACGGCGAGTCCGCGGGGTTCTTCCGCCGCGCGGGCGATGATCGGACCGTGCGCGCGATTTACCCGAATGGATTTCTACCACTCATCAACAGCGACATCACCGACGCGTCGCTCGGTGGCGGAATCAAAGGTGAGTCCGCAGGTTGGGACTGGGATCTCAGCTCAGTTTACGGCGTCAACACATTCAAATTCACGATCACCGACACCGCCAACGCTACTCTCGGTTCCACCAGCCCCACGCGCTTTTATGCCGGCAAGCTGGGTTTCGACCAATGGACCAGCAATCTCGATTTGAGCAACCGCTTCGACTTCGGATGGCACGCGCCGCTGAAGGTCGCCCTCGGCGCTGAATTCCGCCGGGATCATTACAAGATCGGCGCAGGCGAACCCGACTCATATCGCAACGGCGGGGTCACGATCCAGGACGGCCCAAGCGCTGGCGGACTCGCCGCCCCAGGTGCACAGGTGTTCCCCGGATTTCGGCCGAGCGACGCCGTGGATAAATCGCGCACGAGCACCGCAGTTTACGCCGACGTGGAAAACTCGATTACGGAAAAGCTGTTGCTCTCGGCGGCGGGACGCTTTGAGGACTATTCGGATTTCGGCAGCCAGTTTACCGTGAAAGGTTCCGGCCGTTTTTCGATCACGCCGGAGCTGGGGTTACGCGGCTCCGTGAGCACCGGCTTCCGCGCGCCACATCTTGCGCAACAATGGTTCAGCTCAACTGCCACGAATTTCATCGGCGGTGTGCCGTTCGACAACAAAACATTCCCCGTGGCCGATCCGGTTGCGCGGCTCCTCGGCGCGAAGGATCTCAAGCCGGAGACGGCCGTGAACGTATCGCTCGGCACCACGTGGCAGCACGGCGGCTTCTCGTCGTCGATCGACTTTTACCGGATCGAGATCGATGACCGTATCGTGCTTTCAAGCACGTTTATCGATCCGAGTGGCGTGTCGTTGATTAAAAATTTCCTGGCCGCGAATGGGCAAAGCCAGGCAATCGGTGGACGCTTTTTCACCAACGCGGTGGACACGCGCACTGAAGGTGTCGATCTCACGGCGCGCTACCTATGGAAAACCGCGAGCGCTGGCAATTTCACCGTGACCGCCGGCTACAATCACAACACGACCAAGGTCACGCGGTTCTCCGACACACCGGCTGCGCTGAAGACGCTCACGCTTATCCCGCTCTTCGACCTCACGGAAAAAACGCGCATGGAAAAAGGCCAGCCGCGCGACATCGTGAATCTCTCGGCCAACTGGGATTTCAAACGTTGGTCCGTGCTCGTACGCGAGGTGCGCTACGGCGAAGTCACCGCCGCCGCCACCGATAACAGTGGCTGGACGCCTGCACGCATCGCGGCGCTCACGCCAGGCTACGACGTGAGCTTCGCACCCGCGGTGCCGAGCATCAACGCCGCCGGTCAGCCGGTGCCAACGAGCAATCTACAAGTCTTTCAAACCTTCGATGCGAAATGGCTCACCGACATCGACGTGACCTTTCATTTCACCAAGAACTTCAGCGTGTCGGTTGGCGCGAACAACGTGTTCGATATTTACCCAAAGAAAAACATCGCCTCGACCATCGCGTATCAAGGCAGCGACAACGTGGGCATTTTCCCGTATAACGGCGTGTCGCCCTTTGGCTTCAACGGCGCGTTCTATTACGTGAAGGTCGCGTATAAGTTTTAAGGAGACGCGGGCGTACGATCCAACCACCCCGGACTCACCACAAAGGCACAGAGACACAAAGAAAGAGCCTGATTCCGTCTGCTCTCCGACTTTGTGCCTTCGTGTCTTTGTGGCAAATCGGATTCCAACTCGGCGGTTTTATGGCGCGAGTGCGTTGACGAAATTCACGCCGTTCGGCGTACCCACACCCGTGACGTTGTCCCAGCCAGGCTTCGTCACCAGTGAAGTGTCAGTCCCAAACGTGATGACAAACCAGCGAGTGGATGACGGACTATTGTAGAGCGCGCTATAGTAATCCTCCGTGATCCCGAGTGGTGCGGCGAGATCGTCGGCACTTACCGGCGTGCCGTTGATCACTCCCGTGACATTGGTCGGGGACGTCACACCAACGATGTCATCGACCGCGCCAGCGGGCAGATTGTAGACCAACGCCGCCGCCTGGCCAACCCCGTGACCGGCCTTTTGCGCGACGATGGCCATGAGGCCGGAAAACATGGGTGCAGCGAGACTGGTGCCGCCGATCGAGTACACTTGGAGTTGGCCGTCGATAGTCTGGAAGACTTCGGCGCCGGTGTAGGGATCAGCCAACCACGCGATATCCGGAACTTGCCGCGTCGTCCCAGCGATCCCGCTCTGGAATGCAGGCTTCGGAAAAGTCAGACTCGCCCCTCCGCCGGCTCCGAATTGAAAGCCGAGATGGAGCGGCGGAACCATGGCCGGACTACCCAAAGCAACGGTATCAGCGATTCTGGTCAGATTCGTGCCCCACCCAGTTTGAAAACCGATCGTGTTATCTGGATTCAGCTTCAGGCTCGTTCCGCCAACGGCAGTCGCCCAAGGTGAACTGGCTGGGAAACTCACGGTGGCGAATCCCACTCTGCCCGCCTCGTCGCCGTTGTCGCCGCTGGAGAAATTCACATCGATCCCCTGCACGGCAGCCTGCTGCAAAATCCGATTCACCCGCTCGTACTGCACGGGATTACCGAAGCCCTCGAGACTGCCCCAACTGTTCGAGATCGTGTTGCCAAGGTGGTGAATGACCGTCCAGTTGAGCGCCTCATCGAGGTCGGCATGATTGGTCGGCCCCACGACGAGAATGATTTTCGCGCCCGGTGCGATGGCGTGCACCCATTCCACATCGAGCGTCGACTCGGCATCCCAGCCCGCACCGTGGGGATTATTTGCGGCGCCGGGCGCACGAAGCACCTGCAAGTTCTGAGAGGTGATCGGCGGCAGGCGGTTGTAGTATGCAAAGGCCTGCGCATCCTCAAAAATCGTCGGTGAGCCAAATGCGTCCGTGATGACCACGGTTTCTCCAGTACCGTCCCAGCCCGCTTGATACAGCGGTTTCAGATTATAAGCCGTCTGCACTTCATTAGGTGAATAGCCTTGGGGAGCAATATGGCCCAATGTGGTGTTCGTGATGTCGGCGCCGTAACGGTTCCCTGTATACGTGGCCGAGTTTCCGCCGCCGCCAAATGTGTGGGTTTCGGGAGCACGGAACGCCTGCCCTTCGAAGACGAAACCGCTTGGGCTGATACTGCTGAGCGGAACCCCGCGCGCTGGCGTACCATCTGGTTCAGTGGCTCGGGCCAGCGCCGGCTCGAAACCCACATCATCCAAACCCGTGATACCGGCGATCTGCCCCCCCGCCGGATCGTTCACTGACGGATCTGCGTTGTTCGCGCGGTAATTCCGGCCGTCGAGAGCATAGTTATGAATGTCGACGTGGAATGTCTTTTCTATATCGGCGACCGCACCCTGCACTTTGATATAGAAGTTATTCTCGGCGACGTGGAGAATGCTGAGCTTGTGCGCCTTCAGGAAATTCGACACCGCGTTCACCGATTGGGCAGTGGGCGCAAAGCTATCATTGAACGTCGGCTGGTTGATCCAGCGCTGATAGTTTGCGGATCCTTTCTGTTTCACCTCCTGTGCCAGCTGGTCGAGCTTGCCTTCGTTGCGCAGCTTGAGCCACGCAGTGACAGTGATCACCGTCGCAGGATCAGTCGGCCCCAGATCCTCGGCATGCTTGATGAAACCGGGTGTGTTATTTTTCAGGGTGTAACTAGCCGGATTAGCGTTGGGAGACGGTGCCGCAACGAGCGCCTGGCATAAAACAGCGAGAGCCAGCGCAGACAAAGACACTGAGTGTCTAACATTCATAGTGTTTGCTCCTATTTTTGGCCACAGAGATTCGGCAGAAAATCCGTCAAAACAGAGGACCAGATTGATAATTTCCACGGGCGATTTTCGGGGGAAACTCACCTGTCATTTTTTACTAAGAAACACCGGAGGGTCGCGGCCCGCCTATGTCAAACTCGCGAAAGGAGTGCCCCTACTATAACGGCCGTAATAGAATTACCTATGCCAGGATTTCCCCTGAAAACTCTACACGACCTGCCGAATTTATCGATTGGATCGCCTCCGGAAAAACCAGTGTGCCCGAGGAGCGCGCGAAGAACCCAGCGCCTATGACGCGAACCGTCCAGTGCTCCTTCTCGGAGATCTCACGCAGCCGGAATCAGCCCGGGATCGCGTCCCCAATTCCGAACAGAAAATCAGTGGGAGAACCGGTAGCGAACGAGCGGGGACGGCGCCCCTTCGCGTTTTCGCCAGCCGGTTCTCCGCGATGCCACCAAACGAGCAGACCTTACGGAACGACGACCTCGAGCGGATCAAATCCTGCGGCCGTGATGATGACTTTGTCGGCCGCGGCGAGATCAGGAATGCTCCAGACCTGCCCTGCTTCGATCACGTGCTCAGGAACTTTCCGAGCTTTCGAGTCGGCATGAAACGCGACGCTGAGAAGCACCTTCGCGCTCACCTTGAGCGCATCCTTTGAAACGTTCTTTAACTTCAGTACATATGGGCCACTTTCGCCGCCCTTTACTTTCTCGAAGGAGGTCGTCACCGGCAGGCTCTTGCCTTTCTCGGCAGCGAGAGGTTGCAGCGCGGACGACTCAGTCGCCTTCAAGGCTGGAGTGGGAACGATGGCGAACGCAAGAGCACAGCCCAATGCAATCAGGGCGGTTTTGCACAATGCGGTGGGGGAGTTTGGATACTTCATAATTCTTGAGCTGTTATATTGATGAACGATTTTGGGATCTGCCGGTTGGGAACGGATGCTCAGATGAATCCTCACCGTCGCGATTGACAAGCCTGCTTCACGTCGCGTCGACCGGCATCCTTCCAAACCTCAACGCGATCACCACGGCTGGCTCCTTCAGTAGACCTCCGATCCGCCGGGGTACGTGATGAGATAAACCCGTTGAGGCACCGCGTGAAGTTTCGGCTGTCGATGGTGTCGGATTTCTCCTGATCCTGTGTGCGGAACAGAACCCGTAGTCACAAAATCCTACGCCCTTCGAAGTCATGAAAACTTGTCCGAAGGAAATCCGCCCACGAAATATCCGTCGCTCTCCGATGAATACCCGCACTGCCCTTACGCGACTGGCAGTGCCGGGTGCGCGCCTCGCCAGGCCTTTGGTCGTCCGGCGTTGGCCGGCACGGCTCGTGTTTCTCGGTCTGTTTCACCTCGGAGCCGCGGCCGCGTGGGCGGCCGAAGCGCCTGCGGTCGTTTCGAAAGAGTATCAGCTCAAAGCGGCATTCCTGTACAATTTCACCAAGTTCGTCGAGTGGCCATCGGCACGGTTTCCAACTGCGACCAGCCCCATTGTCATCGGTATATTCCGGCAGAATCCATTCGGCGATGAACTGGAGAAAATCGTGAAAGGCCGAATGGTGAACCACCGCCCTATCGTCGTGAAACGTGTTCAAACCGCAGAGGACGTGCTGACCGTCCATTTGCTTTTCATTCCTGTTGGAGAAGAAAATAATCTTCCCGACATAACGTGGACGAAAGCCGCGGTCCTCGCCGTCGGTGAGTCCGAGAGCTTCGCCACTCCGCCATCGGACGGGACAATCGCGTTCACTCACGAAGGCGACAAAGTTCGTTTTGCGATCAACCTGGAATCGGCGGAAAATAGCGGACTGAAGATCAGCGCACAGTTGCTGAAGCTCGCCTCCGACGTGCACCGCAAATTCTAGCTCCCCTCTCATGCACCGCATTTCCGATCTTCCGATCAAGCACAAGCTGACGCTGATCGGCCTGCTCACCACCACTGTCGCCCTCTTGCTGGCGTGCGCAGGTTTCGTGGTCTACGAGATGGTAAACTTCAAACAGGAGCTGGTCAGCGATACGTCCAGCGTGGCGGAGATTATTGGCTACAACAGTGCATCGGCGCTTTCATTCAACGACGCCGGATCCGCCGAGCAGACTTTGCGCGCGTTGAGCGCGAAGCCGCATATCCTCGCGGCGTGCATTTACGACCGCGAGGGGCATGTGTTCGCGACTTACTCGCGCGAGCCAGGCCGGACCAACTTCGGTCCGCCTTCCGCCGGAGCGACCGAGTATTTTGGGGCCGGTCGGCTCGATCTGTTTCGTCCCATTGTTGTCTCGGGTGAGGACGTCGGCACGATTTATCTGCGCACTGATTTCGGAGGAATCCGGGAGCGATTGCGGCGTTATGCATTCATCATCGGTGCGGTTTTGATCGTCGCAATTTTCGTCGCACACCTGATCGGCTCCAAGTTGCAGCGGTTGATCTCCGAACCGCTCGCGAACCTCGCCGCCGTCGCGAGTCAGGTCGCAACCGTTAAGGATTATTCCTTGCGCGCGGTGAAACGTGGCAACGACGAGTTGGGGCTGCTGATCGACGGTTTCAACGAGATGCTGTCGCAAATCCAGCTCCGGGAAGCGAATTTGCAGGCGACGCGCGAGACATTGGAGCAACGCGTCGCCGAGCGAACTCAATCGCTGAAACAGGCACAGGAAATGGCGGAGCTGGAGCAGGCCCGATTCAAATTCATCTTCGATTCCGTCGCCGTGGGGATCTCCTTGTATTCACTGCGTGGTGATCAGATTTCGTTTGTTATTAATGACGCCCATTTGGAAATCTGCGGGGTAACCCGTGAGGAGGTGGGCGACGGCTCGATTTTCGGACGCATCAGCCATCCCGACGATTATGCGCGCCAAAAAAACCTTCAGAGGCGGCTTGAAGCCGGAGAGATTGACCGGTACTCGCTCGAGAAGCGTTACCTTCGACCGGATGGTCGAACTGCCTGGGTGTCGTTTTCGACCCAACGGAAGACTTTCCCTGATGGCACGCGGGAGAACCTGAGCACAGTGGTTGACATCACCAATTTGAAGCGAGCACAGGAGAAAGCCGCTCACGAGCAGGAACGGCTTCAATTTATTTTCGAATCCGTGCCCGTCGGCATCTCGCTCGTCACGGAACGGCCCGACCAACAAGCGCTGCGCATGATCAACAGCGCACACCTGCGCATTTGCGGATTCACCTCGCGAGAGGAAGCGGACATTCCTGGGAATTTTAATCGCATCAGTCATCCGGACGATCGTCCCAAACAGGCAGCCCTCACCCGACAACTCGAGGCTGGCGAGATCGACCATTTCACAATGGAAAAACGCTACGTCAAGTTGGACGGGCAGACCACATGGGTGGTATTTTCCGCGCAAGCGCGTCACTATGACGATGGCACCACTGAGCGTCTCACGACTGTCGTAGATGTCACCGAATTGAAGCGAGTGCAGGTCGAGGCCGCGCGCGAGCAGATGCGGTTCAAATTCATTTTTACTTCTCTGCCCGTGGGCGTTGCGTGGATGGTGTGCGGCCAGGTCGATACGCGAATGGTAAACCCGACCTTCGCCCGCATCACCGGCATTCCGGTCGAGCGTTGTCAGGATCTCGCACTGTACCTCGAAGCGACGCATCCGGACGATCGCGCCGCGCAGTCGGTCTTACATACGCGCTTGGAAGCCGGTGAGATCGATCAATACGAAATCGAAAAACGATACCGTGCCGCCGATGGCTCTGATCCCAAATGGGCCGCGTTGACCGTGCGGTATCTTCGCAATCCAGCGAGCACCGAGATCCAGGAACTCAGCACGCTCGTCGACATCACAGATCGCAAAGTGGCGGAAGCCGCGCTGGATAATATCCACAAGCAGCTCCTGGATACGTCTCGCCAGGCCGGCATGGCGGAGGTCGCCACGGGCGTGTTGCACAACGTCGGCAATGTGCTCAACAGCGTGAATGTGTCAGCCACACTCGTAGCTGATTTGGTGCGCGAATCAAAGTCCGCCAACGTCGGCAAAGTCAGCGCACTGCTGCTCGCACACAAGGCGGATATTGGGGCGTTCATCACCAGCGATCCTCGCGGCCGACAAGTGCCCGGCTATTTGGAAACCCTCGCCGAACATCTGGCCGAGGAACATCGCGAGATCCTTGCCGAACTCGATTCGTTGCGCAAAAACATCGAGCACATCAAGGACATCGTTTCCATGCAGCAGAGCTATGCGAAAATCTCCGGCGTTACCGAGACGATCCCACTTGCCGATCTCGTGGAAGACGCCCTCCGTATGAATGCCGGTGCATTTGTACGGCACGATGTCACGCTCTCGCGCGATTATGCGAGCCGCCCCACCGTCACTATCGACAAGCACAAGGTGCTACAAATCCTCGTGAATCTGATGCGCAATGCGAAATATGCCTGCGACGAGTCGGGCCGCACCGACAAGCGGATCACGGTGCGCATTCACGAGGAGGAGGAAGGCCGGGTCCGAATCGCGCTCATCGATAACGGCGTGGGTATTCCCCCGCAAAACCTCACGCGGATTTTCGAACACGGTTTCACCACGCGCAAAAACGGTCACGGTTTCGGTCTGCACAGCGGCGCTCTCGCGGCTCGCGAACTCGGCGGGTCACTGCGCGCGCACAGCGAAGGTCCGGGCATGGGCGCGACTTTCATCCTCGACCTCCCCTTGCAACCAGAGGAAAGGAACGATTCATGAATTCCGGAGGCGAATCGAAAAACCGACGCATCCTGATCGTCGATGATAACCGCGAAATCCATGAGGATTTTCGCAAGATTCTCGGAGTTCATCCACGCGACCGGAGTGCTCACGCGGCGGCCGAGGCGGCGTTGTTTGGCGCGCCGGAAACACCGACTCATCCGATCGGATTCGAACTCGAGTCAGCCCACCAAGGGCAAGAAGGGCTTGAGCTGGTCAAACGCGCCGTGGCTGCCGGGAAACCCTATGCGGTGGCGTTTATGGATGTGCGCATGCCGCCTGGGTGGGATGGCATCGAAACCACCGCGCGAATTTGGGAGGTCGATCCGGATCTGCAGGTCGTTCTTTGCACCGCGTACTCCGATTATTCGTGGGACGAGATGGGGAATAAACTCGGGCAATCGGAGCGTCTGTTGATTTTGAAAAAGCCGTTCGACAACATCGAAGTGCTGCAAATGGCCGCGGCGTTGACGGAAAAATGGAGCCTTCAGCAACAAGTCCATCAACAGGTCGATCAACTCGAAGACATGGTGCGACGCCGCACCGTTCAACTCAGCCAGAGTGAGGAACGCTATCGGCTCATCACCGAAAATACCGGCGATGTGGTCGAGATCATCGACGTTCAGGGACGGGCCCTTTATCGCAGTCCTTCCTGCGAACGACTATTCGGTTTTTCGGCGAAGGATCTGGCAGAGACCAGTACGTTCGACCTCGTGCATCCTGACGACCGCGAAGCAGTCGCGGCGGCCACGCGTGATTGCATGCAACGCGGCACGCAGCAGGTGTGTGATTTTCGCGCGCTCCGCAAAGACGGTACCTTGCTCACGCTGGAAACCCAATGCGGACCCTTTCGCAATCGCGATGGCGGGATCGAAGGCGTTTTAATGGTCTCACGCGATGTCACCGAGCGACGCAAACTCGAGCTCCAACTTCGTCAGGCGCAGAAACTCGAGTCGATCGGCCAGCTGGCAACCGGCATCGCGCATGAGATCAACACGCCCACGCAGTTCATCGGCGATAACACGCATTTTCTGCGAGACGCGTTTGCCGATCTACAGGTCATGCTCGCGCGCTACGGCGAGTTGTTCACCGCGGCAGAGTCGGGCACGGTCAGCCCGGTTCAACTCGAAGCCGTGCGTTCCGCTCGCGCGGCGGCCGGCACCGACTACCTCGCGATTGAAATTCCCAAGGCCATCGAAGAGACCCTGAACGGCGTCGCGCGCACCGCGAAAATCATCAAGGCGATGCGCAATTTTTCCCATCCGGGCACCGCGAACAAAACAAGCGTCAACCTCCGCGAAGTCGTTGACGACGCGCTCACCATCACGCGCAACGAGTGGCGGTACATCGCCGATGCCGCGACGGATTTTGATCCAGCACTGCCAGCCGTACCGGTTTTCCCCGGCGAGTTCAGTCAAGTTTTGCTCAACCTCATCATCAACGCCACGCACACCATCGCCGATCGCGTGCGCGACGGCAGCCAGGGCAAAGGCGTGATTACGATCAGCGCGAAGCACGATGGCGATTGGGTCGAAGTTCGTATTCGCGACACGGGTATGGGCATTCCGGAAAAGGTGCGGGATCGGATTTATGATCCTTTCTTCACCACCAAGCCGCTGGGCAAAGGCACTGGCCAGGGGCTGGCGATCGCTCGATCGATCATTGTCGATCAACACGGCGGCTCGCTGGGATTCGAAACGGTCGTGGGCGAAGGAACGGTTTTCATCATCCGACTGCCACTGCCGGTGGATTCTCAAGCCAGGCAACCTGCAGAGAAAAGCGTCAGAGACTAAGCTCGGGGTGTTGTCCGGTGGTTCGAGGTAGCGCGGGCTTCCAGCCTGCTGTTCGACGGATGCAGGCTGGAAGCCTGCGCCTGCCGAGCTCCTCTACCGCAAACCGTGACGCGAATAAGTTTCATGCCGATTCACGCACTACCATTGACCTCTCGCGATTGCACCGTTGCGTGTGCTTGCCGCAGCGTTGATGAGGCGTCGCTCTTTCTCGACTGAAAGGTTACGACGCCCACAAGCGCAATGAGGCATCGATTTGATTCAAGAACCGCAATTTGACCTCACGGTCCGCATTGGTTGCAGCCTTGCCTATGAAGTTACGGGCACCGCCTCGTTGCTACTCAACCTGCAGCCGCGACCGGACCGCAATCACGCAGTCGTGTTTGAAGCGATCACGCTCGGCAATAATCTTCCCGCCGAGCAGTTCGCGGATAGTCATGGCAACTCAGTCCGGCGAGTTTCACTCGCGCCCGGTGCGAATTTTTTCCGCCACGATGCGATCGTCGCTGTTTCGTCGAAGCCCGATAATTACGGCCTGCCTTCTGCGGCGCCACTCCCACCCGGTGAACTGCCGCCCGCCGTCCTGCGTTATGCGTTGCCGAGTCGCTATTGCGATTCCGATAAATTAGGCGATTTCGCCTGGGAAAAATTCGGGACGGTGGAGCACGGCTGGCCGCGCGTGATGGCGATCAGCCAGTGGATTCACGACAACATCGAGTATCGCTACATGTCTGGTCGGGTGGATCTCTCGGCGTGGGATGTGTTGCAACGCGGCTACGGCGTCTGTCGCGATTTCGCGCATCTCGCGATCGCGCTCAATCGCACCTTCAACATTCCCGCGCGCTACGTGACCGGACATTTGCCGGACATCGGTTTTCCTGACCCGGAGAATCACATGGATTTCCACGCGTACGCTGAAGTTTATCTCGGCGGACATTGGTTCACGACGGATGCGCGCTTCCACGTGCCACGCATCGGCCGCATCAAAGTCTCCTGCGGACAGGACGCGGTGGATGGCGCTTTCTCGACGATCTTCGGCGGAGCGACGCTGACGTTTTTTCAAGTCTGGGCCTATCAAGTTGCACGCGGGACCGTGGGCGTCGGCGACCCGCTGGATTTTTCCCGGCGGCTCGACAACCAGCACACCGTGCACACCGAAACGCCGTATTTGCCGGGAGAAATGTAGAGCTACGGCGTGTCGTCCAAATAAAAATCCGAACCCCGGAGAGGAACCGCTAATGGGATTTCCCAATGGGGAAATCTTGATCAAATGGTTACGGCTATTCGCCTGCTCCTTGAGGTGATTGGAGCCCGTTGATCGCGGGCTGCGATCAGCAGACCCCATTTCTTATTCTGGAGCCGATCAGGCGTAAGGGTACCTAAGGATCTGCCCATTGGCAGATCCCATTAGCGGTTTCATCCTCCGAGTATTTCGAAGAAACACCCTAATCTAACTCGATCGTTGCGCGGCCAGCGCGCCACCTACACTGGCGCGCTGAACGGCTCGCCGGATTCGATTGCGGCCAAAGCCGCGCGGTACTGCGGCTCGTACTCTTCCACCGACGAAACGCTCATCCCAAGATTGCGGAGGAGTCCGTCTTTCAGGCCGTAAATCCAGCTGTGCACGTTTAAAGACTGCCGCCTTTCCCACGCGTCACGCACGATCGTCGTCTGGCAAACATTGCTGACCTGCTCGAGGACGTTTAATTCGCACAAACGATTTGTCCGAAGCTGCTCGCCGCGCAGTGCGTGAACACACGCTTTGTGTTTTTCGCCCACGTCCTGCACGTGACGCAGCCAGTTGTCCGCGAGTCCGATTCGGTCGCAACGCAACGCCGCCCGCACGCCGCTGCATCCATAATGTCCGCACACGATGATATGCTTCACTTTCAGCACATCGACGGCGAACTGCATTACGGAAAGACAATTCAGATCCGTGTGCACCACCACGTTGGCGATATTGCGATGCACGAACAGTTCGCCGGGAAGCAGGTTCACGATCTCGTTCGCCGGCACGCGACTGTCGGAGCATCCAATCCACAAATACTGCGGCGACTGCTGCCGCGAGAGCTTCAAAAAGAAATCAGGATCCTCCGCCCGAATGGCGTCCGCCCAAGCGCGGTTCTGTGCAAAGAGGTGTTCTAGTTGTACCATGGAGCCAACATGCTCGGAGACTCCGCGGCCTTGTCGATGGCAATTCGGGCC
>CBRAFL010000016.1:0-29275 GCA_967755055.1 uncultured bacterium
GCAGCGCAAGAGGCCATGCGAGACAAAGGAAACGCACGTACCGTCAAGCCAGCGACGATCGGCAGCAATAATCCCGCGAAATGAAAATGCACCGCAGTCAGCGCCACAATCGCCTGCGAAAAATTCAGCGGACGAAACCCGGTGCGATCAGCAAAAATCCACGCACCGCCGACACCCAAAAACATCAGCGCGCCATCGATACAGAGTTCGTCGAGCGAACGTTTCCAGCCGCTCTCACTCAATCGCCAACAACCTCTCACCGCGATTGCGATGCACACCAGCACCCACGGTGTTGCGGCTATTGTGGCCCATCCGCCGGCGGGTTGAGTGCATGACCAAGCGAGCGAGAGCGCCGCCGGAAATTGCGCGCGTCGAGTCCATCGCGTCAGCCGCGCGACCCACGCGTTTTCATCCGCGGCAGGTTCGTTATTCGATGTATCCTCATCGACCAATTCAAGCGCGAGCGGCACGAGCACGAGCGCAGCGAGTAACAACAGGGCGTGAGCCCACGCTTCATGCCGAACGTTGGGCACCTGCGTCCAGGCATACACCAACCAAACGATTCCTCCGCACAGCGCGGTTCGCTGCACAGTCATGTCACGATTTCCTTCTGCACGACGGCGTCTCGCATCGCGCGCTGCGAATCGCGCACAAATCGCCGCTGCAACATCCGCGCGAGCGGCTTCGCCAGCTTTACCGGCCAGAAACTCGGTTTCGAAAATGCCCGCAAATCGTACCACACAGCACCGTCGGCGTGTAACTCCACACTGAAGCATTCCTCACCTTGCTCGACGTGTGCGGGCAACGTCCCGTACGCAAAACCGAATCGGCGGTGCGGCGTTTTTTCGTTGATGACGTAAACAATGCGACAGGCATTGAGCCACCAAAGTCCGAGCGCGTGTGCCTGCATCGCAACGATCACGCCTTCACGCAGCGGCGCAAACACAGGAGAAATGCGCGTCCACGAAGCGGGAAACATTCGCCACGCACGCAGCGCCTCACACGCCGCGTGGAAAACGTGCTCCCCTTGCCCCAATCGCACGCGGTTGTGATCGAGCGTGTAGCCCGCGGGCGTTCCGCTACGAGACGCCCCTACTTCCGCGTAACTCACAGCGGAACCTGCCTGCTCTCGCAAAAATGCTTCCACCACCGCTTCAGCAGGCCGACGCACAAAACATCGAGGCGGGGAAGTTTTCTGCATACGCCGCATCCTGATCGCGCGGCCGCTCATGTCCACCCGAACGCCGACACTCATTAACATCTCACCCTAAACCGTCGCGTCATTCGCGCGGACGGCGTGTCCAAGGCATCATTACGGCACCTCTGGTTTTTCCGTGCGCTTGGGGCGACTGCGGTGCAGGATTGCCGAATGGAATCACGCCGCGAAATCGTCGAAAACTGGCTCCCCCGCTACACGGGCGTGCCGCTCAAGGAATTTGGCGAGTATATCCTCCTCACCAACTTCAGCCAGTACGTGAAGCTCTTCGCGCAATGGCATCGCGTGCCGGTAAAGGGAAAAGATAAACCGATGCCGAGCGCCACCGCCGGCAAAATTACGATCATCAATTTCGGCATGGGCAGTGCCACGGCGGCGACCGTGATGGACTTACTCAGCGCGATTAAACCGAAGGCCGTCCTCTTCCTCGGGAAATGCGGTGGAGTGAAACACCGCGCTGAAGTCGGTGGATTTATTTTACCGATTGCCGCGATCCGCGGCGAGGGAACGAGCAACGATTATTTTCCGCCGGAAGTGCCCGCGCTGCCCGCGTTCGCTCTTCAGAAAGCGATCTCGACGACCATCCGCGATCACGCGCGCGACTATTGGACGGGCGTGATCTACACGACGAATCGCCGTGTTTGGGAACACGACGAGGTGTTCAAGAAATACCTGAAGCGAATCCACGTCATGGCCGTCGACATGGAAACCGCGACGATTTTCACGACCGGTTTTTTCAACGAAATACCCACAGGTGCGCTGCTCCTGGTTTCCGATCAGCCGATGACTCCAGAAGGCGTAAAGACCGCGAAAAGCGATGTACTCGTGGACGAGAATTACGTGAGCGATCACATCCGGATCGGCATCGATTCCTTAAAGCAACTGATCAATAACGGCGTCACGGTGAAGCATCTGAAGTTCTGAGGTGGGGCGGGACCGCTGGGCCCGCCGAAACGTCGCATGACTTCCGAACCATCCGACGCACGTGCGCCGATGCGCCAGCTTCTGCCTCACGCTACCCGCCGTGGGTTCGTGCAGATGCGATTTTCTTCGTCACCATCTGCTGCGCTGAACGCGGCGGAAATCAGCTCTGCACTTCTAAAATGGCAGCCGCCCTCTTCGAGGCCGCAAGATTTCGCGTCGCTCGCGGGGACTGGTTTATTCATCTGCTCGTACTCATGCCGGACCACCTCCACGCGCTGATTTCTTTTCCGCGAGATCGCGAAATGAAGAAGGTCATCTCGAACTGGAAGGAGATCACGGCCAAGCGAGCTGGTGTCCGCTGGCAACGCGATTTCTTCGACCACCGCTTACGAGCGGAGAAAAGTTACGAGGAAAAGCCTCACTACATTCGGATGAATCCTGTGCGAAAGGGATTGGCCGTTCATCCGACTGAATGGAGTTTCCAGTGGGAGCCGAATATCGGCGGGCCCAGCGGTCCCGCCCTACCTCAATCATGACAACGTGAATCTCGAAACCGCTTTTCTCGACACGATGACTCAGCTCGAGAAAAAACTCACTCCACCACGTCGAACCAAAACGGCACGAACGTCTCGTGTCCGGCGAGATTGATCTGCGCCCAAATCACATAACGTCCCGCGGACGGAATGGTGATTTTGAAATTCAACGTAGGCCGAGTGCGATCAGGCGCCTGCCCAGGGTCGGTCTGCATCGGGTGAAGATGGGCGAAACCGCTGCGGGCACGATCAAACGCGACGAGGTGGGCGTACGCATCCATCACCAGTTCGAGCGGCACCAATCCGCCATCTGCGCGCGTGATGGTAAATTTCAAATCCACCGGTTGCTTCGCGCGCACGGGAGTCGTCGCCGGCGTCAGCGCAAACACGTAGTCCTTCGAAGCAGCGGATACGTTTGCCGGTGCGGAATTTTCTTTCGAGCCCGTGCCGACCGACGGCTCCACGTTGAGATCGGTATTGGCATAAAGGCCCCGATTCGTTGCAGCAGGAGTGAAGTCCGCAAAAACCCGATACGCACCGCTCGCGTGCGGCGTGAATCGAAAACGCCATTCACCCGGCACACTCGTCGCTTCCGGATGCACGTGTTGATAGTCAGCGAGCGAAGGATCTGAAATCAAGAGGTGCAATCGCTTCGTGTGCACGACGAGCAGGTCTTCCGTTGCGATCGGTTTCCCGCTCGCGGTTTTCAATGTGACTGTCGCATCCACCGGCTCACCCGCATGCGCAGACGACGCTTTCAACGTCAACGAAACCGGTGAGGCGACGGCGACGACTGGAATAAATTGCGGATTCAGCGGATCGCAGAACTCGATGGAATTTTTTGCATCCACCCGAAAATCCATGTGACTCAGATTCGTGCCCGTCGGCAGCCAGCGTAGGAAAACGAAGACTGCGATCGCGCCGATCGTAATGAGTCCGATCTGCCGCCACTGGGCAGGTTCGAGGTAGCGCAGGCTTCCAGCCTGCTTGGGATGCAGGCTGGAAGCCTGCGCTACTTTACGATCGCTCATATCTTTTTCATCTTTGCCACGAACTCCGCGGGCTCCCATGCGCTGCCGTCTGCGCGGTGAATGATGCGGCCGTTTTCGTTGATGAGCAGCGTCGTCAACGTGTGTTTGAGCAAGTCACCCTCGAATTCTGCGATCACGCCGAACTGCGCGAGGAGATCTTTGATCGCGTTCTCCGGGCCGGTGAGAAACGAGAAGTTGCTGGTATCGATTCCGCGCGACGCCGCGTATTCTTTCAATACTCCCGGCGTGTCGTAGGTGGGATCGAGCGTGATTGAAATCAACTCGAGATTCTTAACCCCGGCTTCGCGCGCGAGTTTTTGCGCCGACATCATTTTCATCGTCGAGGCGGGACACATGTTAGCCACGGGACAGCGCGAGAAGATGAAATTCAGCATCACCTGTTTGCCAGTGAACCGTGCGCTCTGCACCACGGCGCCCGTCTGATCGTAGAGTGCGAACGCGGGAATCTGCTCACCAATTTCCCGATACGCTCCCTTGCCACGGGTGAGCGTGTCCTGCCGCAAAGCATTCGCTTGCGTCTCCACGGTCGTCATCGCGGATGGATCAGCGGGCCAGATTTGTTCGAGATGCCAGTCTCCTTTTTCCACGGGCAACAATTGCGCGCGAATGTGTTGCCCCGGTTTCGCTGCCGCCGCATCACCCGGGGACACCGCGAATTCCATCGTCATGGCCGGCATCAGTCCTGGAATATCATCGTGACGCACCACAAGAACGTTGCGGGCGGCATCAACGGAAATCACCTCGCCCGTTAACGCATAATGTTTTCCGGTCTCCGTTTTTTTCGCCGCAGTCTCCGTCCGCGAACAACTGGTGAGCAGCAAAACTCCTGCGAGTCCGCAACCGAGGAAACGCCGCGCTCCACCGCGAAACCAAGGAGCGAGGCCGGCGCTTTTTACGTCTGCTGACGAGCCGACGATATTAGATTCCATACCACTACGGATTCGCCGGCAGATAAATTTGTCAAAGGGTTTGCGGACGGCAGCAACGGCCCTTCTGCTCGCGAGCTTCACTGCTCATGGCCTCCGCTTCGAATCTTCAACGCACCAACGACTACAAGCCCGCACTCGCGTGGTTTGCGGCGTTTGGAACCGTTTGGGTCTTCGTGTTGGTGATCCTTGGCGCGTTTACCACCAGCATCGGCGCGGGCATGGTTTTCGCGGACTGGCCGCTCTCGAACGGTTCACTCAACCCGCCTGGCTGGATGGACAATCTCGCGATGTTTGCGGAGCACTCGCATCGGTTGAGCGCCGGCTTGATGAGCACGATCACGATCATTCTCGCGGTGTGGCTTTGGCGGACCGAACAACGCGCCTGGCTCCGCAAGCTCGCGATTTTTGCGGTGGCACTTGTGCTCGTGCAAGCCGTCGTCGGCGGGCTCCGGGTTCTCCTGGAACACCAGCATGTCGAAATGGTGGATACGAGCGTCGGGCGTTTGTTTGCAATGTTGCACGCGTGTCTGGCGCAGTTGTTTGTCTGCACATTGATCGCGATCGCAGTGGCCTGCACGCGCGGATGGATCAAGGGCGGCACGGTTGTAAGCGACAGCGTGCGTCGTGTCGGAGTGGTATGTTGCTCGCTGCTTTTCGTCCAACTCGCGATCGCTGCCATAATGCGCCACAGTTTCGCGGGGCTCGCGATTCCGACGTTTCCCTATTCGACACCCGAGCACGGACTGTTGCCGCACGCATGGAATTTTCGCGTGGCGATTCACTTTGCCCACCGCGTGATGGCCGCGGTGCTGGCGGTCGCGCTGATCTGGTTCTCTTTTAAAATTCGGACCGATCGCGCCGCTTCCATCGGCATGCGGCTGGGCGCCTCGATGCTGGTGAGTTTAATCGCCGTTCAAATCATGCTCGGCGCACAGATTATTTGGACGCAACGCTCGGCTGCGATGACAACGGGCCATGTTGCGGTCGGCGCGCTTACGCTCGCAGTTACGTTCTGGCTCTCGTGGATTGCTTCGCGCGAGGACGTAGAGCGAAAGTTCAACCATGAGTGAACCCGTTGCGACTGGCGCTCGTTTCTCGGATTATCTCGAGCTCACAAAGCCGCGGTTGAGTTTGCTGTCGGTGCTCACGGCACTGGTCGGCTATCTTACCGCGCGTCCGCCGAGCAACGGTTGGAAGTTATTTTTCGTCGTGGTGGGCACGTCGCTCGCCGCGGCGGGCGTCGCGGCGCTCAATCAATTCCTGGAGCACGAAACGGATGCGCGCATGAAGCGCACGGCGGATCGCCCCATCCCCGCGGGCAAAGTGGCGACGGGATCGGCGTTTATCCTGGGAATTTTGATGTGTATCGCCTCGCTGTTTCTCCTGTTCGCCAAGGTGAATCCGCTCGCGGCGCTGTTTACCCTGCTCACGATTTTCTCGTATCTCGGATGGTATACGCCGGCGAAACGGTCGTCGCGCTGGAGCACAGAGATCGGAGCGATCGCGGGGGCGTTTCCACCATTGATCGGCTGGGCGGCGGGCGAAGGACGAGTTTCTGCGCTGGGTTGGATCCTCTTCGGCATTTTATTTTTCTGGCAGATCCCACATTTCATGGCGATCGCGTGGACGTATCGGCGCGATTACTCAGCCGTGCATTTTCCGATGCTGCCCGTACTCGACGAATCAGGCAAACGCGTGGCGCTGTGGTCCCTGCTTAACACGATCGCTTTGGTCGCAGTGAGCGTGCTCCCCACGATTCTGGGGCTGGCGACGTATTATTATTTAGCGGCCGCTGTGCTCGGAGGGGTTTGGTTTATCTGGCGCGCGCTGGTTTTTTTGCGGCCCTCGACGCGTGATGTCGCAGCGCGAAAATTATTTTTCACCTCCATCGGGTACCTGCCGCTCGTTCTCTGCGCGCTCGTGGCCGACCGGATGATCTTCATTCCATGACCGTTCACGATATTCCGGCGCTCAACGCGACGCTCAACGGGATCGCCACGATCCTCATTTCGATCGGATACGTTTTCATCAAGACCGGCCGCATCGCCGCTCACCGCAAGGTAATGATCACGGCGATGGTGGTCTCAGCGATTTTTCTGGTGGGCTACGTCACCCACAAAGCGCTGATCCGCGGAGTGCACACGCCGTTCGGTGGCACCGGCGCGATTCGAACGGTGTATTATACCATGCTGATCTCGCACATCATCCTTGCGATCAGCGTAGCGTATCTGGTGCCGCGGACATTTCTCTTCGCGATTCAAGGAAACATCGTTCGCCACCGCGCGTGGGCGAAATGGGTTTTCCCGATTTGGTACTACGTGAGTGTGACCGGCGTGCTCGTTTACTTTTTTCTGTATCAGTGGTGGCCGGCGGCGAACTGAAGGATCACCTTGGGTCCGACTGCGGAGGGTCCACCTCCGTGTGGACCGAGTCGGGCACTGACGACACGGATGCGCCGAAGGCGCACAGGGGCTTGCTCGCCTGCGGCGAGTCGTCCCTCCGTTCGGACGCGCGGGGACCACGCGTAAAAAAGCCGGGCTGATGAGCCCGGCTTGAAAATTTCGACGAGCGACACTCGTCCTTAAAGTTCGGTTACGTTACTTAACTTTCAGAACACCCTTCATGCCCACTTGATAGTGCGCGGGGAAGGTGCAGAGGAACGGGTAATCGCCCGGAGCATCAGGCACTTTGAAAGTGACTTCGTCTGATTTGCGGGGCCCGAGTAGTGCGGTGTGAACGATGACCTGATCCTTCAAAGCTTCTGGGACGTAATCCGTGGCTTTCGCAGTGACGGACGCGGCGGAGAATGCGGCGACATCGGTACCAGCTTTCAAAAGGACCCAGTTGTGCCCCATGACTTCCTTCGGCTGCGTTCCGATATTGGTGAGAACGACTTTTAACTCTTCACCGGGTTTCGCTTCGATCGACGAAATATTGAACTTCATGTTGTCGCCCGCGGTGATTTCAATCGTGCGAGGACCCGCTTTCGCCGCCGGAGCTGTCGCGGTGGCCGATCCGGATGACGATGAGGTGGTGGTGCTCGTGGAGTCTTTCTGACCACAAGCGGAGCAAACGAAAGCAACGAGCGAGGTCGCTAGGAGTAGACGGAGGTTCATAATTCCTAATTACCCATAGCGATGAACTGAGCGCAATCGCCAAGAGAAAATACCCGTCGCGCTAATGCAAAACACAGAGGAATTAATAGGTGATCTGTCTGATCGCCTACGACGCGCAAAGTCTCATGGAATATGGCTTGAAATGCGCTTACCTTCGCGAACTCTCTTGAGGGTTGGCGTCCACCGCTCGCACCTTTTCTTTTCACGACTGCACACATGCGTTTGTTTTCCTTCTTCACCACCTCGCTCGCGCGAACACTCCCAGCCCATTGGAGCCGGACCGTTCTGGCCCTCGGAAGCGTGATGCTTTTCGCTGGTTGCGACTTCAATTTCTGGAAGATGAGCGGCCCGCAATCCACGATCAACGTGGCCGGCCCCGTCGCAAATAGTCAGCTACAAATATTTTACGTCACCTGCTGGGTGACGTTTATTATTTTCATCCTCGTCGCATCGGTCCTCGCGTACGCCACGCTCAAGTTCCGTGCCCGCACGGAAGCGGACGAACACGCCGAGCCGCCCGCCCAGTCACACGGTAATCCTCTGATCGAACTCGGGCTCATTGGTGCCTCGGTTCTCGCACTGGTCATCATTGCGATTCCCACTCTCAAGGGCATTTGGTTCACCCACGATATTCCTGAAGCAGACAAAGGAAACGCCTACACGGTTAACGCCGTCGGCTACCAATGGTGGTTCCGTTTCGAATATCCCAACGAGCAGATCAAAGACGTCGGTCAACTGGTCGCGAGCAACGAGCTGGTGATCCCCGCGGGTCGTCCGGTGCATATCAACCTGCGCTCGATGGATGTGATCCATAGCTTCTGGGTTCCCCGCCTCGCTGGCAAAGTCGACATGATCCCGAATCGCGCGAATTTCCTCTGGCTGAAGGCTGACGAGCCCGGCTACTTCTGGGGTCAATGCGCTGAGTTCTGCGGCGATTCTCATGCTGTGATGCGTTTCCGAGTAATTGCTCTCCCACCGAAAGAATTCAACGAGTGGCTCGAACAGCAATCAGCTCCTGCCCGGACTGTCGCGGCAACGGCGGCTGATTCCAGCAAGGCCACGGCGAAGTTCGCCGCGCTGCGCACGGACTGGAAGCGCAACGAAGCTGGTTACACCGACAAATACGAACTCGATCCGCTCAATGCCTGGCGCGAGAAACAGTATCCAGACAAAGACGAAGACGCCGCCCTGATCGCCAAGGGCCGGAAGATCTTTCAGCAAAAAAATTGCGTCACCTGTCACACCATTCGTGGACACGATGGAATCGGCACCACCGCACCTGATCTCACTCACGTGGGTGCTCGCACCACGATCGCAGGCGGTCTGCTTGAAAACAATAACGACCAACTCGCTCGTTGGATCATGAATCCGAACGAAGTAAAACCCGGTAACAAGATGTATCACGGCATCGGTGCGATGCGCGGATATACGACGGTGGAGCCGGACGGAAAAGTGGTGACCAACATCACGGTCAATTCAGAGGAAGCCCAAGCGCTCGTCGCTTACCTTCATAGCCTCAAATAATTTTCACCCATGGATGCCACGGTTAAGTCCCATTTCATCGTAGAGAAGCCCAAAGCTCCCTCAAAACCGCTCGTTCTTTGGCGCCCCACGGCCAAGACCGGCCTCGTGAGCTGGCTCACGACGGTTGATCACAAGAAGATCGGCTTCCTCTACGGGATGTTCGCGCTGTTTTTCTTCCTGGTGGGCGGCGGCGAAGCGCTCCTGATCCGGCTGCAGTTGATGGTGCCGAACAACACGCTGCTCACCGCTGCGCAGTACAACACGATGTTCACCATGCACGGGACGACGATGATCTTCCTCGCCGTCATGCCGCTGGGCGCCGCGTTCTTCAACTTCATCATGCCGTTGCAAATCGGCGCACGTGACGTCGCTTTTCCGCGACTCAACGCGTTCTCGCTTTGGACGTTCCTCGCAGGGGCGATCATCGTGAACGTCGGCTGGTTCCTCAAAGACGGCGCTCCCAATGCGGGCTGGTTTGGCTACGCTCCCCTCACCTCACGGAATTTCATCCCACAACACTCGGTTGATTTCTGGGTAATGGGCCTCCAACTCCTGGGCGTTGCCTCCATTGCGGCCGCGTTGAATTTCATCGTTACGATCATCAACATGCGTGCGCCGGGCATGACCATGATGCGCCTGCCGGTGTTCACATGGATGACGTTGATCACCTCGTTCCTGATCGTCCTCTCGTTCCCCGCGATCACCATTGCGCTCGTCGAGCTGATGATGGATCGCAATTTCGGCACGAACTTCTTTGAGGTTTCCAACGGCGGTATGCCGATTCTCTGGCAGCATCTCTTCTGGGTCTTCGGCCATCCGGAAGTTTACATTCTGATTCTGCCGGCGATGGGTATCGTTTCGGAAATTCTTCCAACGTTCTCACGCAAGCCACTGTTCGGTTATCCGATTGTAGTCTTCTCGGGCGCTGCGATCGGTTTTCTCGGTTTCGCAGTCTGGAGCCATCATATGTTCACCACCGGCTTGGGCACCGTTGCGACGGCCGCTTTCTCGCTGGCGACGATGGCCATCGCAGTCCCCACGGGCGTTAAGATTTTCAACTGGGTCGGCACGATCTGGGGCGGCCACTTGCAGATGCGCACGCCAATGATGTTCGCGCTCGGTTTCATCTGGATGTTCATGATCGGCGGTTTTTCCGGCGTCATGCACGCAGCGGCGCCAGCTGACGCCCAGCAGCAGGACAGCTATTTCGTCATCGCCCATTTCCACTACGTTCTCATCGGCGGTTCGATCTTCGCGCTGCTCGCTGGCATTCACTACTGGTTCCCATTGATCTTTGGCCGTAAAGTCAGCGAGTTCTGGGGCAAGCTCTCCTTCTGGGTGATCTTCGTTGGCTTCAACGTGACGTTCTTCCCGATGCACTTCCTTGGTCTGAACGGCATGCCCCGCCGCACGTTCACGTACGACGGCAACATGGGTTGGAATACCGGTAACTTCATCGCGACCATCGGCGCGTTGATCCTCGGACTCGGTATGGTGATCTATTTTGCGGTGATGCTCTACACCTACTTCAAGGGCGAGAAAGTCGGTCGTGATCCGTGGGATGGTCGCACGCTCGAGTGGTCACTCCCCAATCCTCCGCCTGAACATAACTACGCCGTTATTCCCACCGTTCACGCGCGCGATGCGTTCTGGTATGAGAAGCATCACCAGGAGGAGATTTCGAAGGAAAAATCCGAACACGCCAAAGCGGAAGATGAGCACGGCGGTATTCACATGCCGCACCAATCGATTTACCCGCTCGTCGCAAGCGTTGGCATTTTGATCGGCGCCTACGCCACGAGCGGCTTGGACTCCAATCCGGAGCCCGGGGTTCATTTCAAGCTCGGTCTCGCGATCGTCGGCGGACTCATCATGCTGGCTGGCGTATTCCTGTGGGCGCTTGAAGGCGCTGATGGCTATCACCTCCACCTCGATAAGAACGGTAATCCGATCGAGGACAGCCACGCGAAGCATTGATTGAATCGTCATCGGCGCATGCCTGCGACGCTCACAAACCATCTCCCGTCTCCGAACTCTGATTTCCGAAAATGAGTAGTCACGCCGCCACCGGCACAGTTGATCATCATCATGACGCGTCCACGTCGACCGGCATTCCGAACAAGAAGCTCCTCATGTGGGCGTTTCTTGCGTCGGACTGCATGTTCTTCGGCACGCTGATTTCCACGCACCTCATCTACCGGCTCCACCCGCCGGCGGGAAATCCAGAGCCACGCGTCGTGTTCGACGTACCACTTACCTCGTTTTCAACGTTCATCCTGCTGATGTCGTCGCTGATGATGGCGCTGGCGGTGAACGCGATTCAGAAGGGAAACCTCAAGAGCATGCGCTTCTCTCTGCTCACGACCGCGTTTTTCGGACTGATCTTCCTCGGCTGCCAAGTCTGGGAATTCTGGCACTTCGTGCACGAGAAGCACATGACGATTACGAACAGTATTCTCGGCACGACCTTCTTCACGCTCACCGGTACGCACGGCCTTCACGTGCTCATCGGCGTGATCTGGCTGATCTCGATGTACATTTACTCGTTCACCGGACGCGTGGGTCAGAAGGAAGCGATCGATGTCGAGACGATGGGGCTTTACTGGCACTTCGTTGATATCGTTTGGATCGTGATCTTCACAGCCGTCTACCTGCTCGAATATCTCTGATCGCGCAGGCGCGAATTAATCAAAGCCCTCTTCATCGTCTCACCATGAGCTCCCCTTCCGCCACCGCCGCACCGGAATCACACGCCCACGCCGACCAGAACAAATTTTGGGCGTACGTGCAGATCGCGATGCTCCTCGCCGTCATCACCGGCGTCGAGATCGTCGCCATCGGACTGCCGTTCAACAAAACGCTGCTGATCTCCGCGCTCGTGATTCTGTCGATCGTGAAGTTCCTCTTCGTTATTTTCTACTTCATGCATCTGCGGTGGGATAAAGCTTTCTGCACGATCTTGTTTTTCATCGGTTTGATTCTGGCGGGCGGGACGATGTGGGCGCTGCTCAACATTTTCGCCTTTGAAGACAGCCGGCCGCTCACCGCCGCCGAAGCGCCCGCGCAAACGAGCGCTCACTGAGTTAACGATTCTCAGCGCATTTCAAAAAAGGCGGCCTCCGGGCCGCCTTTTTTGTTCCCGAGTCGGCCCGCGTTTTACGCGAAACGGTCAGCGGCTATGTCTTGAACAGCAGTAGCTCGTCCTTGCATAGTTCTTCTCCTTTTTCGAATGGCTTCCTTCTTTCGCTCCTGAAATGCGCCGTTGGCTTAAGCTGAACGATCCGCGCGCCGCAGTTTTCTTCACCGCTTTCGCGTGCGCGGGTATATTTGCCCTCTTCACGCAGCACGCATGGGAAGATTACTATATCACCTATCGAGCGAGCAAAAATCTAGCGACCGGCCATGGTCTGGTTTTCAACGTTGGCGACCGGCTCCACACCTTCACGTCACCTCTCGGCGTTCTCCTGCCGGCACTCGCCAGTCTGCTCACATTTAATACTTCGGACGCCGCCACGCTTTGGATTTTTCGCCTGATGAGCTGCGGCGCATTTGGCGGCGCAGCCGCATTACTATTCGCGACAGTACGCAGATTTCGGGAGGCAGCAATGGCGTCGGGACTGTTGGCCGTCGCGTGGCTTTGCACGGATTCGAAGAGCGTCGACTTCAGTATCAACGGCATGGAGACCGGCTTCATGCTGCTCTTCCTGGCCTATACGCTGTGGTCGCTTTTTGCTCCTTCGGTGGAGCGCCGGTGGCTTCATCTCGGAGTGGCGTGGGGCGGCCTCATGTGGACCCGGCCAGATAGCTTCATCTACATTGGTCTCCTCGCGGCGGGAGCCTGGATATTCAACGATGCTGTTCGCTCTGGACTAACAAGGAAAGCGTGGCTCGGCCTTTTCTTGAAAGCAGGTGCAGTTTGCACGGCCCTTTATCTACCGTGGTTTATCAGCGCATGGATCTATTATGGGTCGCCGGTGCCACACACGATTGTGGCCAAGGCTTCAGCTTCTTCGGTGACGTGGAGCCTCGGTGCGTTGCTCCATACGCTGGTGAAAATGCCAGCGCTCGCATGGCAGGGCTCGTCCACGATCGATGCCGCATTTCTTCCCACCTACTACGTCGCCGGCGGATGGCCTGATGCGCTAATTCTAGCAGCGCGAGTAATGGGATGCGTCACGGCGTGCCTATGGTTTCTACCGTACGTTCGCGCTGAGATTCGTGCCGCATCGGCAGCCTTCCTCGGTGCACACGTGTACCTCACTTTCTTCCCTTATTTCCCATTTCCGTGGTATCTGCCGCCGACCGCGCTGCTGGCGTTTTTTGCGTGGGGCTGTCTCAGTGGACAAGCTCTTGATTGGGCACGCCGCCGTGCCGGCTTTGGACAAACGCTCGCTTTCGGAGGAGTCGCTCTGGCAGGTGGCGCTCAAATTTGTGTACAAGCCTGGATGCTACACGCCGCAGCTCTCCAGATGGCCGCGCTGCAAACTCACATCGATAGCGGAAATCGCCGACCGATCGGTGAATGGCTGGCGAAGAATGCCGCGCCCGGTGATCGCGTGTTTCTGGAACCACTTGGCTACATCGGTTTTTTCTCCGGGCTGAAGACCTACGACTGGCCCGGATTATCTTCGCGGGAAGTGGTAGAGGCTCACGCAAAAGTCGGGGCGCAATGGGCCATGATCGTGGATTATCTCGGACCCGACTGGCTCGTCCTGCGACCGCGAGAGGCTGAGGAAATGCTAAAGCAAATGCCGCAACTCCTCACGGGCACCTACGAAAAGGTTCGGGACTTCGATGTTCTCGCCGATGCGCAACGGCTCTCCGTTTACGGGCGTCGCTTACTCGAAATGGACGCCTTGTTCACCGTTTACCACCGCAAGAGCGCGATGAAATTCGTTACAGACGCGGGCGAAATCGAGTCGCGTTATCCTGGCCCGACCAACCTGATCACCATTGATAATGTATCCGTGCGCCTGGTGCACGCGCCCGGCTCGGTGACGGTAAAGATCCCGCGCGAGGCGAAGCATGTCCGCGTCGCTTACGGCTTTCGTCCGGGCGCCGCCGAGGGCGATCCCGTGACCGACGGTGCTGGTTTTCAAATCGTGTGGGCTGACGGAACGCGCCAGACGATCCTACACTATCGTGAACTGAATCCTGTAGCGAAAATCGCGGATCGCGGTGTCTTCACGTTCGATGGTGATTTACCAATGAGCGAGTCAGGACAGGCCAAGCTGATCCTGCGTTCAATTCCGGGGAAAACCGACACCAAGGATTGGACGTGTTGGGGCCGCCCTGAGTTTCGTTGATCGCTTCGATCAAGAACGATGCAATGCGTTTGAATCGTGACCGCGTCGATCGAATCCCTCGATTCACCTCAACATGATAGACTGGCGACACTGGCATAATGAACCCTACCTCGTCGGCGGGCTGGTCTTGGTCGGCTGGCTTTGGGCGATCTTTGCGGGGCCGTTGCGGGCGCGGATCGCACCCGCGGAAAACTTTCCGCGCGGGCACGCCTGGCGGTTCTATGCCTCGTTGGTCATTTTCTATCTCGCGGTGGGCTCACCGCTCGACCAGATCGGCGAACGATTCCTGTTCAGCGCGCATATGTTTCAGCACCAACTGTTGATTTATCCGGCTGCGATTCTGTTTTTGCTCGGGATTCCATCGTGGATAATCGATTTGCCGTTCAAGGCACACGCGCGGTCGCGGCTTCTCCGCTTCCTGACCCATCCTCTGATTTGCGGAATCGTCTACACGCTGGTGATTTCACTCTGGCACATGCCGTATCTCTACGACTGGGCGCTGCGGGACAAAGTCGTCCATGTGCTCGAGCATCTGATGTTTTTCGGAGCCGCCATTTTCTATTGGTGGCCCATGCTCAGCCCATCGAAGGTTTTTCCGCCCATCAGCTATGCAGCGCAAATGCTGTACTTCCTGGCTGTGCTGATCGGCATGACGCCGGTGTTCGCTTACATCACCTTCTCAGACGATATTCTCTATCCAACTTACGAATACGCACCCCGGCTGGTTGCGGGTTTCTCCGCCGCCAGTGATCAGCTCCTGGCCGGAGCCGGCATGAAAATCGTTGGGATGTGCGTCGCCCTGGCGGCGATCGGAGTGAGTTTCTACCGCTGGCACGAAGCCAGTCAGCCGCGCTCGGCGAAGCGCTGACTGTTCAACAGCGTCTCAGCGAGTGCTTTCGCCTGCGCGCGAATCTCTGAGACCGCCGTTGTCTCCCACAGCACACCTTTCATGGGCGGTCCAAGCGTGAAGAGCCAGTCGAGCGGCGCACCACGGTAACGCATCACCTGTCCGTTCGGTAGCGCATTGATGCCGAGAGCGAGCGGGTCGTGATCGATCAAACCACGAGCGAGCAAATGAATGAAAAGTGGATGCTGGTACTTGGAATAATCCGTCCGCGGTCCGGTGCAGTTGATCACTTTCGCCACGCGCAACGACACGTGCTGGATCGTTCCACGTCGCCTAAACAATGCCTGAACTCCCGTAGCATCTGCCTCCAGTACTTGTAGACGGCCAGCGTACGATTTTAAACGGCCTTGCTCGGTCATTTGATCGATCACGGCCGCGACTTGCGGAGCGAGCCGGTGCCGATGCGCCTCCCAAAAAGGCCGCACATACTTCATGAATCGTGCGCGATCATCCGCGGAGAACTGTTGCCAGAGCGTTTGCGAAAACGGTCGCAAGCCGTCGATCACGGCACGCCAATCAACGCCTTCTGCCGCCGCGCGCCGCACTTCCAGTCGAACGCGATGCACCAATTCGCCCAAGGTCGCGGGCAGCGGTTCGCTCGCGAGAAACGAAGGGCGAGGCTCGTATCGCTGGTGGACCTGCGGGCGCAATCCGTTTCGCGACAGAATGTGGATCGTTCCACGATGCCCCCTGCGGTTCAATTGAACGACGATGTCAGTCGCCGTCAGACCTTGACCGACAAGCAGCACCTCGTCGTCCGCGTCGATGTCATCGAGTTCATTCCCCCGCCACGGAACGTGCACATAACGGGGACTCCGATAAATCGGCAGAGCCCGGTGAAGGGGATATTCTCCGGGGAGATTTCCCAATGCGAACACCACGCGATCGGCGGCGAGCAATTCACCGCTCGCGAGCTTGATTAATCCCCCGCCCTCACTGCGTTCCTCCACATCGATCGCCTCGCCTTTCAGCACTTCAAAAATCACCTCGGGTGCGGCCTTCGACCGCAATTCGGCAAGCACGCTCCCAACGTACGTGCCATACAACCATCGCGGAAGGAAATCCGTCGCCTCGACGTGCTTGGGAACGCCAGCCTGTCCGCCGTGTTCCTGCAGCCAGCGGACAAAGTGATCCGGCTCATCGGGCCAGACACTCATTCTCGCCGCCGGCACGTTTAACAAATGATCGGGACACTCCGTGCGATAAGCCACGCCCCGGCCCAGCGGCAGGTGTCGTTCGATGAGAACGATCTTGATCGGCGTGCGCGCGAGTCGGAGGAGATTGGCCGCAACCAATGTCCCGCTCACTCCGCCGCCAATGATGGCCACGGTGCAATTTTGAACGGCAGATGTGCTACACATTGCGAAGAAGAGACAGGTGAATTTCGAAAATGAACCGACAGTGCGGTCCATCGCTGTTTCACGATGGAAAATCCCATGGCGAAACAGCTTTTGAGAGCGCGACCGACCTAGGCCGAAGCGGAGCGGTGATCGGTCGCGAGCTAACGTCTGCAGTGACTGACTGAGCCTAAGCTCAGGCCGTCACAGCAGCTGGGAGCAGATCGTCGATCGAATCGCTCTCGGTGTTGACGTCGGCAAAGAGCCACGTCGACAGATAGCGTTCGCTGCTCGAAGGAATGATCACGACGATTTGCTTGCCCTTGTTTTCCGGGCGCTTTGAGAGCTGGATCGCGGCCCACACCGCTGCGCCGGAGGAAATGCCAACCGGAATGCCGTCCAACTGATTGATCTGTTTGGATACCGGACCCGAGTCGGTTTCCTTCACGCGAATGACTTCATCGTAGATCTTCGTGTTGAGAATCGCAGGAATGAAACCGGCGCCAAGACCCTGCAGTTTGTGCGGACCTGGCTGACCGCCCGACAAAATAGGCGAAGCGTCAGGCTCGATCGCGATCACCTTTAACGAAGGTTTGCGTGGCTTCAGAACTTCGCCGACGCCGGTGATCGTACCACCGGTGCCGATACCAGAAACAATGATGTCCACTTTGCCGTCGGTATCGCGCCAGATTTCTTCCGCGGTTGTCTTGCGATGAATCGCGGGGTTCGCGGGATTGGAAAACTGCTGGAGAATGATCGCATTCGGAATCTTCGATGCGAGCTCCTCGGCTTTCGCGATCGCGCCCTTCATGCCCTTCGCGCCTTCGGTGAGAACGAGACGCGCGCCAAGAATCTTCAACAGCTTCCGCCGCTCAACGCTCATCGTCTCCGGCATCGTGAGGATGAGCTTCAGACCTTTCGCGGCCGCGACAAACGCGAGCGCGATGCCGGTGTTTCCGCTGGTCGGCTCGATCAGGACGCTGTTCGAATTTATTTTGCCGGACTTCAGCGCGTCATCGATCATGGAAAAACCAATACGATCTTTGACACTCGAGAGCGGATTGAAGAATTCCAGCTTGAGCAGAATTTCCGCCTGCGCGCCGTGTGCGGCCGCGGTGCGATTCAGCCGCACCAGCGGTGTATTGCCGATCGTTTCAGTGATGTCGTTATGGATCTTAGCCATGGTTGTATGGGTTGTTTTAGGTTGGGGGGATTAAATAGCGTAATCGTCAGTAAATGAATGCCCTTGGCGCAGACGAAGCCGGACAAGATCGTTCACTTTCAAATCAAGGTTGGCGAGTTCGGTTCGGGAAATTTCCACGTCCACCGGCTCGCGATTTTGCACCTGCTCCAGCGAAAGCCGCGCCTGCGCGCCCGCCGCGTGAATATAACGGAGCACGGCCACCAGACCCGTCGCGCCCGGCTCGTCGCGCACCACTTCGATATCGTGGGGTCGAACGTAGACCTGCCCGTCGTTTTCGAGCGCCGCCGCGCCGGAGTCGTGCGCGCCCACACTGGCGAGAGTCTGCGCGCGGAGCACGTTCACGTTACCAAGAAATTGATACACGAAGGGAGACGCCGGGCGGTCGTAGACTTCCTGCGGAGTTCCGACCTGCTCGACCTTGGCCTGATTCATCACGACGACCTGATCGGCGATCTCGAGCGCCTCCTCTTGATCGTGAGTCACGAAGAGCGTGGTGAGGTGAATCTCCTCGTGAAATTTCCGCAACCAGCGCCGGAGCTCTTTGCGGACTTTGGCATCGAGCGCGCCAAACGGTTCGTCGAGCAAAAGTACTTTCGGTTCAACCGCGAGCGCACGAGCGAGCGCCACGCGTTGCCGCTGGCCGCCGGAGAGCTGATTCGGAAAACGCCCGCCAAGATTGTCCAGCTGGACGAGTTTCAGAAGCTTGTGGACGCGATCCGCAATTTCTGGCTTCGACGGACGATTCTGACGACGCACGTTCAGACCGAACGCGATATTCTGAAACACTGTCATGTGCCGGAAGAGCGCGTAATGTTGAAACACGAAACCGACTTTTCGTTTTCCGGCCGGGACGCCCGTGACATCTTCGCCGTGAAATCCGATTTGCCCGCTTCCCGCATCCGCGAATTCGAGCCCGGCAATGATGCGCAGCAGCGTGGTTTTGCCGGAACCCGAAGGACCGAGCAACGCCACCAGCTTACCGCTCGGCGCATTCAGACTAACACCGTCGAGTGCGGTGTAATTGCCGAAGGTTTTCGTGATATTCGTGGCGGTGATACTCATGCTGAGAGGGATCAGGCGGCTTCAGTTGCGCGCGACTGCGCGTGGCGCCACTCGATGATGCTCTTCAGGACCAGCGTGACGATCGCCAGAAGAGCGAGGAGCGACGCGACGGCGAAGGCACCGGCCGAGTTATAATCTTCGTAGAGAATCTGGATGTGCAGCGGCATGGTGTTCGTCTCGCCGCGGATGTGACCAGTCACGACCGAGACCGCGCCGAATTCGCCCATCGCGCGCGCGTTGCACAAAATTACGCCGTAGAACAGCCCCCATTTGATGTTGGGCAGCGTCACCCGCCAGAACGTCTGCCAGCCATTCGCGCCCAGAGTAACGGCGGCGTATTCTTCGTCCGTTCCCTGTGATTGCATCAACGGAATCAGTTCCCGCGCGACGAAGGGGAACGTCACAAACGTAGTGGCGAGCACGATACCGGGCACAGCGAAGATAATCTTGAAGTCGCGTTCGACGAGCCAGTGTTGCAGCCAGGGAAACCAAGGGTGCTCAGCATTCTGATACTGGCCGTACCAGCCCTGCAGGCCGAAAACCAACACGTAAATCAAACCCGAGATCACGGGCGAAACCGCGAAGGGCAGATCGATCAACGTGGTGAGAACGCTCTTTCCGCGGAAACTAAACTTCGCGATGCACCAAGCCGCGGCCACACCAAAAATGAGATTGGCTGGCACCGCGATCGAGGCGGTGAGCAACGTGAGCCGAATGGAGGCGAGTGCATCAGGATCTTTAAACGCGCTGAGATAAACACCGAAGCCTTTGCGCAGCGCCTCGGTAAAAACCGCCGCCAGCGGGAGCACCAAAAAGAAGGCGAGAAAAAGCAGCGCCACTGCTGTAAGCGTCCAACGCACCCACAGTGAATCCTGCGTGGCGCGCGACGCGGGCGTCGCGGACGGATGATGAGCAGTGAGACTGGTGACGACGGCGGCCATGTTGGGCTAGACGCGGTGATAACGACGGCTCCACTTTTGGAGCAGGTTGATCAGCAGCAGGAGAAAGAACGATACGACGAGCAAAACCACCGCGATCGCCGTGGCTCCGCGATAGTCGTACTGCTCCAGTTTCGTGATGATGAGCAGCGGCGTAATCTCCGAGTGCATCGGCTGATTGCCCGCGATGAACACCACCGAGCCGTATTCACCGAGTGCACGAGCGAACGCCAAGGTGAAACCGGTGATCAACGAGGGCATCAGTTCAGGAAGAATGACGCGCCTCATCGTTTGCCAGCGCGTCGCGCCGAGTGTGGCCGAGGCTTCCTCGAGTTCGGGTTCCAGTTCCTCGAGCACGGGCTGCAACGTCCGTACAACGAAAGGGAGTCCGATAAACGTCAGCGCGATGAACACGCCGGGCCGGTCGAACGCGATTTTAACGCCAAGCCATTCCTTCCACGCGATACCCGGAATGAACGCTTCGAGGCGGCTAACACCACCGAGCCACAGCGGTTCGAGCCAGCCCATCCAGCCGTTCCGCGAATAAATCGCGGTGAGCGCGATACCCGCGACCGCAGTCGGCAGCGCGAACGGCAAATCGACGAGTGCATCGACGATTTTTTTTCCCGGAAACGAGTAGCGCACCAAGACCCACGCGACGATGAGTCCGAAAAGAACATTCACCGCACCCGCTGCAAATGATGCGCCAAAACTCAATCGATAGGAGGCAAGGACGCGTGGTGAAGCGACCGCCGAAACGAATTCAGCCCAGCTCATTCCAGCCGTGCGCAGAAACGCTGCCGACAACGGCACGAGCACGATGATTCCCAGATACGCCAGCGTGAAGCCAAGCGAAAGCCCAAAGCCAGGCAGGACGGAACGTTGTGAGCGGGCGAGCGACATCAGATATCTTGAGCGTAGGCGATGAAACCGGGATAAGTTGAGATGATCGTATCCAGCGCAGCCACCGCCGCTGACACTTGCAAGCCGAACGGTGCATGCGCCGGTGTTTCGAAAATCAGGTCGAACGGGCGCGGCCGCTGTTCCGGCGGCGCCGAAAGGACGTGCTCAAAGCACTCGTGAATCAAACCCTCACGCGCAACAAACCCATCGATCATCGCACGTCCATCGAGCGGCAGAAATCGTGAGGCGGACTCCAACGCGGGTCGGAGCAGCGCTTCTTCCAGCGTGCGCCCATGGGCATAACCGTAGAGACCTTCGCACGTGTCATCCGCATGCAGCGTGATGATTCCGTCGAAGCGCTGAACTCTGAGCTCTTCTTCCAGCAAATGGATTTCAGCTGCAGTCGATTCACACCAGAACTGTCGATTGAGATCCAAACCCGCGTGATTTTCCCGCGTTCCCCGCTCATAGCCGGTGGGATTTATGACGGGGAAAAGTATTAGCTCATAACCAGCCGCGCGCTTCGGATCAGCGGCGAGCGCGGCGGCAAACTCAACCAGCGCTGCACAACCCGCCGGCTCGTCGCCATGAATTCCGGCGAAAAGTCCGAGGCGGATTTGGTCGTGGCCCGCCTTCGGTCCACTGATTTGCAGACGCGGAATTTCATAGCGCCGGCCGTTACATAAAAATTCTCCGACGACGGACGACTTCAAGATCCCACGATCAGCCCCAAACTCAGCAAGCGGGCTGAGCACGGCGCGTGGATCGCGCGATTCTGAGGATTTGAAGTGAGTCACCATCGAGAAAAAAAGTGTGAGTCCGTCCCCCCGCGCGGCTCCCGGAACGATCGAGCCGCGCAAGTGAGTCGTGAACGGGAAGCGCGATTAGAGATGCTGGGCGTAGGATTGAAACGCGCGGTAACGCAGAATGAACCGGCTCAGAATTGCGCGAACCGCCTCTTCGTACCGTTTGTCCGACCAAGTGGCGGGGATTCGAAGCGTGAGTTCAAAAGCGCTAACTGAGAGATCGTCCGAAACCGACAAGGGACCGCAAAGCGGAGCAACTCCGTGCGCTCCGCGTTCGAAGCGCACGATGAATGGCTCTGTGTCCTCGGACGTGATCAGCTCGACATCCGGCCCCGCCAGCAAGCCGGCCGGAGCGCGAACGAGAATACTGATGATCTCGTCTTCTGCGGGAGCTGTTTCGACGCGCACAAAACCATGATAGCCGCTGACACGCGCGTCGATTTCGAGCAGATCAATCTCCGGCGCAGCCGAGCGACCCCAATGCGCAGTCGCAAGCGAACGCGGCGCGGCACCGAGGAAAAATCCAGCTGCGTTTACAATCGGGAAAAAAGTGAGGTTGAGACCGTATCCGTCTTCCACGTGCTGCGAAAGATGCTCGAGCAATGCCAGCAGCGACTGCGATGAGCGCAGATCGCGATGATCAAAGCCCGCCAGAAAAGCGACGCGCCACGAAACCTCCGAGGCGTGTGGTCCAAAAAAAGCGAATCGAGGAACGTGAGTTGACCGGCCTTGATAGCGAAACGGTCCGAGCGGCGAAGCGAACACGTGCTCAGACTGCTGCGCGAAAACGTAAAGCCCACTGAGTCGATTCAGAATCGAACTTGCCGCGATGGCCCGGTCGTACGGACCAGCAGGCGTGGACGGAACAATCCGGGAAAAAATAGAGTTCATCATTGAGATGCGTCAGAGGTTGACGTTGCCGCAAACCGGCGGCGCGCATGAGCGAACGGCTCAACAGCGCGCCGCGATGAGCGAGAGATTATTTCATGTAGATCTGATCGAAAACTCCGCCGTCAGCGAAATGCGTCTTCTGCGCTTTGGTCCAGCCACCAAAGACATCGTCGATCGTCACCAGCTCGAGCTTCGGAAAGGTTTTCGCGTATTTCGCCGCTGCCGCGGGACTCCGCGGACGGTAGAAATTATGCGCGGCGATTTCCTGACCTTCGTCCGAGTAGAGATATTCCAAATACGCTTTCGCGACCTCGGTCGTGCCTTTCTTCTTCGCTACTTTATCGACAACGCTCACCGACGGCTCCGCCAAAATGCTGAGCGACGGGATGACAATCTCGAATTTGTCCGCACCGAATTCCTTCAGCGCGAGGAATGCCTCGTTCTCCCATGCAATCGCAACGTCACCGATTCCGCGCTGCACAAATGTTGTGGTTGAGCCGCGCGCGCCGCTGTCGAGCACCGATACGTTCTTGTAGAGCGCGCTGACGAACTGTTTCACCTGCGCTTCATCGCCGTTGAATTTCTTCGAGGCAAATGCCCACGCGCCGAGATAATTCCAACGTGCGCCGCCCGACGTTTTGGGATTGGGCGTGATGACGGAAACCCCGGGCCGCACCAGATCGTCCCAGTCCTTGATCTTCTGCGGGTTTCCTTTTCGCACGAGAAACACAATCGTACTCGTGTACGGCGCGGAATTATCGGGCAGGCGCTTTTGCCAGTCCTGCGGAATGAGTTTGGCGTACTGATGCAACGCGTCGACGTCAGCGGCGAGGGCGAGCGTGACCACGTCGGCATCGAGGCCGTCGATGACCGAGCGAGCCTGTTTGCCTGAGCCGCCGTGCGACTGTTTCACCGAGACATCGTCGCCGGTTTTCGCCTTCCAGAACTTGGCGAAGGCGGCGTTGTATTCGGTGTAGAGTTCGCGCGTTGGATCGTAGGAAACGTTTTTGAGTTCGACGGTTTTGGCGAAGGCGACGGCGCTGATGAGCGAGGTGGCGAGAAAAGCGGAGAGTAAACGAAGATTTTTCATGGTCGTGAGGCGAAGAATTTCGCGGATTAGAATGCCACCTGGAAACGGGTGATGAGCGCCTTCTCATCCTGACGGAGGAGAGGCGTCGTGAGAGCGACCGTGTTCGTTTCGAACTCGGTCTGATAATAGTCGAACGTCGCGCGGACGGCTTTGCTCAGGTACCAATTCAAGCCGACTCCAATTGTCGAAGCTTCATTAGCGCTCGCCGCCGGATCGGCGAACAGAGGAAACGCCGCATCGTCCACGCGGAGATTTTCGTAGCGCGCGACGACCTCGAACGCGCCCCAGGTTCCGGCAGCGAGGTCAAAGTTGGTTTTGGGAACCACGCCGCCATACGAGGAATCTTCGCCGGTAAGGACATAGCCGACGGCGGCCTGCCACGCTTTGTTTTTGAGCTCAGCCTTGGCCCCGGTGGCGGTCGGACGTGCGTTAACGACGGACACGACGTATTCGCCGATGACGCCAAGTGGACCGTTGCGGTAATCAAGATGCGGAGACACGCGCCAGACCTGACCGTCGTTTACTGCGGTGGTGCGGTAGCGGAAGAAAGTTTGCTGACCGGGAGTGCGATAACCAGTGGTCAAAGCCGTGGCGGTTTTTTCGCGGCCAAAACTGCCGGAAAGTCCAATGCCGAGACCTTGTAACGGAGAGTCCGTACTACTCTTGAAAGGCGTCGCGAAAATCCGGCCAGCAACATCCTTTTCGTTGTCGAAATCCGAATTCGAAGTGCTGCCGCCGTCCGATACGCCACCGAAAACTCCGGCTGCATACGTGACCGTACCGGCGAACAATTCGCCGCCGAGTTGGACGCCAACGTCGCGATTGGGGACGAGATTGGTCGGAAGTGCGCGCTCGTTAAAGAACGTCCACGAATCCGATTGGAGTAATTCATGGCCGACGGGCACTTTGAATTTGCCGGCCTTAATCGTGAGCGCTTTGTTCAGCGTGAGCGAAAGATTCGCGTCGAGAATACTCACTGCGCTTCCGCCAAACTCGGGAACGAGTTGGAATGCAAAATTTTTCGCGAACGTTCCCTCGGTGATCAGCCGGGCGCGGCGCAGCACGAAGGAATTATTGGTGATGCCGTTGTCGCCGAAAAATGTTCGGGCATCGAGCTGCACGAGACCGCGCAACTTGATGGAGTTCGCACCGTCGCCGGATGCGAGCGTGACGCCCTTGTCGTTAACGGTGATCTTGGGCGCTGCTTTCGCGGCGGTCGCGGCATCTTCCTCCTTGAGCTCGGATTTACGCTCCAGGACGCGAAGTTTTTGATCGAGCAGACGGATCTGCTCGCGAAGGGATTTGATGTCTTCGTCGCGCTCGTCCGCGCGAACGGTGTAGGTACCCGCAAGAAGTGCGGCAAGGAGGACAAGAGCGGGTCGAACGACGCCGGTGGTGGCTTTCAGAATCATGATAATTTGAGATGAGAGTTGGCGAACCTCCAGAGGGCTGGTCGGCACGCGGTCGAAACGCGCTGGATGAATGACGCCTCCGGCTGGAGCCGGTCGGCGGGAAAATTATTCGGCCCCTTGATCGCGACCGGAGAGCAGGCGAGTTTTCTCGGTTCGCTCGATCTGTGTCACACGACCGTCGTGAACGACGAGTTGCACAACGCCATAACGGAGGCCTTCAACTTTTTCGCGGACGAGCGCAACCCAGTCTGGTGTGGCGGCCGCGGAAGTGGGTGTGGAATTGGAAAGAGTGGTGGGCATGGCTGACAGATTCTTAAATCGTGTAATCACCGAGGAGCTGATGGAGCACGCCGTCGGCCTCGGTGAGCCGTGATGACGTAGAACGCCGAGCGAGCTTGCGAGCGAGGCGGGCAGGAAGACGGGCCGACGTGGAAGCACTCTCGGCTTCGACGGAAAAAGGTAGCGGGATCTGGTCGCGACGCAGTTTGCGCAACGTCACCTCGACGACGTCCGCCAACGAGTAGCGATCGAGAATTCCCGCAATCGCGTTACGGACGTCGAGCATCAGCATGCGAAGGCCGCAATGCGTCTCGTCCGGACAGGTGCACTTCTCGTAAGCGGTCTGGCTGACGCAACCGATGGGAGCCAACGGTCCATCAATGAGACGGACCACTTCGCCGATTTTGATCTGACTGGACGGCTTGGCCAGGCGGTAGCCGCCGAACTTGCCACGGACGCTGGCGACGAGCCCCGCGTCCTTCAACTGCTGCATGATCTGCTCAAGGAACTTCACTGGAAGTTGTTCGCTGTCGGCCAACTCCGAGACTTGGACCAACTTCCGTCCCACCTCGGCGGCGATGCCGAGATTGATGAGCGAACGGAGCGCGTATTCTCCTTTTTTGGAAAGTCTCATTTAGTAGCAGTTCAATCTACATTAGTTCAGTAGGAATTAAAGCAAGGCCTTTTTCCGCCTGATTTCCCCGATCCTGATTCCGAGCGTGTCATATCACGGGCGCGCTCAAAACCGCCGTGAGTACCTCAGCCGCGGTTTAGGCTGTGAGATTGGCAGACGCCGAGAGACTTCCAGTCGGAGATCATCTGCTGCACCTCCGCACGTGCGAAGAATTCGGCTACGGCCCGAGCGCTGTCATCGCCAATTCCATCGAGGAGTCGAAGCTCACCTTCGCTCGCTTCGGCCAGCGCTTCGAGGCTGCCGAACTGCAGCGCGAGCGACCTGGCACCGGCTCCGCCAATTCCCGGAATTCCCAATCCATAAACGAACCGCCAGAGCTCAGCATCCTTGCTTCGGTCAATCGCGGTAAGCAGAGCGCCGATGGATTTACCGCGACCGACCGAGCGGAAGTCATCGCGCTTCAGTCGGTAAAGATCGGATACGTTGTGTACCCGTCCCGATTCGATCAATGTGCCAATCGTCGCCTCGCCCAATCCCCGAATGTCGACGCAAGCGGGAGAGGCAAAGTGAAGCAAACGTCGTTTGAGTTGCGCCCCACAGTTTAGGTTCACACAACGCCAGGCGACCTGCCCGTCGCGACGCATGAGCAACTGTGCACAACCCGGACAAGTCGGGGGAAAAACATATCGTGCTGCGGTGGCCGGCCGACGCGTCAAGTCGACACCAACGATCGCGGGAATCACTTCCCCGCTTCGCTCGAGCGTAATGTAGTCCCCTATTCTCAAATCGCGCCGCGCAATTTCGTCGGCGTTATGCAGCGTGGCGCGGCTGATCATCGCGCCACCGATCCGGATTGGCTGAAGTTCGGCGACAGGGGTGATCAAACCTGTCCGCCCGACTTGTAATGTAATCGCGTTCAAACGCGTGGCTTGTCGCTCCGGAGTAAATTTGAACGCGATCGCCCAGCGGGGCCCGTGTTCGGTGTTGCCCAGCGTCCGCTGATCCGTCGCTGAGTCGAGTTTCACGACGACTCCGTCTGTTGGATACGCGAACTTCTGGCGAGACGCGCCCATCTGTTGCACGGCCGACCAGAGTCCGTCGACAGAATGCGCCACCAGAGAGTTTTTCACCGTCGGCAAACCCCAGTCGCTGAACTGCGCGAGAAGCAGCTGCTGGCTCGGCGGGATCGCGCTCGCCGGTTCAACTCCACCCAGCCCGTAGAAAACAACATCGAGTCGCCGTGAAGAAGCGTCGCCTTGCGACAAAGATTTCAATGTTCCTGCCGCAAGGTTTCTCGGACTCGCATAAATCGGCTCGCCAGAGTCTTCGCGCTCGCGGTTTAGCCGCGCAAATTCTGCGAGTGAAATGAAGACCTCTCCGCGAACTTCAACGAGCGCGGGGAATTCACGTCCGGCGACTCGTTTCAACATCGCAGGAAGTGAAACGATCTTTTTCGCGTTGAGTGTGACATCATCGCCACTCACGCCATCGCCCCGCGTCACCACGCGGACGAGTTTTCCACGTTCGTAACTCGCGCTGACTGCGAGCCCGTCGAATTTGGGTTCGATGACGTACGTTGGCGAGTTGTGTCCAAGTAACCGAACGAGACGTTGATGAAATTCGCGCAGCTCTAACTCGGTGTACGCCTTGTCGAGACTCAACATCCGCTCGACATGGCGATAAGTTGAAAAACCCGGCGTGCGATCGTCACTCGCGCTCCCAGCAGATGCCGCCGCGCTCAACGCCGCCAGAGCCGGAAATCGCGCTTCAAGCGTGGCGAGCTCGCGTTTGAGTTGGTCGTATTCGAAATCGGTAATCTCGGGCCTGGCCTGCCGATGATAGAGATCGTCGTGTCGCTGAAGCTCCGTTCTGAGAAACCGGATACGATCCGCCTGATCAACGAGCTCAACTGTTGCGGTCGGTGCCGGCACTGACAAAGCCGGTGGCACGAACATCGCTGAAAACAAAATTCCGAGGCAGATGCTTTCTGCCAGGAATCGCGGGAGGTTCACGTTACAAGAAGAAGACGGCACGCCCTTCTCTTGTAATCACATTGCATTTAGTCGATAGCTTTCACTTCCATTTCTTTTCGCGGCAAGCTCTGCGACTATAGGTTCAGTCGGAGCCCGTCATACGCCAGGCGAACCCCAGCAGGCAAATCAGCCTCGGTCGCTGCATGATCACTGAGATGTGTTAGGTGCGTCAGCCAAGTCTGCGGCGCACCAATCTCGGCTGCTACCGCGATTGCTTCTGGAATGCTCATGTGCGACGGATGCGCCTGCGGCCTCAGTCCATCGAGCACGACGGCATCGGCACCACGCGCGAATTGCAGTGCTTCCTGCGGGACGCGTTTGCAGTCCGTGTAGTACGCGAATTTTTTCCCGCTGCTGCGCTCGGTGAAAATCAGGCCCAACGTGTTGAGCCCTCCGTGAGGGAGCAGCGTGGACTGAATCGAACCCTGCGGCAGATCGAGGAGCGGCGGCATGTCGATGAGCTTGAAAGCCGCATAGCCGCGAGAAATCGGCCGCTCGGCGATCGTGTAGGGAAAAACCGAGAGGACTCTCCCCTTCCCTTCGTCAGTCGTATATACGGGAAGCGCCGTGCCTCCGAGCAAATCGCAAAACCGCCGCAAATCATCCATCCCATTGATGTGATCCGCGTGCCCGTGGGTGAGAAAAAATAAATCCACCCAGCGAATGTCGTTCGCGAGGCACTGCAGACGGAATTCGGGCGAAGCGTCCACTTGCAGGTGAAGTCCGTCCATCACGACGTGGATCGAAGCGCGCGTGCGTTTATTCCGCGGATCCGACGATGTGCAAACCGCGCAATCACATGCAATCATCGGCACCCCCTGCGACGTGCCTGTGCCTAGAAAAACCACTTCCATGACGATCACGGAACGCGGCTGGGCTCGGAAAGAGAAGCGTAAAAACCGCGCCGTAACCGGCACAGCTACGCTCTGCGAATCCACTTCGCACAAAAAAAAGGCGCGCTCCGGAGAGCGCGCCTTGAGATTTAGTTCGAGCGAATGGCTCGTGCGAATCGAGGGACTTAGTAGTCCATGCCACCCATACCGCCGCCACCGCCGCCGGCAGGAGCGTGTGATTCCTTCTTCTCAGGAATCTCGGTGATCATGCACTCGGTCGTCAGCAGCAAACCAGCGATCGAAGCCGCGTTTTGCAGCGCGGTGCGCGTGACCTTCGTCGGGTCAA
>CBRAFL010000017.1:0-28971 GCA_967755055.1 uncultured bacterium
GCCTATCCCGGCTCGGGCCTCGCCATCGGCGATCTGGTGATGGGGGAGAGCGAGGTTTTCGGGGACATCGGGATGGAGACCCCCGGCCCGGAGCGTTTCCAGCCCCTGGGACCCATGCCCTGGGCGGATCCGGAATACTACGCGCAGCTCGAAGGACGCAGCGCGCTGTTCACCGTGGCCATTTCCAACGAACCCGACGGGCTGAAACAAACGCTCGATCAGGCGCAGGTAAAGTTGCGCGAAAGCCGGCTCCTGGACTTCGACGCCGGTGCGGTCACGGCCATCACACTCGCCGCGCCCAATCGAACTCCACTCACATTGCAACGTCTCGAAACCGGCGAGCAGTCCAGCGAAACCGCCGCGTGGCAGATCGTGCTGCGGGGCGACGGAGCTCAAGGGCCGCAAACTCTGCCAGCGGATCGCGCCGCGGTGACGCGTCTGCTCGAACAACTCGCCCTGCTCTCGGCGAACGTATTCACCAGTGATGCACCGCGTGACGCTGATCTTGAGTCGTGGGGCTTCAACCGGCCTGAGCGCGAGATCACATTGACGATGCGCGGTGCGCAGCCCGGTACCCAACCAACGGGGCTGCAAATCGGCGTCACTGGTCAGCGCGACACGGTCGCCTACGCGCGACTCACGCCGCCAAATCCTTCCTCGGTCTACGGCATCGATCCAAAAATTTTGCGCGACACACCGATTGAGCCGCGCGCATGGCGCGACCGACTACTGCGCGTTCTTCCGGCCGGTGCTCGCATCACTGCGCTTAAGCTTACCGATTTGGCGGAAGAAAAAACTCTTCTCGATACGACGATCGGCGCGAACGGCCAGCCGACCGTCACTCCCCAATCGCCCGAAGCGGTTAAGGTCATCCTCACCCACCTCCGCGCCGTACGCGCGAAATCCTTTGTCCTCGATCAGTTCGTCAACAAGGTGAACGTCGCCGGCGTCGAGCGCAGCTGGCGTTACCGTCTCGACGCGACGGTTACACTGACAGGCGGCGCCGGAGAGCAGACGAGCACGATGAGTTTGTTACTCACACAACGCATCGGCGGTGCCCAACAACTCGCTGGCTGGGCCGAGTACAACGCGGTGTTTGAAATCGAACAGCCCCTGCTCGACGCCTTGTGGACACTCACTGAAGGCCCCCGCGATCCCGGATCACAGGCGACCAAGGGATGATGTCCACCTTTGCGCCCGATCCGATTTCAGCCGTGGCTGCGAGCGTGAGCGAGTGGGTGAAAACTTCCAATCACACACCCCGTCGCTTCGCGCCACCCCTCTCAAGAGGGGATTTCCAAAACCGTAAGCAGCCGAAGTCCCCTCTCGAGAGGGGTACCCGAAGGGCGGGGTGTGTTGGCTTGCTCGAGTTTTCACACGGTCTAGTGACAGCATTGAAGTTCGCCCACTCGCCGGTCGAACCCCCGCGCCAGCCGAAACGCAGCAAGCAATGAAACGTTGTTGAGATGCGCCTCTCGCTGAAATCGCTCTGGCATGCTGCGCAATGGTGCACTGACTACATCGTGCTGTTCGCGTGCTGGGCCTTGTGGATTGCGCTCGGCGGATTCATCGTTGTTCAGCTGGTGGTGTCATCTTCTCGCGAACTTGCGGTCCCGGATTTCGTCCTGCGATCGCTCGAAGAACGCTTCACCGCCTCGCATATCAACGCGCGCTTTGGTCGCGCGACGTTTAATCCCACTGGCGGCGTGTTGCTCGAGAATGTCTCGCTCTCGCTTCCCGAATTTAACGAGCCCATCGTCAACGCCCGCGCCGTGTTCGTCGAACTCGACCCGTGGCTGTTGCTCGCAGGAAAATTGGAAGCTCGCCGCGTTCACGCCACCGGCGTCGATCTGTCGATGCCGGCGATGCTCACGCCGTCAGGACGCAGCGAAGAGATCCTTAGCAGTCTCGAGTTCACGATCGCGCCGAAAGCCAGCCAGTTGGATATCGATCACCTCACCGCGCGGATTGCTGGCATCGCTCTCCAGGTTCACGGCTCATTCCATCTGCTCCCGTCGCGGACAACCGGTGCGGTTGCGCCGCTACCGCTGATCGAAAATCTCGCGCAAAATTATTCTTCTTTCTGCCGTCAACTCATCCGCGCAGCCAATCAGCTCTCCTCTTTCGAACAGCCCGAACTGCGCGCGACACTCATCCCGTCGACCATTCGTGGCGCGTTCGTCGATCTGAGTCTCACCGCGCGCCGGCTAAAACTTCCCGGGCTTCGCGATCTCGATGCGCAGGAGCTGAGGCTCTCGCTGAGTCTTCCCTTGCTCGGCGACGAGCCAACCTCATCGCCCCTGACGTTTACCGCTGACGAGCTCCGGACGAGCGACGGAGCAGTCGCCCGTCGCGTTCAAGCCCGCGTACTCGGCTCCCTTAATCTGGCGCAACTCTCGTACCTACCAAAGGAAATTGAACTCACCTGCGATGAGGTCAGCGCGCGCGGTTTCTCCCTTCACGCGCTTTCCTCGCAGATTGAACCTTCCTCCTCGTCATCGCGGTGGAACGCAGCGCTCATCGCTCTTTGCTTCGGATCTCCACTCGCCGTGAACGGCCGTGTGGATGTCGCGGAAAAAACAGCTGACTTGCGCGTCCAAGGCGCGCTCGCACCCACGCTGCTCGAACCGATCGGCGTACAGATCGGCACGGATGTGCGTCGCTTCATTGGCTTCGGCAAACCGCTGGAGCTCGATGTCGACGTCAGATTCAAACCGGACTGGAAATTCGAACGGCTCGCCGGTCGCATCGTCGCTCGCGAGGTCGACGCGTATCACGTGCCGATCGATTGGGCGACGGGTGAAATTGAATTCGACGGCCGGCATTTTCTCGCGCACGACGCGGTAGCGGCCTTGGGCGAGAATCTCGCTCGCGGAAGCTTCGAACAGGATCTTTCGACGTTGGAATTCCGTTTTCTGCTGGAGGGCCATCTGCGTCCACTGGAAATCGGCGGCTGGTTCGGCACGTGGTGGCCGGACTTTTTTCAAAACTTCGAATTTCCCTCCGAACCGCCAAACGCCAGCGTGGATGTCGCGGGTCGCTGGCTCGCGGGCAACGAAACCACCGTGTTTGTTTTTGCCGAAAGCAAATCGCCCGCGATCCGCGGGACGACGGTCGATTACGCGCGCACGTTGATGTTTATCCGGCCGAACTTTTTCGAGGGACTCGAGTTCTTTGCGACCCGCGGCTCCGGTGAGGTGCGCGGGACATTCGCGCGCCACATCGATCTCATTCGCCACGACTGGAGCAAAATGACGTTCGCACTGGATTCGACGCTCGATCTCGCGACCGGCGCGGGCTTGCTCGGACCGGAGCTCGCTGAGCGGCTCGATCCCTTCACGTTTGCCAATGCTCCTCATATTAAAGCTGAGGGGCACTTTGACGGTCCGGCGGCACCGGGTGGCGTGCATCAGGCGATGCAGATCAATGCGAAATCCACCGGAGCGTTCTCCATCTACAAATTTCCCGTTCACGATGCCTCGTTCGACGCCACTCTCCGAGACGACGAGCTTTTGCTGGAGCACGTCGAAGCAAAATTCGCAGGCGGAACTCTGAGCGGTCACGGCCGCTTGTCCGGACCTGACAACCAGAGGAAACTCGGCTTCGACGCCACACTCCATGAGGCACGATTGAGCGAAGCGGTGACGGCTGTATCCGATTATGCGGCACAGCGGCGCGGCCAGCCGACGACCGCGGAGAAATTCATGCCGGGAAAAAGTCAGATCAAGTTCGACCTCGCCCTCGCGGCCGAAGGGCGTTTCGACGATCTCTTCAGTTATCAAGGTACCGGAAATGCCGTGCTGAACGGCGCCGAACTCGGTGAAGTGCGGCTGCTCGGGTTGTTGTCCGAACTTTTCGATTTCACCGCGTTGCGCTTCACCACGGCACGTTTAAATTTTCAGCTGCAAGGCCGAAAGGTTTTCTTCCCAACGTTAAGCGTGACGGGCGCAAACTCCGCCATCGAAGGCCACGGCGATTACTGGCTGGATCGGGGCGAAATGGATTTTAATGCGCGCGTCTATCCGTTTCAGGAGAGCAAATCGTTACTGCAAAACGTAGTCGGCGTCGTCTTGACGCCACTCTCCACCGCCCTCGAGGTGAAGCTTACAGGCCCCCTCAATCAGCCGAGCTGGGCGTTTGTCATTGGCCCAACGAATTTTCTCCGGTCTCTGACTCAACCTTCGAAACCAGCGGCAGAAAAACCTCCAGCCGACGCACCCTCAACGTATTTGAAAAGGTGATCGATATCATCGTGGAAACTCATTGAACCCGTCGGATGCGAGCGTCTAGTTAGGGTGAAGGCCTCAATGTCATCTCAGCGGACGCTTCAACGGCTCTCTTGGCTCGATCGATCATCCATCGTGATTGCGTCCCTCTTGTCCGCTCTCGGATTCGGGGTGATCGCCAGTTGGTGGTTTCAACTCGATTCACTCTTTCAGCAGTATGCGTCGACCGCTGCGATCAATGTCGGCGACGGCGTCTGCGTGCTTTTTCTAGGACTGCTTTTGCTGGCGTTGGAGCTACGCTGGACAGCCGCAGCGTGGCTCGCGTGGGTGCCGGCCATCCTTTCCGCGCTCTCGCTGGCGGGAGATGTATTTCACGTCGATTTACAGCTGCATGTCTTCGATCGAATCGGCGCCGATCCATCGTCCCGGATGTCCATCCCTTTTGCCGCGTGCAGCCTGGCAACCGCGCTCGTTCTGGCGTGGAGCGCATTTCCCGGCGGAGCGCGCGCTCGACTGTTTGCGGAAGCCGTCAGCGGATCGATCGCCGCGGCTGCCGGTTTTTCCACGTTGCTGGGTTACGCCGCAGGTCTTCCGGCAATTTATCGTTGGGGCACCGCCACCGCCACGTCTCCGATCACCGCCGTGGCGTTGTTGCTAATTGGAATCTGTCTGCTCCTTCGCGCGTGGCGCGAAGCCACTAAAATCGAGGGCGGACCTCCCGCGTGGTCTCCAATGCCCGCCGTCATCGGGTGCCTCACGCTCACGATTATTCTTTGGATCGGTCTTCGCGAACGCGAACAAGCTTACGTAAACGCGAAGGCTCAGGCTTCCCTCGACGCTCCGGCGAACTCGATCAATCCTGAGTTCGCGCTCGCGGCGGGCGTCGGCATCACGCTGTTACTCGGCCTGAGCGTCCATCTCGCGCGCCGCGCGCGCTCTGGTCAACGCGCCGCGGAACTCTCAAACATCCAGCTTCTGGCGGAAAACGAGGAACGTCGTCGCATCGAAGCGCGCCTGAAAGTTTCCGACGAACGGCTGCGGCTCGCCCTCGACTCAACCCAGATCGGCATCTTTGAGTGGAACGTAAACGCCGGCCACGTTTATTACAGTCCGGGACTGTGGGCGATGCTTGGATACGAGCAGGGGCGCATGGCTCCGGCGGTTGAAGCGTGGCAGAGCCTGATTCACCCGGACGACTTGTCGGTCTATCGCCGTCGCATAGACTCGCAGCTCGCCAATCTCGCCTCCTTCATCGAGCCGGAGTATCGCGTCCGCGCCCACAACGGCGAATGGCGCTGGGTCTACACGCGTTCGAAAACGGTCGCCGTGAATCATGACGGCACGCCCGCCCGCATCATCGGCACCGTTCAAGACATCACCGCCCGCCGCGAAGCCGAACAAGCCTTGCGCGAAAGTCAGGCCGAGGCACGCAAACTTTCCCTCGTCGCTTCCAAGACCGACAATCCCGTTCTCATCGCCTCACCTTCCGGCGCCATCGAATGGGTCAACGAAAGTTTCACCCGCGTCATGGAATACTCGCTGGAAGAAGTCGTGGGCAAATCCCCCGCAGACTTCATGGACGGTCCGGAAACCGATCCGGTCACGGTCGAACGGATCCGTGCGGCCATGGCGCAAGGCCAGGGGATTTCGACTGACGTGGTGAACTACTCCAAGTCCGGCCGAAAATATCATCTCCGGCTGCAAATTCAGCCGATCCGCGATGAGACCGACCGTCTGCAAAATTTCATCGCGATCGAAACCGACATCACCGCACGCGTCGACACCGAGAAAACACTTCGCCGCGCGAAGGCAGAGGCGGACGATGCCTCCCGCGCGAAAAGCGAATTTCTAGCGTCGATGTCGCACGAAATCCGCACGCCGATGAATGGCGTGATCGGCATGACCAGCCTGTTGCTGGAAACGCCGCTTAATCCCGAGCAGCTCGACTTCATCAATACCATTCGCACCTCGGGCGAAGCGCTCCTCACGATCATCAACGACATTCTCGATTTCTCGAAAATCGAATCGGGCAAACTGGAACTCGAGCATACGCCCTTCGAACTCGCCGTTTGCATCGAGGAGGCGCTGGACCTTTTTGCGCTGCAAGCCTCGGCCAAGAAGCTCGAGATGGTTTACCACATTTCACCGACGGTGCCGGCGTGGATCATGGGCGACATCACCCGCCTGCGCCAGGTGATCGTCAATCTCGTCAACAACGCCGTGAAGTTTACTCCGCGCGGCGGCATCGTGATTGAGGTCGATCGTCTGCCGGATGCCAGCGGGACAGGATCACAGTTCATGCTGGAGTTCACGGTCCGCGACAGCGGCATCGGCATCCCCGCGGAACGCCGTGATCGTCTATTCAAAGCCTTCAGCCAGGTTGATTCGTCCACGACGCGCAAATACGGCGGCACCGGACTGGGCCTCGCGATTTCCCAGCGCCTGAGCATTCTGATGGGAGGCGGTATCCGGGTTGAAAGCACGGAAGGCCAGGGCTCGTCATTTATTTTCACCGTCGCTGCCGAAACCGCTCCGCAACCCGCCGCACTGCCGCTCGCCGCCGGCCTCGAAGCGTTGCGTGGTGGCATCGTGCTCTGCGTGGAAGAACATCCGATGACGCAGCGCCGCATTCGCACGCTGCTGGAACCTCTCGGGGCACTGTGTTATTTCGCTCCTACGTCACACGCCGCGGCCACTCTCGCGACCACTCTGCCCTCTCCGCCGACGTTGTTGATCATCGATGGAGACGAAGCAGGCAGTCGCCCGCCGTTTGCTCCTTTGCAACTGAATGCCCCGCGATTGCTGATGCTTCCATTTGGCCAGACCGCGCCCGAGATTCCGTCTGACAGCCATCCTTTCGCGAGCATCTTCAAGCCATTCAAAACGGCGTCGTTCCTGCACACCGTGGGGTTGTTGTTCAGCTCACCGACGGCAGAAGTCGTCAGCTCAAACACCGCCAGTATTTTCAGCCCGCGCCTCGCGATGGAAATTCCGCTCAACGTACTCCTGGCGGAAGACAATACCGTGAATCAAAAAGTCGCGCTGCGTTTTCTGGAACGCCTCGGCTATCGCGCCGACACTGTGAGCAATGGACTCGAAGCGCTCACCACGCTTGAAGCGCGGCATTATCATCTGGTGTTAATGGATCTGCAGATGCCGGAAATGGATGGCTTGGAAGCGAGCCGCCAAATTCGCCGCCGGCTCTCGACTGACCGCCAGCCCAAAATCATCGCACTCACCGCGAATGCGATGCAGGGCGATCGCCAGCGATGCCTCGATGCGGGCATGGACGATTATATTTCAAAGCCGGTGAAGCTGCACGAAATCGAGGCCGCGATCCGCCGGCTCTTCGCGAAAACCGAAACTTCGGCGTCCGTCGCCATCCGTAATTGATGGGGTCCGTCTTGAACACCTTTCTGTCATGGCGAGGAGAGAAGCGACGTGGCCATCCGTCTAGATAGAGTTCCCCGTGGATTGCCGCAGTCGGCAAACCTCCTTCGCAGTGACAAATTTGGTTGTTACGCTCGCGAGAAAAACGCCTAAAGCCGTGCCCGGAGCGCCTCGATTTCCGTCGCACGCGCGGGATCGTTGACGAGATTTTCCATCTCAAGCGGGTCCCGCTCCAGATCGAAGAACAGCCACGGCGTGCCATCGGCATTGAGCACGAGTTTGCGCGAACGCGTGCGCAATCCGCTCCACGGTCGATCGCACTGATGCGGCAACGCGACAACGCTTGGCATTGAAATCAAACTCTCGGGACGATTCATCGCCGCCGGTTTTCCTTCTGCCCACGCAAGCGTGAACGCTCGAAGATCCACCAACGACACCGCTCCATCGTTCTCGGCTGAGAGCTGGTTGTGCGCACGCGAGAGCCGGACGAGGAAAGGCACGCGAACTGATTCCTCATGCGGCCATCCTTTGCGAAATAGTCCGTGCGCCCCGTGCATATCGCCGTGAACGGAGGTAAAAACAATGACGGTCTCCTCATCCTGAATAGCGGCAAGCAGGTCGCCAATCGCGCGGTCGGTTGCCTCGATATGCGCATAGTATCCCGCAAGTTCACGTCGCGCTTTCTCTTCGACGCTTCCATCCCGCGGCACGTTGAGCCGCAGCTGGATTTTATGCGTATCGCTCGGCGCGACCCCTGCACTCGGCGCATCATACGGAGGATGCGGCGCCTCGAGACTCACCACCGCAAACAACGGACGGTCCTTCGACTGAGCGGCATTTCGCGCGGCGACAAACTCTCTCGCACGGCCGCAGACCACATCGCTCTGATAACCAAGAAACTGCTGCGGCACGGGCAACCGCGATCCATGCAACCAAGGGTTGTTGAGTAAAAATCCACTTTCGAATCCTTCCCAAAATTCAAATCCGCCCCGCCGTCCGGGAGGAACGGCTACTTTCGCGTGCGTCTCTCCGATCAAAGGCGCCAGCCGGTCTCGCTGGCCCAAATGCCACTTCCCAAAAAAAGCCGTCTCGTAGCCCCGCTCAGCAAGGTCGTGTGCAATCGTGCGAGTTTCGCGCGGCAGGGGATCAAAATAATCCGTGAGTCCATTCTCGGGTGAAAGCACGCCCGTCATCATCGCAGCACGCGCGAAGGGCCCGAAGGGATGCGGCGTCACTGCCTGCACATAGTTCACGCTGGTCGCAGCGAGTTGATCGAGATGGGGCGTGCGGGCGTTAGCGTCGCCGGCGTATCCGGTGGCTGACGCACGCCACTGCGTCGTGACGATCCAAAAGATGTTCGGCGAACGTGCCATTCGACTGGAACTTAATCGCCAAGTGGATTTGCTCACGACTGTTTTTTCTTATGACCATCAAAGAATCCGAGCACGTCGATCTCACCACTCCGAGCGGAGCGATGCGGACGTATATCTTTCAACCGAACGCCCCGGGCCGTTACCCAGGGATTCTTTTGTTCTCTGAAATTTTCCAAGTCACCGGCCCGATTCGTCGCACCGCCGCACTCCTCGCGGGCCACGGGTTCATTGTCGCGGTGCCGGAAATTTATCACGAGTTCGAGGCTCCTGGCGTCGTGCTCGCCTACGATCAGGCAGGCGCGGATCGCGGCAACGCCTTGAAAACCACGAAGGAAGTTTCGGCTTACGACGCGGATGCTCGAGCCGTCCTCGCGTATTTGAAAAGTCTCCCGCAGTGCACCGGGAAACTCGGCGTGGTTGGAATCTGCATCGGCGGCCACCTTGCATTTCGTGCCGCGATGAATCCTGACGTTCTCGCGGCCACCTGTTTTTACGCGACGGACATCCACAAACGCGGACTCGGAAAGGGCATGCAGGATAACACGCTCGATCGGATTCCTGAAATCAAAGGCGAGCTCCTGATGATTTGGGGACGGCAGGACCCGCATGTGCCGTTGGAGGGGCGGATGAAAATCCACGCCGCCCTCAACGCGGCGGGGACCTATTTCACGTGGCACGAAGTGAATGGAGCGCACGCGTTCTTGCGCGACGAAGGTTATCGTTATGATCCCGAGCTCGCGCTCGCCTGCTACCAACTCGCCCTTGGTCTGTTTCGTCGGAAGCTCGGAGAAGGTGACCAGCATGGCGCGCTCAACGCCGGCGCAGCGGAAACGAAGCACTAGCTAGTCGAGCGCGTCCGTCTTTTTGTCATAGCAGGGATGCTTGCCGACTGCGGCAATCCACGGAGAACTCGCGTCCGTCTTGCTTCCAGCTGGGACGGAGCGCAGTCCACTTCGCGATCAACGCCTCAGCGCGTTCTTCAACGCCACCTCGAGCTGCTCGATCGTAACCGGTTTCATCAACATCGCGGAAAAGCCCATCGACTTCACCTTCTGCTCGCTGAGCGCTGAAGCAAAGCCGGTCACCAGGAGCAGCGGCAGCCCGGGATTTTCACTGGCGATAATTTCGCCCAGCTCAATGCCCATCATCCCCGGCATCATTTGGTCGGTGATCACAGCATCGAAAGCACCGCGTTGTTCACGGACAAATTTAAGCGCCTGAGCCCCTCCCGCCGCGCACGTGGTCCGATACCCAAGGCGTCGTAGACCGGCGGCCAGTGTTTCGCGGACAAGCGCGTCGTCATCGACCAGCAGCAGATTTCCTTCCTTCTGCTCGAGCGTCGCAACCATGTGCCCGCTTTGGTTCACAGACGTCGGAGTTCCGCTTGAAACCTTCGGCAGGTGAATGAACACGGTCGTGCCACGTCCCACTTCGCTCTGCACGCCGATCGTGCCGTGATGTTGCTTGATGATTCCATGCACGACCGCCAACCCCAGTCCGGTACCCGTGCCAACCGGCTTCGTCGTATAAAAGGGTTCGAAAATCCGCGGCAGGACTTCCGGCCGTATGCCCGCTCCCGTGTCGTTCATTGTCAGTCGCAAATAGTTTCCGAGGGCCACCCCAGCGGTTTCCGGTCGCGTCGCATCGGGCAGCTGCACCTCTGAAATCTTGATCGTCAGCACGCCTGTTCCGCTGGGCATCGCGTGAGACGAGTTCGTCGCAAGATTGACCAGCACCTGCTGCAACTGCGCCGCGTCCGCAAAAACCATGTCGTCCACGGCTTCATTGCGAAAATTGAACTCAATCCCTTTTGGCAGGTTCGAGCGCAGGACATGAAGCGTGTCTCGCACGATTCCAGGCAGATGTACCGGCGTGAATGCCGCCGGTGCGTGACGACCAAATGTCATCATCTGCTTAACCAGTCGCGCGGCGTGAGCCGTGGCTTGTTCAATCCGCTTGAGATGCTCGTCACCCACCGAATCGGTGGTGGCTTCCTGCCGTAGCAGCGTAGCTGAACCTTGAATACTCGTGAGCAGGTTGTTGAAATCGTGCGCCAGCCCGCCCGTCAGCGTGCCGATTGCTTCCAGCTTTTGCGCTTCCTGCAGCTGTTTGTTCAAGCGTGCACGCTCCTGCTCCGCCGACACTCGAGCCACCTCACCCCGCTCGAGCGCTGCCAGCATGTGGTTAATGCCGTCTGCCACACTCGTGATTTCATCCGCTCCTTGAAGCGGCAGGCGCACGGAAAGATCCGACGTCGCACCCACGTGTTTCACCGCCGCCTGCAACGCCTCCAGGCGCGCGATCACCATAACCCGCAGCATCCATCCCATCAGCACCGCCGCCGCGAGGACAAGCACGCCCATCACGATGTAGAAAATCAATCGCGCTTCGACGCCCTGCAAATGGATTTCCCGCGGGAGCGCCAGTTCCCACAACGCAACCATCCGATTTTCCACATCATTCACCGGCACTTGGACCGTGAGCAGCCGATCGTCGATTACGTTCGTGACGAACGACGAGTTCGTCTCCGACTGAAGGGCGCGCCCAACGTTGGGCGCGACTGGAGACCGCAGTCTAAGATCGAGATTAACCGCGTCGCGTATCCGTTTAACCCGCGCAGCATCCAAAAAACGAACTTGCGCCAGCCCGCCTCGAGGTGGCCCGGACGCATCATCGTGAAGAATCGGCAACAGCGCGAAGAGCGCGATACCTTCTGACATTTCCATCACTCCCCTGACGGCATGGCCGTTCGAAGCGGCTGCTTGCTGGGCAGAATGTTTCAGCGCGACACCGAGTCGATCAGCGCCCTCGGCAGTCACAGCACCATCACGAAACACACGCCCCAGCTTCAACTGGCCCTGGTCATCAAACAGCAAAAACGCATCCAGCTGAAGATTTGCAAAGGTTGCAGGCCCCAGGTTGTTTTCGGCATAAGAGCGAGTCGTGTCGCTCATGAATTCATAGGTATCGGTCCATGTGGCGTAGTCCCTCGCGCTTCGTTCCAAAGCATCGAGTTCCGCAGTCTGAGCCGTCTGCACGCGTCGAACTGAGTCCGCAACCCATTGAGTCTCCAATCGATTCGATCCCTGCCGGAAAACGCGATCGAGCCCTACCGCGAGTAAACCGCCCAGCACGATCAGCACGCCGATCGTGACGATCCACGATTTTTGCTGGAGCGACAAGCCCGCCCGCTGGCGGCTGAAGCGCTGCGCTTCCTCGTTGTCCAGTTCGACCGAACTCATCGACCGAAACAGTTGGCTGCGTTACTCCGATCTAGCTCCCTCGAGCAACTCTTTGCACAGACAAAACGGCTGGGCGATGGCTGCGGCATGGACCGAGATTGGTATAACCTGTCATAACACCCAACTCAAATCTGAGAATCCGTATTCACCCTCCCAGTAAGACGTACGACGCAAACACCCGACAGACGGGGTAAGCCCGTCAGCTGCAAAATACGCCAACCTCCTGTCAGTTCCGCCACTCCCTCGCGCCCACTCCTACTGCAATTTCAACGGCAGCGACCGCACTCTCGCATTCAGTTCGTTCAAGACTGCACTGGTTTTTTGCGCAATGAGATCATCCCCCGTCGGCAGCTTCCTCGCCGGCAGGAAATTATTCACAACTGCGCAATAATCGCTGTTCACCATGATCCCTAAAATCTCGCCGGTTTTACTCATCACGAGATCACCGCGTGACGGTGCGAAGTCACCGAAAAGACGTTTAAAGAGCCGGTTGTCCACTCGTACGTATCCAGGCTGCGACGCATCGAGTTTGAATCCCACTTCGCCGTAACCCTTGCCTCCGCCGTTAACGAGAACCGCCTCGGGAAACTTGAACGGATCGAGCGCCGTCGGATAAATTTTCACCCCGAGCGCCGCCGCCTGATCAGCCGACACGGGCAGCACCACAACGCGGGGATCGACCGACAGAAAATGGATTCCTCCCGTGTTGCTGTGATAGCCGGCCTTCGTGAATTCCACGCTGATTTTCTGCCAATCGTAACTGTTTTCGGTCAGCGGAAATGGCGTGTCAGAGATATGCAGCAACGCATAAATCTTTTCTCCATCGGTCACCAAAATGGTGCCCGCAGTACTATCGCGCTTTGCCGGGCCAAAGAGACCGGGCCGCACGGCGCTGAAGTTCGTGGTGACGCGATTACCGAGGAATTCATTGAACAACACGTTCGCGTTGATCGGACGATTCTCGCGTATTTCTTTCGTCAATGCACCCGATTTCTCCGCGAGCTGGCCTACGCCTTCCGCGAGATGCGTCGTCGCTTCCTGGACCTTGATTCTCTCCTGCCGCTCGGCGACGACCTGCGTCTTCAACGTCTCGGCCGTGTCGCGTAGCATTTGTTTTTCCTGCTCGGCTACTTTTACGGCGACGCTGAGCCCTTCGATTTTTTGCCGCGCCTCATTCTGAGCTTTCTCGTAATTGGCGAGCGACTGTTTCTGGCGCTCTGCCTCAGCACGGCGCTCCTCTAATTCGCGCTGCAAACGCGCCAGTTCTTCGCGCGTCATCGTGGCGTCTTGCGTCGCGGCGGCGACCTTGGCGTTCAACTCCGCCGCGGTGCGCTGTGTCTCGGTCAATGCCGTGGAAAGCTGCGTACGAGCTGCTTCCAACTTGGCGAGATTTTCCTCGCGCGTGGTCAGATTGCTTTCAGCGGACGTAAGTTTTTGCGCGAGCTGTTCGCGGGTGGCGCGCTCGTCCTCGAGCGACTTCTTCATCGTTTCGACGAGGTCGCGATCCTTCGTCATCGCATTGGCCGCCGTTTCAAGCACCGGAGGCTGCTTGGCGCTCGCCGGTACCGCTTTCTCCCAACGCGTCAGCGCCAGCAGATTCAGCAGCAGAAAATCACACAGAATGAGCAGCAGGGTTTTGTTCATGTGACAACGGGTGAGACGCCGGCATTACCGCCCGCGCCCGTGGGGTTGGGGTACATCGGCGCGACCGTCTGACTATCGAGGATGAGCTGGCGCTTGTACGGGCGCACATGACGGATCTTCACGATCGCCACACAGGTGATGCCGAAGAGATTCGAGGAATAAGCGGCGAGCAGATTGGGCTCTATGAGCCCCAGCACCTGCAACACGAGAGCGGTGGCTGTGCCGCCGATGCCGACGTACAATCCGCCGTCGAAAAGGTTTTCCTCGTTTTCCATCAACCGCAGCTTCACGAGAGGCGTCACCGCTGACCGGGCGACCTCGCGAATCTTGAGCAGACACGTGAAATACATGGCGATTTGCAGCGCGGCAAAAAAGCCGATCGAGATAAGCGTTGAGGAATCCATGGTGGGAATAGTTTTGACGGGAGCCTGAGCGGGTTGGGTTGAATTAGTGACGAGCACCGGGAGCACGAGGCGCACGCGAAACTCCGAGGGCGGTGTGGCTTTGAGGAGAAACGGCTCCGTTACCATAATCAGAATCGCCGCGAATAAAACAGCGAGCGCTCCACTCTTCATCCGCGGAAGACCCAGACTTGCGCCCGTCGTGGGCGTCACAATCCAGAGATCCAGACCGCGAAAAACCAGAAACGCGCCCAACAAATAACCAAGGTACTTGATCACCAGCATCGCTTTTGGATGAAGCATCACAAGTGACGCCGCCGTGCCGATACCTACATTCAACGACCGGTTGACCGGCACTTGTCGAAGCATGAGCTGGTTCACCGCGCCCTGGCCATTTGAGAGCGCGAGCCGCATGTCTTCGAGGCCGGTTTTACCGTATTGAATCAGATAACTCGCGACCTGATCAGCAGAGCCGGAAAAAAGCGCAGCGACGTACATCAACGGGAACTGATCCGGCGCGACCCGCGCAAGGTGCGCATATTCACCCACTGTCTTCGTGTCAGCCGTTCGGCGAAGAAGCTCAGCGAGTTGCGCCCAATCGAGTCGCTTTCCCAACGAAAGCACGTCCAAAAAGAAAGGTTCGAGCTCACCGAGATTTTGTCGGGCCAACGCCAGCTCAGCGAGGCCGCGCACTTCCCGCTGCAACGCCGGAGAGAGATGCTCGCCTTGATAGAGCAACGCCGTGAGCAAGATGACCGCATCCAGTGGCTGCCCCCCTGGCTGCGACACCGGAACGAATCGGCCTGTCGCCATAATTTCGCGCGTACGCAGCAACGCCTGCACGCCGAGCGAGCGAGAATTACCGAGGTACGTGCGCAATGTGCCGCGCGCCTTCTCCGGCAAAAAGAAATTTAGCACCGGGGTGCTGCCCTCGTGGCTCTTGCTCTCCCGCAAATTAAACAGCGGATCGAGAAACGGATCCCATCCGCCCCACGCCACCATCTCGGGCTGATGCGACGATAAGTCCTTGAGCGCCTTGTCGAGGTCAGCCGTGCCCGGATCATTCACGGCGCGCGCCGCTTCCAACACCAATGCCGCCGGGCCGATCTTTTCTGACTCGACTAAATTTTTCCCAAACACCGCCAGCGAAGGCGTATCCTCACCCGCTTCTCGCAACAGCGCCGGGCTCACGGATTTTAAATTAACCGGCACCGTCCACGACGCCGCAGCGAGCAGCAGACCGGCCACGACGAGGACCGGCGCAAGCACGGGCTTTCTGCTGTAAACGGTTGAGGCGCTCATGAGAGGTAGTATTGGTTTGCGGAGTTTGAGGCCAAACTCACGCTCCTGCCTAACGACCGATGTCCCTGCAAATTGTTCATTATTGCGACCCAATTTTAAGGCGTAAAGGTGAGAAAATCACGATGTTCGACGCTTTTTTGCGTCAGCTCTCGGCTGACATGATTGCGACGATGCACGAGGCCAACGGCATTGGCCTCGCCGCCCAACAAATAGGCCGTGCGCTGCAAATTTGTGTCATCGATCTCCGCCCTGTGGAGGTTGATTTTACCTGGGAGCTCGATGGCGCCAAACCGCCGCTCGAACTCTTCATGCCCCTCACAATCGTCAATCCCGACCTGACCGTGGTGCGCGGCACCGACGAATATCTGTACGAAGAGGGATGTCTGTCGTTTCCAAAAATTCGTGGCGACGTCGCCCGGCCGGACGCCATTACAGCAAAGTTCCAGGATGAAAACGGAGTGCCGCACGTGTTGCGCTGCGATGGATTGCTCGCGCGTTGCATCCAACACGAAGCCGATCACTTGAACGGCATTCTTTTCATCGATCGCATGGACAAAAAAGTGCGCGCAAAAATTGATCCAGAGGTTCGCGCGCTCGCGAAAGTCACACGCGAGGCGAAGAAATTGGCGTAAGCTTCTATCAAGTGGCGGGAATCTCAAACCTCCAGGTCGCCCCTTAGTTTATCACCTCAAGCCCATGACTCAGAAATCGGACGGAATGAATTACGCGCCGCAAGGCCATGCAAAACCCGTCGTGAAGCCGGGAGAGTTTGCCTTCGCCGCAGCATATCTCGAACACGGCCATATCTATGGCCAGTGCAACGGGTTGATCGAAGCGGGCGCGCAATTGCGCTGGGTCTACGATGCTGATCCGAAAAAAGTGGAGGCGTTTCTCGCAAAATTCCCTCAAACGCGCGTGGCCCGTTCGTTCGACGAAATTCTCGCCGACCCCGCCATTCATCTCGTCGCCGCTGCCGCTGTGCCCAGCGAACGCGGAGCCATCGGCATCCGGGTGATGAAAGCGGGGAAAGATTATTTTACGGATAAAACTCCGTTCACGTCGCTCGAACAATTGGAAGCTGCGCGCCGGGCGGTCAGTGAAACGAAGCGCAAGTACATGGTCTATTTCAGCGAACGCCTCCACGTGGAGTCCGCGATGCATGCGGGCGATCTCGTAGCCGGAGGCGCAATCGGTCGCGTCGTCCAGGTGATTGGCCTCGGGCCACACCGGTTGAACAAACCTTCCCGCCCCGCGTGGTTCTTCGAACGTGCACGCTACGGCGGAATTCTTTGCGACATCGGCAGCCACCAATTCGAGCAGTTTCTCCACTTCACCGGCGCGACTGACGCAACCGTCACGCAGGCCGCAATCGCCAATTTCGCAAATCCAGATCAGCCGGAGTTCGAAGATTTCGGCGAAGCTTCGCTCCTCGGCAACAACGGCACGTCAAATTACGTGCGCGTTGACTGGTTCACTCCAGATGGACTGAGCACGTGGGGCGATGGCCGTACTGTTATTCTTGGTACAAAGGGCTACATCGAATTGCGCAAGTACGTGGACGTCGCCCGTGATCGGGCGGGTGATAACATTTACCTCGTCGATGATCGCGGTGAACAGCATCTGAACGTCGCCGGAAAAGTGGGCTTCCGTTTCTTCGGGGAATTTATTCTCGATTGCCTGAATCGAACGGAAGTCGCGATGACGCAGGAGCACGCGTTCAAAGCCGCGGAACTGTGCTTGCGGGCGCAAGCAGCAGCGCGACGAATCAACTGACGATCACCGACGATCGCAGCTGTCCCGTTTGCAACGCGTAGCAGGAACTGCCGTCCGAGGTCGCATCGCCGTCGGTTTTGACGTGGGTGAAACGCTGCTGACCTATGCGGGCACCGCGTTAAGCTGGGTGGAGCACTATCCTGCCGCGCTCGCGGCGGTTGCGAAAAGTTGTGCGGCCACCGTGGAGGACGCACGTTTATCGCGAGCCGCGGACGTTCTCCTTCGATACAACACTCGAGTCCATCCGCGACGTGAAGAAGTCGCAGCCGAAACAATTTTCCGCGAACTCCTGCTGCTTTGGGCAATCGATCCGGAGCGCCATCTCGCGAACGCGATAAGCGCGTTCTTCGATTTCTTCCAACAGCGCCTCGCTGCGTATCCGGAAACGCTCAACGCTCTCAAAACGCTGAAGCACGAAGGCGTTCGCCTCGGCGCTTTGACTGACGTCCCTTATGGAATGCCGCGTGAGTTCGTACTCCGCGATCTGACCGGAGTTGGCCTGGATTCGATGTTAGACGTCGTGCTCACGTCGGTGGACGTGGGCTGGCGAAAACCTGAACGCGCGGGATTTCTCACCCTGGCTGGCAGCCTCGACGCCGCGTCACCCGATCAACTCTGGTATGTCGGCAACGAGGAAAAAGACATCGTCGGAGCGACGGCGGCGGGCGCCGTCGCAATCCTGCTCGATCGTGAGGACCGTCGACCCGAATGGGGACAACGGTACACGCTCCGCAGTCTTAGCGAACTTCCCACAATCCTTCCGAAGACAAACTAGAGCAAATCGGCCGCAAGCTCGGCGAGGCGCGAGCGCTCACCTTTCGTGAGTTTCACGTGGGCGGCGATTGACTGGCCCTTCATGCGATTGTGGCAATAGACGAGGCCGTTACTGCGCGAATCAACGTAGGGGTTATCGATCTGAGCGGGATCGCCGATCAGCACGATCTTCGAGCCTTCGGAAATACGCGTGATCACCGTCTTCGCTTCGTGAGGCGTCAGCTGCTGTGCTTCATCGAGAATAAAAAACCGCCGTGCGATGGAGCGGCCGCGAATAAACGCGAGCGCTTCAATCTCAACCAATCCACTCCGCATCAGGCGCTCATAGGGTTTCACGGGGGCCGGGCTACCATGGCTGACATGGCTCGGCTGCGGCACATTCATCGCCGCATTGAAACGGTCGTCGTTGTTCTTGTGCTTCTTCTTGGAAACTTTCTTCGCGGCGAACTGCGGCTCTTTCTGCGGCTTCGAAGGCATCAACACTTCGAGCGCATCGTAATAAGGCTGAAGCCAGGGCCTCATCTTTTCTTCCAATGTACCAGGAAGAAATCCGATGTCCTTGCCCAGTGCGATCACCGGCCGCGAAATCGAAACGCCGTCGTACCGTGAGTGTTCCTCCTGCGTCTGATGCAGAGCCGCGGCGATGGAGAGCAGCGTCTTGCCCGTGCCCGCCTTGCCGAAGCACGTCAGGATGTGAACGCTATCATCGAGCAGCCCGTCCAGAAAAAATTGCTGCTCGAGATTCCGCGCGCGAATCGGGACACCACCAGGCGCCTTGATGTAATCCGGCAGCTTCAAACGGCGCACGCATCCGTCGCCATAATAACGCGCCGGCATCGTCTTACCCTCGTCGGAGCGCAGCAGGACGTACTCGTTTAAATAAATCGGTTTCGCGACGTCGTCCGGCAGGAAAAATTCACCTTCGGAGCAGAAGCGTTGCAGCTCGTAGATGCTCAACGGAACTTCGCGGTAACTCGCCTCGTCGACCGGCTCCGGCACTTTGTCGTTCAGGTAGTCTTCGGATTCGAGTCCAACCGCCCGCGCCTTCAACTGCACATTAACGTCCTTGGTCACCAAGATAGTGGGTGGTGGATACCGTTCCTGCACGAAGAGCGCCGCAGCAATGATGCGATTATCTTTCTTCGTGAGATCGGGCAGGATGGCCCGGAGTCGGTCCATCGCCGGCGACGTGCGACCTCCGTCGACCAAGTACGGATTGATGATGATCGAAAGCGTGCCGCCATTCGGCAGCTCCACGCCTTCGTGCATCGCCCGCGAATCGGGAAGCAACTCTTGAAGAATTCGATGCACCCGACGCGCATTCCGACCGCGTTCGGTGGACTGCTCGCCTTTGATTGCATCAAGCTCCTCTAGAACCTCGACAGGAATGGCGAGATTGTTGTCCTCGAACTTGTAGATCGATTGCGGATCGTGAAGGAGAACATTCGTGTCGAGCACGAAGGTCTTAGTCTTGGCCGCAACTTTGATCCGCGAATTGGGGGCTATCGCCCCGCGGGTGTTTTCCATCGTGTGGATATCTTGTGAGTAACTGTGCACGAAGCGTGCCGGGTGTCCATGATAGAAATGGATACGGCCTCATTGTTTCACCTCATCGACACAATCTGGATACGGATACAGCAGTTAAAAAACATCCGTTTCTTACCGATGCGACTTCGTTGCGTTGAAAATTATTTGGAGAGCCGAAGTTTGGATAAAATTTTGTTTCTCTCTCATTGCGGCGAAATTCGAATTCTCAAATCGCTCTCATTCCGGTGTAGGCAATACAGATTTTTTTGGACGCGGCATACCCCAAAGTCGGACGAGATATTCCGCGAGGTTTCTCATGCTGGTGCGCCGCAAACCATGCTGCCGCGCAACGTCCTTAAAAGGCGAAACCACTGCACTACGTTCTTCAAAATACCGCCACAAATCTCCCTCCAATAACCGCGCGGCTTCGAAGTCATCCACCGATCCCGCAGAAGTTTTATGAACCTTCTCCACCCAATAATGTCTTTCATCAGGGTGAGTTTGCACGTAGTCGAAAATCATCTGCTCGCTGGCATTCAGGCTCATGCGGGCAACGTGTGGCGTCATCTCTCAAAAACAACCGTAAAAATCCTGTCTAACGCTATCATTGCATTCTGAGCCTCAAGTCTCTAGCTTCCATTCCAACAACCCCTTCCCTCATGTGGCAAAAACTTAAAGAGCAGTTTCCTGCGATCATTCTCACCGCGCTGATTATCACCGGCGCAGCATACTGGCTGCATCATCAAACCGTCGCCGACATGACCGCCCGCCAACAGCAAGAGCTGGCACCCTTGCGTGAGCAAAACGACGCTCTAAAGGCCGCTTCGGAAGAAAATCGTCAGCAAATCGAAGCCACTAATAAACTTCTGCGCGACGCCATCGCCCGCCGCGAAGCCGACATGTTCCGGACTGATGAGGAACTTCAGAAAATGAATACAGAGCGGATGGACGCCCTCGCCGAAGCGATCGCGAAGAAAGTCCAGCCGTACAACCCACTCCCAAAGAGTCCTGAAGAGGCGGAAAAAATTCAGAACGAACAGGTGGATAAGGTCTCCGCCCGCATGGCCGACCGCATTCAGCCGATTCTCGCCGAGATGTCGAAAGACCAAAATCTCACTCGTGATTCGATCGCTCAATACAGCCAGCGCATTTCCGATCAGGTCGGCAATGTGCTCACCGCCGAACTCGCGAAGAATCAACAGTTGAACAACAATCTTCAAGCGACCCAGGCCGTGGCACAGGACTCCATGAAGCTCTCTCACGAGATCACCGCGCTCTACCTGAGTTCCTTTAAGGATCAGGGTCTGATCACGCGTTTGCTCACACTGCCCGCCAATGTCGTCCGTGATGCGGCAAGTCTCAGCATCGTTTCCAGCAGCGATCGCAAGAAAGTTGAAGAGCAGTTGGTCACCAAGATGGGAGACATCGATCGCCGTCTCGCCGAACTCCAGGCCCAGGCGCCAGCCAAGTAATTTTCTGCGCGCGCCAAAGCGCGTTTTCATTTAAAGCCACACCGACCGTGTGGCTTTTTTTGTGCAGTGGTAGGGCGAGGCCTCCGGCCGTGCCGGGGTGTTGTTTGGGATCAATCACGCGAACCACGGCTCGGCGGGGACGCACGCCATAGGCGCGCAAGCCTCGCCCTACCACACGTCACCTCGCTCGGGAGACGATATCAGTTCAACGCCAGATCCACCCGTTTCACTTCCTTTACCGGCCACTTGGTGATCGTCAGACCCTTCGAATTGCGACTGCTCACCGGTACGCGATCCAACTCGAATTCCAGGTCGCGCACCCGCGCACCGCTGCGTCCATCGATGAGAATCTGCAATTTCTTCGGCATCTCTTTTTCAGTTTTGCTCACTTCGAGGTACAGGACCTTCGAGCCGTCCGCCTTGACCAACGGATACAGTCGGTCCCGCGACAAGCCGCCGATTTGAAACCGTTTCACGAAAGCCTTCCCGCTCTCTTTGTCCTGATAAACCATCGTGTAGAAAGCCGTATCGCCGTCTTTCGGGAACACCGCGCAATGGAGAATATCGCGCCCCATGAAAACCTTCTCCGCCACCTTCACGACTTTCAGTGAGCCGTCGCGCATGATGCAGAGAACGCTGTCAAGAATGGTGCACTCCTGCACGAACTCGTGTTGTCGCCAGTTGAGCCCAATGAAGCCGTCCTCACGATTCACATACAAACGCTGGTTCGCCGATACGACTTCCGAAGCGTTGATCTGCTCGATCTCGTCGTAGCTCGTGCGCCGCTTCAGTCCCTTGCCATATTTCTCCTGCAGCATCTCGAACCACGCCACCGCGTAGGCAGTCAGGTTCTTCAGATTCACCTTCGTTTCCTTGATACCCGTCTCGATCTTGCTGATCGCTTCGTCGGCTTGAAAACGGTTGTACGCCGAAATGCGTTTGATGCGAATTTCCGTCAGACGCGTGATGTCCTCATCCGTCACCGGTCGGCGCAGATTCTTCAAAAACGGCTTCAAGCCCTCGCGAATTTCCTCGAGCACGCTTTCCCACGTCTTTGATTTCTCGATACGGCGATAAATGCGCTCCTCGATGAAAATCCGCTCCAACGAATCCCAGTGCCACTGCTGTTCGAGCTCCTCCAACTTGATTTCAAGTTCACGCTTCAACAGCGCTTTCGTTTTGTCCGCGCTGCGTTTCAAGATCTCGCGCACCCCGAGAAAATGTGGCTTGTCGTTCTCAATCACGCAGGCCGCCGGTGACAGACTCACCTGGCAGCCAGTGAAAACATAAAGCTGCTGAATCAACTGCTCCGGGTCGCTGCCCTGCGGCAGGTGAACCAGGATCTCAACCGAGTCGGCCGTGTTGTCGTCGACATGCTTGATCTTGATCTTGCCCTTCGCGTTGGCCGCGAGGATCGACTCGATCAGCGACTCCGTCGTCGATCCAAACGGCAGCTCCGTGATCGCGAGAAGATATTTGCTGCGCGCTTCGATCTTCGCGCGGATCTTCACTCTGCCGCCGCGCTCGCCGTCGTTGTATTCCGAAAAATCAGCGATGCCACCCGTCGGGAAATCGGGATAGAATCGAAACGTCTTTCCCTGCAAATGATTGATCGCCGCGCGACAAAGGTCGTTGAAATTGTGCGGCAGAATTTTCGTCGCGAGACCAACCGCGATGCCTTCCGCGCCTTCCAACAGCACAATTGGAAATTTCGCAGGCAACGTGACTGGCTCCTTCGCCCGGCCGTCGTAGCTCAACTGCCACGTCGTGGTCTTTGGATTGAACAGAACGTCTTTCGCGAACGCCGTGAGCCGCGCCTCGATGTAACGCGGCGCAGCCGCGTCATCCCCCGTCAGCATGTTGCCGAAGTTGCCCTGTGGCTCGACGATGAACGCGCGCTGGCCCATGCCGACCAGCGCCGCGCCGATCGAAGCGTCACCGTGCGGATGAAAACGCATCGTCGCACCGACGACGTTCGCCACTTTGTGAAAACGTCCGTCATCCATTTCCCACAGCGTATGGAGAATGCGGCGCTGCACCGGTTTCAATCCATCATCGATGTGCGGAACTGCGCGATCCAGGATGACGTAGCTCGCGTATTCGAGAAACCAATTCCGATAACTCTGCGCCAGCGGCGCTTCGTCATCCTGCACCTTCGCGCCTTTTTTGCGCATGGGTGCTGCTGCTACGGCAAGCTCTTCCCCCGCGGCAGCGGGAACCGGAGCAGGAGACTCCTTCGAGGGAACTGAATCGGACTTCGCGTTCGTCGTTGGCTCGGCTGGAGCGTCGAGCTGGAGTTCGGGTTGTTCGGAATTTTTCGGAGACTTACGTTTAGCCATTCGGGAAAAAGTGAGGTAGGAAGCCGAACCGCTCTTCGTCAAGCGAGGCGTACGACGTTTTCTCAGCCTATTGAGATTTGCGAGATAGCCTGACTCAGCGGTTTCATGGGTAGGGCGAACCCTCAGGGTGAGCCGCGGCTCGGCGGGACGCCTCTCCCTACCCGTCAGGCCGACGAGCGAGAGCCAATAAGACGCGCCAGATCTTCCGGCGTATTGAGATTTGTCAGCTGACGAATCTCTTCAGCGCCCGGCTCAAAAGCCCGCAAACGCCCTTCCTGCTGAAGCGTCGCGCAGACTCCTTGCAGCGAACTCTCCGTCACGAGCGCGCGCTGCAACGCCGGAATCGAAGAACGGTGCCATGCTGCGGCCAGCGGTTCGAACCTGTCGCCGCTCTTCGGCACAACGGAGACTCCTCCTTCCCGCGCAATTCCCGCCAGACGATCAAGAAACTCAGCACTCACGAGTGGCAAATCGACCGCCAAAATCGTGAGCACCTGAGCATCGGTCGCTGACCACGCCTCCACGATTGCGCTGAGCACGCCCCCATGGTCGTCACGATCCTCGACACGCATAAATCCAGCCGGCGACCAGGTTTGGTCCGCGCGACATGAGAGCAGCAGCGGCCATGCTCCCGTCGCCGCCAGCGTGCTCACTTGGTGTTCACCCAGCGTCCGCCCATTCCACTCCAAACCAGCTTTGTCCCGCCCCATCCGCCGCGAACGCCCTCCCGCGAGCAAGAGCGCGGCGCCCATGCCGCAATCCACCCGCAGAAAACCATCGCTCAAAATTTTCGCCCGCAATCCGCCTCGCCCACGCAAAAAGTTTTCCGTCCCCACGCCCACCGCCTGCTCCATCCAATAACACGGCTTGCTCTCCACCATGCCGAGAAACCGCACGCCTTGCACCGCGAACTCGCGCCCAATCAAACCCATCAGATCAACGCCACGCGTGATCACGTTTCGCCGGTACGCCGCCGGTGAACGCGGGCCGGGCCGCAATTCACGCAATACGTCCCGATGCACGGCTTCGTCGAAAAACGTAACCTGCCCCGTGTAGTCTTGTTTGTAATCCCAAAACCGATCTCCGCGCAAACCATGACCTGCAACACACTCCACTTCGTTGACGGAGCTCGTCACGTGTTCGCCGGCCGGCTGCCCGTGTCGTCCGAAAAAATTATGCCCCGGTGAAATATAGATCGCGCTGATTTTCATTGTCCAAGACTCGCTCCCACCTTTGCGAGACGCTCGTGCCCCGCATAAACATTGAATCGATCCGCTCTGAGAAAGCCAACCAGCGTCACGTTCCCGCGCAGCGCGCATTCGATCGCAAGACTCGACGGCGCTCCAATTCCCGCGACCAGCGGCACTCCCGCCGCGAGCGCTTTTTGAACCAGTTCAAACGACACGCGCCCACTCAGCAGCAAGCCGTGTGAGCTCAGCGGAAGACGTCCATCCAACAGCGCGCGCCCGAGCACTTTATCAACCGCGTTGTGACGCCCCACGTCTTCACGAACAACGTCGAGTTCACCCTCTTGACTGAAAAGCGCGCAACCGTGCAGGCCTCCGGTCGAATCAAAACAGGGTTGAGCCTCTCGCAATCGCGCCGGCAATTCGGCAATTCGCAGCGGATCGAACACCGCTCCAGCGCTTACCGGCGGAAATGTTTGCAGAACCGCATCGAGCGTCGCTTTTCCACAAACCCCGCAGCTCGAAGAACTGAATACGTGACGCGTCAGCCGCTCGAAATCCACGTGCACCGACGGAGACAACAGCGCGTTCACCACATTGCCCGACGTACCGCCGTCTTGGTCCCGACAGAGCACGACATCGAGCAGATCATCCGCACTTCGGATCACTCCTTCCGTCAGCAAAAATCCCGCCGCCAATTCTCGATCGTGGCCCGGCGTGCGCATGAGCACCGCCACACTTCGATCGCCTACGCGCAATTCCAACGGCTCCTCCACCGCAACTGCGTCGGCATCGACGGATTTAAATCCAGCGACGTCCCAACGACGCACCGGCACACTGGTGGGTTGTGCATTCATTTAGCAGCCTGTCGGACTTTGCCATTAAACATCACCATCGTGACGAAAATGCGGCCCCGCCAGCGGCAGTTCCCTCTCAACAGGCTGCTAAGGCAGCGCTGCGCGCTGCAAAACTGGCGGAGGGTCCACCTCCGTGTGGACCGATTCACGCACGGACGACACGGAGGTCGTCCCTCCACTCCAAACCAACCGACGCGTATTTGTCGTTCACGTTTCAAATTTCTCTTACAGACCGGGGTTTTTCCGGGCACGAAGTGCCGTTTAGGAGTTTGTTGGGAGTCAGCAATCACTTGCAAGGGCATGTCTCTGCGACTCGTACGCCTATCGACCCAAAGTCCGACAAACTCCTTCGTCGCGACGAATGACTGAGCGAAGATTCGTGACATCGCCGACGTTCGCTCGCTTACACCTCCACGAGATCTTTTTCGATTTTCAGGTTATCAATGATGAAGTCCTGCCGCTCCGGCGTATTCTTACCCATAAAGAACGTCAGCAATTCATCGCTGCTGTAGAGATGATTCATGTTCACCGGTTCGAGACGGATGTTTTCGCCGATGAAATCCTTGAACTCACCCGCAGAGATTTCGCCGAGTCCCTTGAATCGCGTGATCTCGTGGCTCGCCCCCAGCTCCATGATCGCCGCCTGCTTCTCCTGCTCTGAGTAGCAGTAGATCGTCCGCTTCTTGTTCCGCACGCGAAACAGCGGCGTATCCAGAATGTACAGATGGCTGTTGCGAATGAGATCAGGGAAAAATTGCAGAAAAAACGAAATCAGCAGCAGCCTGATGTGCATCCCGTCCACGTCCGCATCGGTCGCGATCACGACCTTGTTGTAACGCAATCCGTCCTGTCCGTCTTCGATGTTCAGCGCCGACTGCAGCAGGTGAAATTCTTCGTTTTCGTAAATCACTTTCTTCGAAAGGCCGAACGTGTTCAGCGGCTTTCCCTTCAACGCAAAGACCGCCTGCGTCTGCACATCACGTGTCGCCGTCAATGACCCAGCCGCCGAATCGCCTTCCACAATGAAGAGCGTGCTCTCCTCCGCGCGTGCGTTGCGATCGCCCAGATGCAGCCGGCAGTCGCGGAGTTTGCGGTTGTGCAGTGAAGCTTTTTTCGCGCGGTCGCGCGCGAGACTGCGAATGCCCGCAAGCTCCTTCCGCTCGCGTTCGCTGGACTCAATCTTGCCCTTCAACGCCTCCGCCATCTCCCGGTTTTTGTGGAGATAAACGTCGAGCGATTGCTGCATGAACTTGCCGATGAAATCGCGGATCGACGGGCCGCCCGGCGCCATGTCGCTGGAGCCCAGTTTCGTTTTTGTCTGCGATTCAAATACCGGCTCCATCACGCGTACCACGATCGCAGCATCGATCGACTGCCGCACGTCAGCGGCGTCGTAGTCTTTCTTGAAGAAATTGCGGACCGTATCGACGAGCGCCTCCCGAAATGCCGCGAGATGTGAGCCGCCCATCGTGGTGTGCTGCCCATTCACGAACGAATAATACTCCTCGCCGTAGTGCGCCCCATGCGTAAACGCCACCTCGATGTCCTCGCCCTCAAGGTGAACAATCGGATACAGCGGCTCGCCGGTGAGATTTTTTTGCAACAGATCCTTCAGCCCATTCTCGGAGCGGTACGGTTTGCCGTTGAAGGTCAGCGTGAGGCCGCGGTTGAGAAATGCGTAGTTCCACAGCATGTCCTCGATGAACTCCGCCCGGAATTTCAAATCCTTGCCGAAGAGCGCTTCGTCCGGCGTGAACTCGATCACCGTGCCATTCCGCTCATCCGTCTTCGCGACCTTTTGATCTTTTTTCAGCTTTCCCTGTTCGAATTCGACGACCTTCGTCTGCCCGTCGCGAAACGCCTGTGCGCGATACGAAATAGAAAGAGCGTTCACCGCTTTTTGTCCGACGCCGTTGAGGCCGACGGCTTTCTTGAATGTTTCGCTGTCGTACTTTGCGCCGGTGTTGATGACGGACACGCACTCGAGCAGTTTGCCGAGAGGAATGCCGCGACCGTAATCGCGCACGCGCACGGTGCGCTCGTTGAGCTCCACCTCAATCTTGCGACCGTGCCCCATCGTGAATTCGTCGATGGAGTTATCGATCGACTCCTTGAGCAGGACGTAGATGCCGTCCTCGGCGTGGGCTCCGTTGCCAAGCCGGCCGATGTACATGCCGGGGCGCAGGCGAATGTGCTCGGTGGACGAGAGGGTTTTGATACTCGCTTCGGTATAATCTTGGGCCATGGGCGTGGTGAAACACAGAGGACGCGCGAACCGCGGTGACAAGCGCAATAGCGAACTGGATTGCATCAGCCTCAATCGCAGAGTGGCTGCGAGCGTGAGCGAGTGGATGATCTTTGCAGGTCGCACGCTCGTCGCGCTACGGATAGCGAAACGTACCCTGGCAGCATACGACCTACAGTGCACAGGGAGTTCTCCCAATCTGGTGAGCGCGTGGTCGTTGCAACCGGTTTTCGCGGCGAGCGCTCCCCCACATTCTCCCGCCACGATTATCTTCCCCGTGAACTTCAAACCCTGCGCTGGGTCAGACGTTGTGAGATTGAAGTTTCTACCCCTCCCTGATTTGCCCTGAACATGTTCAAAATTCTCCGCACCCTTCTTATCGTACTGCTACTGCTGCTCGTAGTTGCGTACATCGGTGTCCAATTTTTCCTCGGCTCCATCGTCAAAGCCGGCGTGAACAACGCAGGTCCGCGGTTGACGCAATCAAAAGTCGAGCTGGCGGGCGCATCGCTTTCACCCCTCTCCGGCTCCGGCACGCTCACCGGACTCTCCGTGGGTAATCCGAAAGGCTGGAGCGACGGACGCGCAATCTATCTCGGTGAAATGCATTTCGCGGTTCAGCCCACCTCGTTGTTTCACGAAACCATCGTCGTGAACGATCTCACCATCGATCAGCCGGAGTTCGCTTACGAGACGCACATCGTCTCCAGCAACATTGGTGACCTGATGAAAAACATCGAAGCCGCCATCGGACCCGGCACGAAAGCGGAGCCACAGACAAAAGGTGGCAAGCAGCACAAATTGATCGTGAAACACTTCCGCCTGCAGAACGCCAAGGTCACCGTTGGCGTCGGAGTCGGCGCGGTTCCGCTCGTGCTGCCGCCGATTGAGTTGACCGATCTCGGGGTCAAAGAGGGCGGACTCACCCCGAGTCAGCTTACGTTTGAAGTAATGAAGCAAGTCATGCCCGAGATCGTCGCCGCGACGACGCAAGCCGCCGGAAAACTCGGGGGCACAATGGGTGCCGCCGCAGGCGACGCGATGAAGAAGGCCGGCGAAGGACTTCAAAAGATATTTGGCGGGAAAAAATAAAATCGAGCGCGCTGCGGCAACACGCAGGCGCGTAGCGGCAGTGGCGACGAGGCAGCCCGGTTTTGGGAGTCCAATACCCCCAAAAACAAAACCCAAAATAAACCCCCGCCCGCCCCCAAGGACAAGC
>CBRAFL010000018.1:0-28535 GCA_967755055.1 uncultured bacterium
GAGCATTTCGCAGCACCTTGATCGGGTGAGTCGTTACTCCTGCGATATTGGCCGGCTGATGGGGTACACGGACGAGCAGCTGTTCGAGTTGCGCCATGCGACGCCGTTGCATGACCTCGGCAAGATTGCGCTACCACTGGAAATCTTGAACAAGATCGGCCGGCTGACACACGAGGAGATGGAGACGATCAAGACTCACACGGTGATCGGCCACCGCATTTTGGATGGCAGCTCGTGGTCGGTCATGCAATGCGCCGCGAGGATCGCCTTGTCGCATCACGAGTGTTGGAGTGGGGACGGCTATCCGCACAATCTCGTCGGAGAGGCGATTCCGCTCGATGCCCGCATCGTGGCCGTGGCGGATGTTTACGACGCGCTGCTTTCCCAACGCGCCTACAAGCCCGCATGGGAGGAAGACATGGTCGTTGCCGAAATGCGGCGGTTGCGCGAAACGAAATTCGATCCCGCGATTCTTGATTTGTTTATCGATCATCTGCCGGTGATGTCGCCGGAGATTTCGTAAGTGGGGCAGGGTGGGCTTGTGACTTTTGTAGGTGGCGCGCGCGCCGCGCCACTGAATGTCGAACCGTTGCGCGGCGAGCGCGCCACCTACGCGAGGCGATTGTAATTTCCGGCGTTGCGAGACCTGCTGGCACTCGCCATCAGTTCGGTTGTGAAAGCTTCAGAATTTTTCTCTCTGCCTGTATCGCTTGCGCCGTTCGCGCAGTTTTTCTCCGCCGATGTCGCGCCGTGGGATTGGATTAAGGCCATCGCGCCCGCCCTCGCCGGATTCTCAGCGCCGCCGACTTCGGCCAAGGTGCCGCCGGGTGTTCACGTTGAAGGACAGGTTTGGCTGCATCCGAGCGTGAAGCTGCCGGCGTACGCGACCTTGATCGGACCGCTTTGGATCGGTGCGAATACGGAGATCCGGCCGGGAGCTTACATTCGCGGGAACGTGATTGTCGGTGAGCGGTGCGTGCTGGGAAATTCCTGCGAGTTCAAAAATTGTTTGCTGATGGATCGCGTCCAAGTTCCGCACTTCAGTTACGTCGGCGATTCGATTTTGGGTAATCACGCGCATCTCGGTGCGGGCGCCATCTGCTCAAATTTGCGTCTCGATCAGCAACCGATTGTCATTCGTACGGGTGAGGCGACGTACGAAACCGGACTGAAAAAATTTGGCGCAATTCTTGGCGACGGCGCGGAGGTGGGTTGCAACGCGGTGCTTCAACCCGGCACGTTGCTCGGTCAGCGAGCGCTGATCATGCCGCTCACTGCGTTTGGCGGACAGCTTCCGGCGAACACGCTGGCGCGCAACCGGCAGGTGATTTCGGCGATCGCGCGACGGGACTAAAAATCGTTCTCGTTCTCGTAATCTTTCTCGTTCTCTCTTTTCGGCTCTATCACGAGAACGATTACGAGAACGACTTGATCAATGCGAACCCTCACTGGCATCACGCCTTCCGGCACGCTTCATATTGGCAACTATTTCGGCGCGATGCGCCCGGCGATCGATGCCCAGGTGCGGGGAGACTGCTTTTATTTTATCGCCGATTACCACTCGATGACTTCGGTCACCGATGCGGCCGAGCGTCGCGCGCACACGCTCGGAATCGCGATCGACTGGCTGGCTTGCGGACTCGATCCAAAGACAAGTGTGTTTTGGCGGCAGAGTGATGTTCCGGAAGTGTGTGAGCTGACTTGGATGATTGGGTCGGTTACGCCCATGGGACTCCTCGAGCGCGCGCACAGTTATAAAGATAAAACGGCGAAAGGCATTTCGCCGAACTTTGGCCTTTTCGCCTATCCGGTGCTCATGGCGGCGGATATCCTGCTTTATGATACGCAGCGCGTTCCGGTCGGCCGGGACCAACGGCAGCACTTGGAAATGACGCGCGATATCGCGATCAAGTTCAACGAGACTTACGGGGAAACCTTCGTTGTGCCCGACGCGGAGATTCGCGAGGAGGTCGCGGTGATTCCGGGACTGGATGGCCAGAAGATGTCCAAGAGCTATGGCAATACGATTGAGATTTTCGGCGACGAAAAGGCGCTGCGGAAAAAAATCATGGGCATCAAAATGGACTCGCGCACGCCCGCGGAGCCGAAGCCCGATGCCGATCAGAATCTCGCGATTCAGCTCTTAAAGTTTTTCGCGCCACCGGAGGTTTCGCTCGACTACGAGAATCGGTTGCGCGCCGGCGGACTCGGCTACGGCGATTTGAAGAAAGCGCTCTTCGAGTACTACTGGAATTATTTCACGGCGGCGCGCGCACGCCGCGCTGAGCTCGCCGCGAATCGCGATTATGTCGAGCAGGTCTTGCGCGACGGCGCCGATCGTGCGCGAGCGACCGCGAGCGGCGTGCTCAAGCGAGCGCGCAAGGCGAGCGGGCTCGCTTGAGGAGACGCCGTCTTGGGGTAGCGGCAGGCCTCCGTGCCTGCTGATCCTACATGCCGAACCCGAACACGGCAGGCAGGGACGCCTGGCCGCTACGTCGATCACACCACCCGCACTTCCGGCAATTCGAGCCGCGCTATTTCCGCCATGATCCGATCACTCGCGATCTGGTAACGATCTTTGCCGGAAGCGGGCTCGTCATATTTTGCCGGCGGAATCGGTCGTCCAAATACTACTGAAATAGGCGTGCCCGGGCGCAGCGTGGCGCCTTTGCCGAATGCTTCGTATGACCCGAAAATACGTGCTGGCACCACCGGGACTTGTGATTTGCAGACGATAAAACCAACGCCGGCTTTTGGAGTCTGCAGTTTTCCGTCGGTCGTCCGCGTGCCTTCGGGAAAGAGAATCAAACCTTTGTTGTCCTTAAGCGCACGCAGCACACGTTTGAGTGCACTCACGTCCTGGCCGCCGTCGCGGTCCACCGGAATCGTGCCGACTTTGTCGAGCCACCAACTCGCCACACCCGGCTTCCAGAGCGTCTTGCGGGCGAAGAAGCAAAGCTGCCGTGGAACGAGGCTGCCGACGATCGGCGGATCGAGATGGCTGGCGTGATTGGAGGCAATCAGGAACGCGCCGTCGGCCGGGAGGTTTTCCTGACCGATGACTTCGCCGCGAAACGCCATCCCGTAGATCACCGTCGTCAGGTAATGAAAAAAGCCGTACACCGGCTCCATTTCAACCTGCGGGAAGGCGCGACTCATGATTGGCCCTTTGATGTTTCGCCCAGACGTTCCGCGATCGCCGCGGACATTTGGCGGACGACTTCTTCAAGGCTGAGATAGGTGCTGTCGATCACGGTCGCGCCTTGCAGGCTCTCGCGCAAACGCTGGCCGTCGAGCGTGTCGCGCTTCGCCACTTGATCCGCCAATCCTTGCTGCTCGCGCCGCCGCGCGCGCTCGAGCGGATCGGCGAATAGGAAGAAACGGAGATCAGCGTCAGGGAAGATTTTCGAGCCGATGTCACGGCCCTCCATCACGAGTCCGCGAAATTTGTGATGACGCGCGGTATCAGCCTGGCTGCGTTGATAGCCAAGTAGCGCGGCGCGCACCTCGGGAATCGCCGCGAATGTGGCAACGGCGCCGGTGACCTCAGGCGTGCGAATTTCCGGGTCAGGCACGACGCGGCCATCGATCTCCATTTCGGCTGAGCGACCCGTCACGCGCGTGCCGAGGCGGATTTCCTCGAGTGCGCCGGTGACTGCGCCGAGATCGGTAGGGCGTATGCCGCGGCGCAACAATTCCGCGGTGAGCGCACGGTAGAAAGAGCCGGTGTCGACGTGGAGCAGATTGAAACGTTCGCTCAGCGTGCGCGAGCTGGAGGACTTGCCCGAAGCAGCGCCACCATCGATGGCAACAATGAGGAAAGGAGAAGGAGCCATCAGCGGACCAACGATTTTAGACGCAGCGATTCCAGCAATTCAAAAAAGTTAGGAAACGTTTTTACGCAGCAACCCGGATCGCGAATCGTCAGCCACGGCCGACCGTCGCCGTGCACGTTGTGACAGCCGAGAATGCCGAAACTCATCGCGAAACGGTGGTCGCCATAGGTCTCAATCGTCTCGCCAGCGACAAGGGGGCGCGGATGAATTTCGAGTGAGTCCTCGGTTTCGATCACGTGCTGGCCGAGTCGCGTGAGCTCGCGGGCCATACCGGCGACGCGGTCGGTTTCCTGTTTTCGCGTGTGAGTGATGCCGGTGATCAGGGTTGGTCCATCGAGTAATGGCGCGATGGCGGCGAGTGTGAGGAACGTGTCGGAAATTTCGTGGAAGTTCTCAGCAAACAATGCGCGGGGGGTGCGAGTTTGCGCGCGAGCAAGTACGTTGGCGAATTCGGCGTCGCCTTGGAGACCAGCGCCGGGTGGGCGGAGACCGAGAAGTTTTAGTTCACCACCGACGACGAGTGGAAGGGCTTGAAAGTAGCTCGCGGCGGTCGCATCGGGTTCGATGGCGTACTGAGTGGGCGCGCGATAAAGACCTGGCTGAAGCAGGAAGCGCGAGCGGCTGCCGCGTTGGTCCATAGGAATTCCGAATTCCGCCATGAGGCGAAAAGTCATTTCGACAAAGGTCCAACGCACGCCGCTTGCCAGCTTCACATCGATCGGCCCGCCGGCGAGAGGCGCGACCATTAAGAGCGCGGACAAGAGTTGGCTGCTTGCGCTTGCATCGATGTTCACCGTACCGCTCTGCAGCCCGCGTGCGTGAATCTCGAGGGGGGAAAATCCTTCCTCGTGCGTGCATCGCACATCCGCACCGAGCGCGCGGAGAGCATCGATGAGGCCTTTCATCGGCCGCTTGCGCATCTGCGGAACGCCGTCGATTCGGTAAATGCCTTGTGGCGCCGCAGCGCACAGGGCGGTGAGGAAGCGCGCGGCAGTTCCGGCGAGACCGACAAATAAATCGACGGGATGGTCGCTGCTGAAACGTTTCGACTGCCCGGAAACCGCGATTGTTTTCGCTCCTTCGTCGGTGCTGACGCTGATGCCCAGTTTTTTTAACGCCTCTGCCATCAGGTGCGTGTCTTCGCTGAAAAGTGCTCCCGTGAGCAGCACCGGCGCGTCGCACAGGGCAGCGAGAAGGAGCGCGCGATTCGTGAGACTTTTCGAGCCGGGCAGGATCACCTCGCCGTGCACGGGGCGCGTGAACGGTTGAATCGGCAGGAGGTTGGGCAGCGACATGAAGGAGAGGAGCGTCGAGAAAACACGGGCGCTTTCCAGCCCGGAATTCGCCGGACGATCACGCGGATTTTCTAGGGGCGAAAACGGATCCGGTACTCGCGGCCTCGCTCGAGTCGCGTGATCAATTCTGGATAATCGCGATTCGCCAGCGCGGTTTTGAATGCGTGAAGTTCGTCCTCGTAAGCGCTCAGTGCGCGCAGCACTTCGTCGCGATTCTGTTCGAGAATCGTGCGCCATAACTCGGGATTGCTGGCGGCGATTCGGGTCGTGTCGCGCAAGCCGCCGCCGGCGTGATTGCGCCACGCGGGATTTTTTTGCGCAAGCATGGCACAAAGCGTGGACGCGAGAACCTGCGGCAGATGACTGATGTGCGCCACAATTTCGTCATGCTCGTCGGGAGAAACGGTGACCGGTTCGCCACCGAGTTCGCGCCAGAAACGGACGACGGCTTCAGCGGCGCGTGCGTCGGTTTCGGGCAGTGGTGTGACGAAACAGGTGCGGCGTTCGAAGAGACTGACGCTGCCGTTTTCCCAGCCCGTTTTTTCGGAGCCAGCCATCGGATGAGAGCCAACGAAATGCGCGCGGCTGCCGAGTGCAGCGTGACCGAGCCGCGAGATTTCGCCTTTGACGCTGCCGACGTCGGTGACCACGGCGCCTGGTTCCAAGTGCGGTGAAATTTGTTCGGCGAGCGCCACGATGCGATCGACGGGTGCGGCAATCAGGACCAATTCTGCGCCGCGGACGGCAGCCTCGGGACTATCGGCGACGGCGTCGCACCACGGTTGTTCGCGGAGTGCGAGGCGCGCTTCGGGGCGTCGAGCCCAGAGCACGATTCGGCTCGCGGCGCTGCGCGCCCGAGCAGCGAGTGCGGCTGAGCCGCCGAGCAGGCCGGGTGCGAGAATGGTGAGAGTGGGAGGAGGCACGATTGCGAGAGCTGTGCGGGCGCCGCAGTTCGGAAGGTCGGCGATTGCCCAGCTTCGTTAGAGAAAGCGTTCCCGTCACCGGCTGTCGAGCGGGGATCGTGAGAGAATGCTGATGGAAAGGAGGCGAGGTCCACCTTGTGTGGACCGAGACATGCACGGACGACGCGGAGGTCGTGCCTCCGCTTTAAATCAAACTGATCTGAGCGATCCGTGTATATTACGTATTACGTAATATGTGGATTGCTGATTTCGCGCACATTGGGATGTGCGGGCAGGACTTCCGCGGGTGGGGCCGTCAGTCGGGCAGGTCGGCTGTAGCCCGCCGCGGGAGCGGCTGGATCCCTGCGCTCACACTGGGGCTACGTGCGTGAATCAGCTGCCGAGTTTGACGATCAGCTTAAACGCTTCGGGCGTGAGCGGCATGACCGACAAGCGACTGTTGGTCACCAGGAGAATTTTGCTGAGCGCCGGGGTGGATTTTATTTTCGCGAGCGTTACGGGATGGGCGAGGGGCTCGATCGCTTTCAACTCCACGGCCACCCAGCCGGGCTCGTCGGCAGTTTCGTCGGGGAACGCCGCTTTCACCACCTCCGCGATGCCGACGACCGCTTTCGTTGTGACGCTCTCGTAGAAAAATACGCGGTCGCCTGGGCTCATCGCCTTTAAATGGATACGCGCTTGGAAATTGCGGACGCCGGTCCATGACGCGTGTTTGTCGCGGACAAGATCGGTCCACGCGTAAGCTTCAGGTTCAGACTTCACGAGCCAGTATTGGGTTGTCATGCGCAGAGGGGTTTGGTGCGCTCACACTGAAATGCACGAGGAAACCGCTGAAAAGGTAAAAGCCCGCCGGCATCTTCGTATTTTACTTGTGTGCATGATCGTCGGAGTGTGTCTGCCTCTGCTGCTTTTCGCAGCCGTCCATCTGCGCTCCGGTCCATGAACAAGACTCTCCTCGCCATCCGCTCGGTTTTTTTCGTCCTCTGTGGCGCGGCGGGCTGGCTCGTGTGCTACGTGATTCGCGAATGGGATTCCTACCGCGGTCTGGCGGTGGCGATCGGTTTGTTGATCGGCGTGCTCGTCATCCTCGTCGACGTGTTGCTCAAGGGATTTTCGCTCCGTGGGCTATCGGCGGTGTCATTGGGCTTGGGACTGGGTACGTTGATCGCGCACCTAATTGGCACGTCTCCGCTGTTTCGAATCGGCGAGCCGCAAACCGTCTACTTTTTCCAACTGGCGCTGTTTATCATTTGCACCTACCTAGGCACGGTCATTGCGCTCCGCGGCAAGGACGAATTCAACCTGGTGATTCCATACGTGCGCTTCGTTCCGCACGAGGTCGATGTGCCGCTTGTCGTAGTCGACACGAGTGTCTTGATCGACGGCCGGATCGCGAAAGTGTGTGAAGCCGGATTTCTCAATGCGGCTTTGGTGATTCCGCGGTTTGTGCTCAACGAGCTTCAGGCTGTCGCTGACTCCACCGATCCACATCGGCAGGCGCGCGGTCGCCGAGGCCTCGAAGTGCTGAATGAACTCAGGCGTATCAAGCATCTCGATATCCGCATTCCGGAGAGCGAAGTTGCAAAACGCACCGACGTGGATGCGAAGCTGGTTTTCCTCGCGCACTCGATGCGGGCGAAGTTGCTCACGACGGACTACAATTTGGCGAAGGTCGCGGAGTTTCACGGTGTCGCGTGGCTCAATCTCAACCTTCTCGCCAAGTCGCTCCGTCCGGAGCTGATGCTCGGCGAGACGGTCGACGTTGATCTCGTCAAGCCGGGCAAGGACGAAGGGCAGGCGGTGGGTTATTTGGAAGATGGCTCGATGGTTGTGGTCAACGGAGGCAGGCCGTTGATCGGCCAACATGTGACGGCCGAAGTGGTGAGCGTTTTGCCGACGGGCGGCGGGAAAATGGTGTTCGCCCGCTTGGTGAGTGTCGCCCATCACGCAACCACTACGTAGTTCGATCCAGCGAAGATTGGTGGAGCACAAGTAGGTTAGCACGAACGAAGGGGTGCTAAACTTTTTCTGCGAACAAACTTTCGGCGTGCTAAACCTCGAACGGACAGAAGGTGCTAAACCCAAACCGATCCATTGCCGACGGGCTGTAGGACCACCACCGACAAAGCAGAGTGCGACCAACAGTCTGGTCGTCCCGGCAGAATAGATTGCCACCAGGGCATCCATGCGAGACTGCTCGTTCGTCCGGTTCACGCCTCATTCCTATGACCAAACCCTCTTTGTTTGATCTTACCGGCGAAATCGCCGTCGTCACGGGAGGCAACGGCGGGATCGGCCGGGGTATTGCCCTCGGCCTGGCCCAGGCTGGCGCGAGCGTCGCAATCGTCGGCCGCAACCCCCAGAAGAACCAGAGCGTTCTGGCCGAGTTGCAGGCTGCCGGGACCCGCGCCATTGCCGTGCAGTTGGACCTGACCGACCGTGCCGCCCTGCAGCCGGCGTGGGAGCTGATCGAGCGGGAACTCGGTCCGGTGAGTATCCTCGTCAACAATGCGGGCAATGCGGCGCTGAGTGGCGGCGTGCTCCTCGAAACCCCAGCCGACTGGGATAGTGTCATCGCCACTCAGCTCAATTCCGTCTTCCTCCTCTCGAAAATCGCCGCCACCTCGATGGTGGCCCGCAAGCGTGGCAAGATCATCAACCTCGGGAGCATGTATTCCTTTTTCGGCTCCTCGTTCGCCCCTTCCTACAGCGCGGCGAAAGGCGCGATCATCCAACTCACCAAGTCGATGGCGATCGAACTCGCCCCGCACAACATCCAGGTCAACGCAATCGCTCCCGGCTGGATCGAGACTGACATGACCGCGCCGGTGCGCACACCTGATTTCAAAGCGTTGCACGACGAGATCATGGCCCGCACCCCGGCGGGTCGTTGGGGGCAATCCGAGGAAGTGGCCGGCACCGCCGTCTATCTGGCGTCCCGCGCCTCCCAGTTTGTCACCGGCGAAACCATCCGAGTGGACGGCGGCTACGCCATCCGTTGAAAGACAACGATCCTCTGTTCGGAAGGTCTTTGATTAGTCTGCACAACGATCGGCCTTAGCCGTTCCAAATCTTCGCTGCGCGGACTGAATGCTCCCGTTCGAATGATCCGCTGAACGCCCCGACCGCAAGACTCACGGTCGAACCGAGCAGTGCGAGGCCAACCGCCGCCGTTAGAGTCTGGATTGGTGGACCGGATCGGGATCAAACCGACGACCTCGTCATTGCGAACGACGCGCTCTATCAACTGAGCTACCGGCCCCCAGGAAGGGCTGGTTTTGCGCAATCGTCGCGCGCGAGTAAACATCAATTTTTTTGCAGGCCGCGACTGAATGATTTTCCGCTTTGCGACCACCTGTCAGCCGGCAAAGGTCGTGGCGCCGATGTAGCGCACTTTCCCGGCGCGAATCAGGTCGTCGAGCGCCCGCAGCGTTTCGTCGATCGCGATTTCCGGATGCGGACGATGAATCTGGTAGAGATCGAGGCAATCGGTCTGCAGGCGGCGCAAACTTGCTTCGCACTGCTCAATGATGTGACGACGCGACGTGTCCTGCTGGTTGGGGTCGTTGTCGTCCCTCAGGAAGTGCACCTTCGTGCAGGGAGAAATCCTTCGGTGGTGACCGTTGCGCTTCAGGGCCTCGCCGGTGAATTCCTCGCTTCGTCCGCGCGAATAGGCATTCGCCGTATCGAGAATATTGATGCCGGCGTCGATCGCGTGATCGATGATGCGGATCGAGTCGTTTCAGTTCCGTCTGCGGTCAACGGAGCTGCACGATTCGCTGCGTTATGAGGAAACGGATACCCGAACGACGGTGCGACAATGGCACCAGTCGACAATCTGGCGGCTGACACGCGATTTATTTCGGCTGAGCGCTGGGATCGCCTGTCGGTGGCGGAGCTTGATCCGTTTTCGCGGGCGGGCCGAGTAGCTCCGTGAGAATCGGACGGAGGCCAGCGGCCCAGACTTCGTAGCCTTTTAGGCTTGGGTGAAGTTTGTCCATCGTCATGCCCTCGAATAGAACGCCGTTTTTGTCGGCGAGTTTGTCGTTCACGTTGAGAAACCGGACTGATTTGCCGTCGGCGAGTCCCGCAAAATTCTGATTGATGCGGTTGATGGCGGGCAACACGGCCATGCTGTCGTTGCGCGGGAAGATCGCCGTCAACACGATGCTGGCGGACGGCGCCTTGCGGTGGCAAAGATCGATGAGCGCCTTCATGCCCCGCGTGATCTCGGCGATCTTCGCGTCGTTGACGGGACCCTGGCCCACGTTGTTGGTGCCGGCGAGAATGACGATGACCTTCGGATTTACGCCATCGAGTTCGCCGTTTTCCAAGCGCCAGAGAATATTTTCGATGCCGTCAGCACCCCAGCCGAAGTCGCCCGCGTTCCAGCCAAAAAAAGTTTTCTTCCAGTGCGCCAGAAATTCGGGGTAGTCGGTCGCGCCCCAACGGCGGGTGATCGAGTCACCCACAAAATAGAGATCGATGCGACCTTGACGCGCTTTCTCGAGCAGCTTCTCGTGCGCGAGTTGCGAATTCTGATCGGTGCGAGGCGCGGGAACATAGGCTGCGGATGGTCGTGCGGCGTGCGCGTGCGTGGGCGCTACGAGCACGAGGAGTGAAAGAGCGAACAACGAAGCGACGAATCTGCGCCACCGAGGTTGGCCCGCGGCTGAGCGGAAAGGAAAAACAGTAGGCAGGCGAAGCTGGGTGAGGGCTCGGAGCATGATCGTCTCAAGGCAGATGTGTTGGCGAGGCGGAGTTTTGGCGGCAAGGGCCGTTCCGAGTGCGTTTGAGATACACGGCGCTCTGCTGCGAGCGGAATACGCTTCATACATCAGAGTTCCTGCGCGTATCGACTGCATGACCTTCGTTCTAAGGTCAGAGTGACAGTCCCGTTGCGACGAGGACGGGTGCAACCTCCTCTAGAGCCTATCCGCAACTGCGGTGATCGGTAAATGACCCCTCGTTGCCCCATTCAACGACACCCTTCGCCGCATTAGATTTTCCTGGCACCAACCAAGTCCTTAGAATGAATACCCAAAAAAAATTAGCGCTCATGTTGCTCGTGGCTTCGGCCACTTGCCGAGGCCTCCTGGCCCAAACTACTCCCACCGCGGGTCCTGCCCCAGCTCGGGCTGCGTCCGCCGCGGAGGAAGAAGTCATTCAACTGTCGCCATTCGAAGTCACTACAACGAAAGATCACGGTTATCAGGCGACAGAGACTCTGGCCGGCACCCGCATCCGCACCGATCTGAAGGATGTCGGCTCGGCGATTTCCGTTATCACGAAGGAATTTCTGCAGGATATCGGTGCGACCGACAACAGTACGTTGCTTCAATACACGACCAACGCCGAAGTTGCCGGCACCCGGGGCACCTACGCCGGTTTGGGCAACGCGACGTCGGTCGATGAAACCGGCAATCTCCGCTCTCCCGGAGGCGCCCAACGCGTGCGCGGCCTCGCTTCAGCCGACCAAACTCGCGATTTCTTCGTCACCGACATTCCGTGGGACTCGTTCAACGTCGACCGCATCGACATTCAGCGTGGGCCGAACTCCATTCTGTTTGGTCTCGGCAGCCCCGCCGGCATCATCAACGCTTCGACGCGCAACGCGGAGTTTCGCAACAAAGGAAGTGTGGAGGCTCGTGTCGGTTCCTACGGCAGCGTGCGCGGTTCCGTCGACCTCAACCAAGTGCTGATTCCTAAAGTTCTCGCCATCCGGATCGACGGTTTGTGGAACGACGAAAACTATCAGCAGGACCAGGCCTATCAGGACGACAAGCGGTTCTACGGCGCGATCCGCTTCGATCCGCAGCTCTTCAGCGATCGCTCCTGGCACACCAGTTTCAAGGCGAAATACGAGCACGGTGATATCAAAGCCAACCGGCCGCGCATCGTTCCGCCGTCCGACAGCATCACTCCTTGGTTCCGCCCCGTGGACAACAGCAGCCTCAACGGCGGCATGAATAAGCTGGCCGTGAACAATGGCTACGAAATCGGCGCGAACCCTGCCGCCACCAATCCCTGGCTCACCGACCCGAGCAATCAGCAGCAGCCGCTGTGGTTTATCGACGGCACCACCAACCAGCTCTACCGCATCTATAGTGGTTATGTGAATACGGGCGCGCTCACCAGCGCTGGCGCCAACCGCGGCGCCGGCAACGGCCTGCTCGGCCAGCGTTTTTCAGGTCAGTTCTACGGCCTCACGAATTTGTCTTCGTTTGCCACCAACGCGCGGGTTCCCGGCTACCAATACGGCCAATATCGGCAGCAGTCCCTGCAAGACCCGAGCGTCTTCGACTTCTATAATAATCTCATCGACGGTCCGACCAAGTCGGAGTTCGAAAAATGGCACGCCTACAACCTCGATTTCAGCCAGACGGCGTTCGATGACCGCCTCGGCATTCAGCTGAATTACGATCGCCAGAAATATAAACGCGGTGGCCAGGCTTTGCTCGGCAATCCGACGCTGACGATCGACGTGCTAAAGAATTTCCAGGACCTCTCCCCGAATCCGAACTTCGGCCGGCCCTACATCATGGGTGGTCCGGGCGGCGGCAATTCCTATGAGAGCGACCGAAAATACACCCGCGCCTCGCTCTTCGGTGAGATTCGCGCTCGTGACTTTTTCCAGAACGAGTTTCTGGTGAAACTGCTCGGCAAGCACCGCCTCAATGGCGTGTACAGCGGCGAGAGCTACTCCACCGAAAACCGCTCGTGGCAGATGTATGCTCACAGTCAGGAGTGGGCCGGATACTGGAATCAGACGAATGGAAGCACCTCCAGTTTCCGTGATCGCCCGCCGCTTGCCCCCATCTACCTCGGTTCGTCACTGGCCAGCGCCTCGTCGGCTGCCGGAGCCAACATTCCTGGCATTACGGCTCCCGTGACGCTCCCGGACGGCAACATCTATCATTTCGCTTCAACTTGGAATGCCACCGGCGTCAGCCCCGCCGACCCGTGGACGGTGCCAGCCAACCTGTTGCCGATTTTCGATCCAACCGGCGCCACCACCCAGGCCTCGAATCCGGCCAACTACGTCGGCTGGAATTCGAACTTTCAGGATAAGCTCTTGCGCTACGACAACGGCAAGGACGAGAGACTGACCACGGTCGCGCAGAAATCTTTGCGGAAAACGAAGTCCTACGCCGGTACGTGGCAGGGCTTTTTTTGGAATGACGCGATCGTTCCGACCCTCGGCTGGCGCTACGACGAGGTCAAAGGCAAGAATGTGACCGCCTCGCCGGTGACCGGCAATCGTGCGATGCTCAACCTGCAGCCCGATGCCTACAAGCTGCCAGAAGCCTACCCGGCCAACCAAATCTTCAAGGACCACTCGACCGCCGGCGGCATCGTCGTGCACTTGAACAAACTGTTCGGCGACAGAGACCCGCTGCCGATCAACCTCAGCTTGTCGTATAACAAATCGAATAACTTCCAGGTGACAGACGTGCGGCGCGATGTCTTCGGCACCGCGCTCGCGAATCCAACGGGCGCCACGAAGGAGTACGGCGTTCTGCTCTCCACGAAGGACGGCAAGTATTCTTTCCGTGCGATGAAATACGAAACCAGCACCACCAATGGCAGCACGCCGCTCGATCTGAGCGGGCTCGCCGGTGCGATCACGCAGGGTATCAAGTTCCGCAATGTATTCCTCTATAAAATGTCGGGCTATACGTGGGACACGCGCGAACAGACGAACGACACGCCGGGGCAACGGTTTTTCTGGACACCTGCTTATATCAACTCGGCTGGCCGGCCGGTTGCAGATTTGAATGGCAGTCCGGCCCCCGTCCCGTCTGGCGCTACTCTGGAGACCGCGGCGCAAGGCTTCGCCCACCGCGACGCTGCGATTCGCGCGTGGAACGAGATCCAGAAAACCCTCGACGCGAAAGGCTTTTTTGCCGCGTGGAATTACACGCCCACGACGCTCTCCGCGTTGACCGATCGCGCGACGTACGAGGCCACGCTCGGGCCAAATACCACGTCGGAAGGAAGTCCAGCGAGACTCATACCGGTACAGAATAACGCGCAGTTCGTACCCGCTGTATCGACGCTTGCCAGTTACACGGCGACAACCCCGCAGGGTCTGACGGTGACGGCCGATTCTCGGTCAGAAGGCTATGAATTCGAGTTCACGGCCAATCCGCTGCCGAATTGGCGCATCGCCTTCAATGCTTCGAAGACCACTGCGGTCCGCACCAACGTCGGTGGCCCGGTGCTCGATGAGCTCGTAGCATACCTGGATACGCAGATGGCGGGTGTCGCTGGCGACATGCGCCAGTTCAACGGCAACTACTCCGCGAATAACGAAGTGCGGCAGAACTGGGCCAATTGGCGCGGCCAGTATACGCTCTTGAAGCTGCAGGAAAACTCGGCTGCGTCCGAGCTCCGCAAGTGGCGCTACAACATCGTGACGAACTACTCCTTCACCCACGATATGTTGAAGGGTGTTGGTATCGGTGCGGGCTACCGCTGGCAGGACAAGGTGATTATCGGTTATCCAGTCATCCCGGGCACTGGTGGCCAAGCCAGCTTCGATCTCTCGAAGCCATACTACGGTCCATCGGAAGACGCCCTCGATCTGTGGATCAGCTACGAGCGCAGGCTGACTTCAAAGATCAATTGGAAGATCCAGTTGAACGCGCGGAACGTCGGACAGGATAATCGGCTCATCCCAATCTCCGTCGAACCCGACGGTCACACCTGGGCCGCGGCCCGCGTGGCGCCAGTTCAGGAATGGTTCGTGACAAACACGTTCTCGTTCTAATCGCTGGGCTCTAATTCTGCTTCTTCAAGCCGGCTCCTTTTGGGGCCGGCTTTTTTATTTTGGAATACCAAAAAACTGAGAGAGAAACGCGGCTCGCGTGATCCGTGGTTCGAACGTAGCGGCAGGCCTCCGTGCCTGCTGTATCCGAAGATCGAAGTTCGAAGTTCGAAGTTCGAAGTTCGGAGTTCGAAATTCAGAAATCGAAATTCACGAATCCGGATTTTCGATCTCCGAACGGCAGGCACGGAGGCCTGCTGCTACTTCCGATCTCACGCGCTCACCGCCGTGGCAGTCGACGGGCAAGACTTGTCTACTGCAGCCCAATGCTCGGGCAATCGCAGTGCGGGCAGCGACACGCCGTCCGTCCACATGCCGCCCACCAGTGTGGTGGTGGCAACGCGGGGAATTCCGACCGAGTTTTGCTGCAGCTGTGCGATGAGCGTGGCCACCGCGAGTTCGCCGACGCTTTCACTGTTTTGCCGAAAACCCGCACCGCTGCCGTCGGACGACTCGAGGCAGAGATCGACGTAGCCGACGTCCTGCGGCACCACCAACCCGAGGTGCTTCAGCTGGCGCAGAACCATCGGAGAAAAAGAGAGAATCACGTCCGGCCGATATTCGTCGTACCACTTTGCGAGGGCCGACGTCTCGGCTGAGTAACGCTCCGCCGGTTGACCCGAAGTCCAATCTTCCCGCGTGCCGGTCAAGGAGAGAAACGGAATCCGCGACTCCGCCGCTAAATGACTTTGCTCAATGAGAAATCCCGCGGACCACGCCTGGTCCGCGAAATCGTCCCACCATTGCGTCATGACCAATCCGACTCGCTCAAATCCAGCCGTGAGAATTCGTCGCATCGCCAGCCGGGCCATCGCGCTGTGGTCGTCGGTCACGCGGTGCAGCGCCGGTGCATGGGGAAAACAGCCGATTTTAACCGCGCTCAATCGTGACCAGTCGATGCCCGAGAGTTCCTCGTTCGCCTCTCCGTGAGATGCGATTAACACGCCGGTGATGCCGCGGTGAAAAAGCATGTCGCTCAGCCGCCGCTGGCTCATGCCCGGCTCTCCCAGCCAAAAATGCTCCAGTTGGTAACCGAGTTCGGCGGCTTTTCGCTGCGCTCCGATAAACGTCTTTTCGTAGGCCGGCACTGTGCGCCAACCCCACCGCGTATTCCAGTTCGTGATATACGCCAGCGTGACCTTTTGTTGCTTGGGTGCGCGTCCGTTGCGGTACGCCACCAACGCCTGGAGCGTCGGATCCGGATAGTAGCCGAGCTCGTCGGCGATTTCCCGGATGCGTTTGCGCGTGGACTCCGGGATGGATGGACAGTTTCTCAGTGAGAGTGAAACGGTGGTGTTATGGACACCGGCCACTCGCGCGACATCGGTCTGGGTGACTCGTGGTTTCATTGTTGCTGCGATCGGCGGCATTGGTTCGCGTGAGTTCAGTGACAGTAAAATATAACGCGCTGGATCAGGCGGGCGCTGGCTCGAGCCGATGCGTGCGGTCAACGCGAGCGAGCGCGCCGAAGCATAGCGACGGAAGGCTTGGAGTCAGACGAACTGAGTTACTGCGCATGGGGTTCGCGTTCAGTGGGCGCGCCGGTTTTCCTTACGGAATTTCGGTGCGACCGCGGGGGCGTTTGGTCGTGCTGACTCAGGTTGAGTTGGCTCAAGCCATCAACGGCACGTTGGTCATAGGCGGACTATGACCTAGGTTATAGTTGGCATCACGGTCCCTCGCGTTCGGCGGTTTTTCGCACACGCACGAGCGATGCGATCCTTCGAGGGAAACGGCTTTACGCGTCGATTCGCGCGGAGCACTCTGCGATTCCCTATCGACGATGTGTTGGGACGATACTCAAGGGTCCGATCGAGCGATGCTTCGGCCCATCCTATGAAACGGCGGCCATTCGGTTTACACCAATTCCGCTGGTGCGTTGCCGTCGGCTGCGGACTGATGACGTTCGCAGCCGGCGCGCTTTTGGCCGCCCCGGAATCTGGAGCGGCCGGCGCGCTGCGCGGGTTGCCCTTCACGCGTTCTTATCCGCTGGAAGAAGTGGGAAATGTCCCGCGCGGAGCTCGCTTAAGCTTCGATCGTTTCGGGCGGCTCGCGGTCGTTTATGATGGGATCTATGCCGTATTGAACGACACAACATGGCTCGACCTCGCCGACAAAGCACCGGGCGCCGGGATGCCTCTTGTCGTTCAGGGCGGCGATCGCGCGTATTTTGCCTCTTTCGGTAGCTGGGGAAATGTCGAGGTGACCACGGACGGAAAGCTGCGCCCGCGCCCAATCGTGCCCGTGAATCCCCCGGGATGGGCGCTGACGATGGGTTTCAACGATATCGTTGTGACCGGGCGAGGTGTTTTTTTCGGAGGATGGAACGGCGTCGTCTATTGGGATCCGACCGCGCAGCGAAGTCAGTTTTTCGAAATCTTCGGCTTCGCCAAGCTGTTCAGCGTCGGAGACAAGGTCTACGTCTCATCCTTTAACGGACAGATGCAGCGTATCGACGTTGCTGATGCGGCGCTCCGACCGATCGAAGGCACAAATTTTGGGGAAGATGCCATCGCGTACGCGACCAGTTTGGACGAGACGCACGCGCTCGTTTCCACGCGAGACGGCCGCATCTTTATGTTCGACGGCAACCGGCTCACACCATGGTCGGGCCAGATCCGCAACAGTCTGACCGGTCGCGTAACCGGTCTGCAGCACCTTCTCGATGGCGGCGTCGCAGTGGCGGTCAGCGGAAAAGGGTTGTACTTGGTTTCCGATGACGGAGAGCTGATCTCGGCGCTGACGAGTCCGGAATATCACCGGATTACGCAGCTGGCGACGAAGGAGGCGGGAGTGCTTTGGGCGGTTGGAGAGGACGGAATCCAAAAGCTGCTTTACGGCAGCCCGCTGACCGTATTCGGGCAACGACTCGGTCTTACGCCGAGCTGGCCGATCGTAGCGCGTTGGGGCGACAAAATTATCGTCGCGTCAAGCGGGCGTCTCTTTGAAGCGATTCCGAGTGCAGGTGGTTCCGCGAGTCGATTCGAGGCGTTAAAAAATCAGCCGGCCGCCGGAGCCTGGGCGATCGCGGCGAAGGGGCCGCATTTGCTGGTGGGAAACGGAAAAGGAGCTTTCGCGGCGCTAAACGATGGGAGTTTTGCCGTGGTCGTGCCCGACATGGATGTGGCGCGCCTCGCGATGATCGGCTCTGATCTCTGCTTCGCCATCGGACGCGTCGAGATTGCGGTGATTCGCTGGGCCGACGGGCGCTGGAGCGAATGTGCGCCACGCATCCCCACAGTGGGTTATCCGTCGGTGATGCATAGCGCAAAAAAATCCGTTTGGATTGAACTGGGGGCAAATCGCGTGGCGCGGATTTCACTGCGCGACGGGCAGCTGCGTTCGCAGATCTTCGATCACTTTCCGTGGACGGAGGCGCGCTGGATCAATGTCGGCGTCGTCGATGATACCGTGGTGCTCAGCGGGCTGCCGGGAAACAGGTTGTTTTTCGACGAGACGACTGAGTCATTCGGCACCGCGCCGAAGCTGCAACGCCTTCTCGACCAGTCGTCGAGCTGGATTGTGCGTATTCAAAAAGATGAGTCGGGGACCCTTTGGGGAACTCACGACGAGGGCGTGGTCACTTTTGTCCCGACGGGCGGTACCTATGAGATCGATACCACGACGTTCGATCTCAACAATGAACATTTCCCCGCGGTCCAGCTGCTCCCGGGCAATGACGTCTGGCTGTCAACGGGACAATCTCTCTATCACGTGGATCAACATCGCACGTTTGTCGCCAGCAGCACGCTGAGGCCGATGCTCATCTCGGTTGCGGACGGACGTACGAGCACCGAACTGCTTGACGAACCCGCTCCGTCGTCGCCTCCGCTCCAGCTCCCGTTTTCAAAAAACAGTCTCAACTTTCGATTTTTCGCGGGGAGCTACGCGTGGCGCCGCGCGCCGGCCTACGAGTTCAGGCTGGGCAGCAAGCAGAACCAGTGGACGAGTTTGGGGACAGGTTCACTCCTGAGTTTCCCGAGACTGCGCGAGGGAAACTATCGTCTCGAAGTGCGAGTCGCGAATTCGCAGGGTCCGATCGGCCAGCCCACGTCGCTGGAATTTGAAATTCTCCCGCCGTGGTACCGTACGTCCCCGGCTTATGCACTCTACACTCTGAGCGGCGCGCTGGCGATATTCGGTCTTGTGCGCTGGTCGGTGCAGCGCACACATCGGAGAAATCTCGCGTTGGAGAAAATAGTGCTGGAGCGGACAGACGAGTTGAAGGCGACGATGCAGAAATTGAATGATGAGACGCGCAACGCCGCCACGCTCGCGGAGCGGGACCGACTGGCGGGTGAGATTCACGACAGCCTGCAACAAGGGCTGAGCGGGCTGATGCTTCAGCTCGACGCCACACTGAAACTGCCGACCGTCACGGGCGATTTGCGATCGCGGCTCAATGTTGCGCGTAACATGGTTTCGTTTACGCGCCAGGAGGTGCAGCATGCGATCTGGGACATGGAGTCGCCACTGCTCCAGGATACGGAACTTGGGGAGGCGCTGCGTAAGATCACGGCACTCATTGGCTCCGGCACGGCGAAGATCGAAGTCGTCGTATCAGGTCCGGCGGTACCGCTGCCGTCCGCGATTCAACACCATTTGCTCCGCATCGCCCAGGAGGCGATTACGAATGCGGTGCGACATGCCTCGCCAACCTTGATCGCGATCCGCCTCGAATATCAGTCGCAGGCGGTCGCGTTGACCATTGTTGACGACGGCGTGGGCTTTCAGCCCGCCGATGTGCTCGCGAATGCGATCGGACATTTTGGCCTCCGCGGATTGCGTGGCCGTGCGAACAAAATCGGTGGCCGTTTGCGGATCGAAAGTTCGCCGGGCCACGGCGCCTCGGTTGAGATCGTCGTCTCCTTACCCGTTCTCGAGTCTTCCGCGAATCATGCAGCCTCATCCGCAAACTAAAAAAATCCGCATCCTGCTCGTCGACGATCACATCGTCTTGCGAATGGGACTGGCCACCGCGACCAGCGGCGAAGCCGATATGGAAGTCGTCGCGGACGCTGACAACGGAGCCGATGCGATCAAAGCGTACCGCGTGCACCGCCCGGATGTCGTCGTGCTCGATTTGCGCATGCCGGGGTTAAACGGCATCGATACCATCCGAATGTTGCGGGAGGAATTCAGTGACGTTCGCGTGCTGATTTTTAGCAATTATGCGAGCGGCGACGAAGTCTATCAAGCGCTCAGGGCGGGCGCGGTCGGATTCGTGGTGAAGGAAATGGCACTTGATCGCCTCCTCGAAGCGATTCGGAAGGTGTACGAAGGCGAACAGTATATTCCGCCGGAGATCGCGACCCGCCTGCACGGCCGCGTTCTCTCGCAGCTCTCGCCAAGGGAGTTGGAGGTTTTGCGACTGCTTGCGCGTGGATTGAGCAACAAGGAAATCGGAGCCGAACTCCATGTCGTCGAAGGGACGGTCAAGATTCACGTCACAAATATTCTCGCGAAACTCGGCGTGTCGGACCGGACGCAGGCGATTCTCGCCGCGGTCAAGCGAGGGATCATTCAGATCGAGTGATCTTCGCGGACGGTGGCCGGGTTGTTGCGGCATCACCACTACTTTACTGAAATGTGTTTCGGCGCTTCGCCTCACGCGGATCCTGACGAAATAGTCTTTGCATGAAAATTGTTTTCGCATTTGCGGCGTGTGTTTTTGCTTCGCTCGCTTCGGCGCAAACCTGGATGGCCGATAACGGCAACGGGACTTTCACCAATCCGCTTTTCTACGACGAGTTTTCGGATCCGGATCTGATTCGCGTCGGCGACGATTTTTATCTCACCGGCACGACCATGCACGCGCAGCCGGGACTGCCCGTGCTGCACTCCCAAGATCTGGTGAATTGGAAACTGCTCGGCTACGTCTTTGATCGTCTCGATCTCGGACCCGAATTCCGCCTCGAAGGCGGACACGAGAGCTACGGGCAGGGAATCTGGGCGCCGAGCTTCCGGTATCACGACGGCACGTTCTACATTTTCACGAATATCAATCACCACACCACGCAGCTGTTTCGCGCCACAAATCCCGCCGGTCCGTGGACGCGTACTGCGATGAAGCGCAGCTTTCACGATCTGTCGGTGCTCTTCGATGACGACGGCAAGGTGTACGTTATCTGGGGGTATCAGGAAATCCACTTCGCTCAACTGACCGAGGACCTGACCGACATCGTTTCCGGCACGGAGAAAATCATTATTCCCAAAGGGGCCGGAATAGGGGAGGGCCTCCACTGGTATAAAATCGACGGCAAATATTACATTCTCAGCGCGTGGTACGACGGCCGCATGCGAATGCCCGCCGCGCGCGCCGACCAGCCCGACGGACCTTACGAGGTCAATCAAGCGGTCAGCACCGACGAAAACTTTGGAATCACGGAGGGCTATCGCCTGGCGAGCACGAAGCCGCCTTTCCGCGTGTCGCCACCGAATACCGAAGACAGCGGACACATGTCACTGCATCAGGGTGGCGTTGTGAACACACCCACGGGCGAGTGGTGGGGATTTTCGATGATGGACTACAACTCCGTCGGCCGGCTCACGTGTTTGTCGCCGATCACCTGGCAGGACGGGTGGCCGTACTTTGGGCTTCCAGGAAATCTGCGGCGCACCCCGCGCACCTGGATGAAACCCAACACCGGCCACACGTCAGAGCCCACCGCGCCGTATCAGCGCAACGACGACTTTTCCGGTCCGCGGCTCGCGAACGTCTGGCAATGGAATCACGTGCCGGTTGACAGCAGCTGGTCACTCTCGGAGCGCGCCGGTTTTCTGCGACTCCACTCGCTACCAGCCGCTGATTTTTGGTCAGCACGCAACACGCTCACGCAACGCTCAATCGGCCCCGAATCAATCCCCACTGCCGAACTCGACGCGAGCGGACTCCAGCCCGGCGACGTGGCTGGCCTCGCGTTATTGAATCTGCCGTACGCGTGGCTCGGCGTCCGGCGCGACGGTGATGTCTGGACCCTGGCGCACTTTGATCAGCTCACCGGAAAAACGACCACTCAGCCGCTGGATAGGAAGCACGTTTGGCTGCGGGCGAATTGCGATTTTCTGAAAGACCAGGCGACGTTTAGCTACAGCACGGACGGGAAAACGTTCGAGCGCATTGGCGGCGAGTTTCCGCTCGTATTTCAACTGAAGACTTTTCAAGGCGTACGATATTCGATTTTCCACTACAACACGAGTGGCTCGGCGGGTGGCTACGCAGACTTCGATTCGTTCACCGTGGTTGAACCGCATCCGCATGGATTGATGCGCCCGATTCCGTTCGGCCAGTCGATCACGCTCACGAACTTTGGTAACGAGACTCCGCTCAAGATCGAAGGCGCCACCCGTTTCATTGTTGTTGATCGGGGGCTCGGACGCGTCGCCCTGCAAGCCGGCGACCGCTTCGTCTCAGTCGCCGCGTCGCGTGACAATGCTCGCGTCGGTCTAAAGCATGGCGAGCCTGGCGACAGCGAGACGTTCCAGTGGACGGAAAACGTCTACGGCGATCTGAACCTGCTCTCGCTGGCAACCCATCGCCATGTACGTATCGACCTCGAAAGTGGTGAAATCTTCGCGGATTCGCCGGGGCCGAAACCCGACCGCAAGGACGGCACTTGTTTCATCTGGAAATAAGCGCGCAATTTAGTCCGGACTCCACATCGCCGGTTGATCGTAGACGGGACGGGCGCGAACCACGTCAGGCTTTTCGGAGCTGCCATACCGAAGCTAGTGGATGGACCGCAGGACGCTTTCGACTCGGCGAGACAGGCGCGCGGAGTAATCCGCGCGCCTGACGCCGAGCGACGATGGCGCTGACTTCCGAGTGCTCGCGAGCGAGTGTCTACGGCGTGATGATCGCGAAGGCGGCATGTAGCTCCGGCGCATCGTAGCCGCTGAGTCGGGTGCTACCGTCCGTCGCCATCGCCACTACGTTCAGCGTCTCGGCGAACGCCGCACTCGGGCAGCCACTGGTACCGAATAGTTGGCCCACGGCGATGGTCGCAGAAAACTCTGCTCCCACCCGGGCATAGCCATTATGCGCAGTGGCGGCCGAGACGAGTCCCGCGGTGTTTGCACCGACGTCGTTACCGTTCCCACGGACGACACCGAAGCCGAAGGTCGCCAGGTCACGCGGATGAAAAGCGGTGAACGCGAGCGTGGCGTTCGTGCCGCGATGCAGGATGCCGCACTGCGGGTCGGAGGCTGTGCCGTCAACCGCCGCATCAGCGATCAGCGAGGTGCAGTGAGCCCGATCCACTTTCAAACGCATGCGGAAAGCGAGAGCATTGGGACCGCCCGGAGGACTCTGGATGAGATGCGCATCATCGCAGAATGTGCTTTCATTGAAATGCCCTGGTTTTGGCATTTGGAAAACTTCACGCGCGACGACGACGGGCGCCGGAGCGGCTCCAGGAGCCGGCGCGCGGCAAAGCTGAATTCGAAGATCGTAGCTGCCCTCAGCAAGGTTGAGGCCTTCGGTATCGAGCACTGCGATCGCGAACTCATCTTCGGCCCATCGCCTGTCCTGCAAATCCGCTCCGTGGGTAATCTCCGTTTGTTGATCGGCGTTTTCCTTCGGGATGCGATAGAATTCCGGGAAGGTCGGATCTTTGAGTTCAAAGGCGGAGGTGACTAGTTTCGAGAGACCTCCACCGATATCGAGCGTGTCGTTGTAAGCGCGAGAGAGCGCCGTGGTGATCGTGGTCCAGTTTGCATCGTCGACTCCATCGGACAGTGAGCTGGGTTTAAAGCTGACGCGGTAGTGGGTCGCGAGCGCAGGATCAGGCAGGTTGAAACCGAAATTGCCCTTGAGTACGAGTTGCCCGCCGAAGGGCCGGGCGTACGTGCCGCTGTTGATCGGCGCACCGGACGCGTCGATGGTGTGGTCACCGAAGGGGATGCCCGACACGACACCCGTGGCCGCGTCGATCAAGGGCAACCATGCCTCGTTGCCAACTCGCGTGATCTCCAGGAAGCGGCCGGTGATTGGTCGGCAGCCGGAAACGCGACTGTCGGTGGTCTTCAAGACAACTTCGGTGCCGCAGGTGTAGTTCCAAAAAGTGCCACTGCACAGAGACGGCCGGTAGATCGTGACCCAGTTCGTGTTATAAAGATACTCGACCCAGAAATAGAGATCGGTCCTCTCTTTGCAGTCGTGGAAAAGCCACGTGTCGAAGCGACCATGATCGTCCACATCTACGACGCGAATTTCCTGACAGGTGTAGAACCGGCTGCACCAATCGAAATAGGGTATCAGCGGTTTGAGCTCATCGAGATGATCCGAAATGGCGCGGCGCAGAAGATCGGGTGACTTGCTCTGGAGTTTGAAGCGAAGAGCCGGACTGAGAATGTCGCTGGACGCCTGCTCTGGGGTGACGGCAACGCCGACACGTGAAGCAACTTGCGGCGCGACGCTGAGCGACATCGGCATCGCCTCATGTGAACGCTCAAGCTCGGCGATGGGGCCGATCGGGTCTGGCGGGAATGGTGGGACAACGAGAATGGGATTCAGCAGGTCTTCGCGAATTCGAAGGATGTCGACGTCGGGCAGCGTCCAAATGATGAGGGGCTTGACCCTGCAGATGTGAACCCGCGCCGGACAAACTGGCAGGGTGAAGCAATGGGGAATTGGCGGGCAGGGCTTCTGAAACGGAAGGCCGAAGCAGAACGGATCCTTAAGCCAGTAACAGAAATCTTTTTCCACCCGCCCGCGGATACGGCATAAACATAGCGGCCACTTCGGCCAGAACTCGATCGGAATGGAGGCGATCTGCTGTACTTTGCTTTTGGGATCAAGTCGCAGAGCCGGCTCGTAGGCGTTGAAATCACGAAGCTCCTCGAGTGTGGGAGTTTTGTTTTTGTCCGACATCTCCGGAGCGATAAGAATGCGCGCGCCGTGGAGAGATTCGGTCTTGGTTTTAAATTTGAATGCGCCTTTTTCGCCAACGCTTTGGGTTTCAATGGTGTTGCCGTCAGGATTGACGAGATACGCGAAGAGGGCCGGCGCGTCTGACGGCCGTCCTTCGGGGTTCAGTTGAAAAGTCATATCGTTCATTTGGGTCATTTTCATTTTCTATTTTGTTTCGCTGTCGCTGCTGTGCGGGGTGGTGCGTGGAAGAGGGATTCCGTTGCGTAGTGGAAAACTCGATTCGTCCAGCTGGGCTGTAAAAACGCCGATCAGCGGGCCGGGAAAAAACGCGTATTCATGGAAACGTGACGCAGCGGGGAGGTGCGCCTGCTCACTCTCCAAAGCGAAATTCTCCGCACGAAACGATCGCTTCATTGCAATATTTCCGCCGACCGGCCCGCATCGCTGATGCTGAATCAGCGTCGGCCGACTCCGTCTGCAACGCAGACGGTTGGTTCAACGATCCAGCGCGAGGTCGACGATCACGTCCGGCGCAAGCCTCAACGACGGCGAGCAGCCTGTCGGACTTTGCCATTGAACATCCCAATCGAGGCGAAAATCTGTTCGGCCAGCGACGGTTCCCTCCCAACAGGCTGCTATGGCAGCGCTGCGCGCTGCAAGAAAGACCAAACCCGAAGGTTCGCCGGCACGAGGTGCCATTTAGGAGTTTGTAGGGAGGAAGCGGACGAATGGACGAGGCAGGTCCCTTCAACTTCCAGGCACATCGGACCAAAGTCCGACAAACTCCTAGCTAGGGGCTCTGCATGCCACAGGCCACTCGCACCGCTGGGACGAAACACCCGCCTTCCTCCCCCTGGCTACTGTTACGGCGAGGCAAATTCGACGTCAGCAACGAGGTTGGCCCTGTATTTGCTTTTTTTGCAGCTGAAACCGTCTAGGCTGCGCCTTCGGTTCAACTAAGAAAGCCATGAAAAAAACAACCAAAGTTACGAAAACGCTCACCCCGGCGAAAAAATCCGCGAAGCCTGCCGTCCGCAAGGCGCCGCCTCCCGTGCCTGCCGCTAAAGTGATGCCAACCGTGGTTGTCACAACAATCTCAGCCAATGCCGACGTCGGTTTCGGTAACGGCCTCTACGTCCGTGGCGAGGGCCCGGGCCTGAGTTGGGAAAAGGGACTCCGCATGGAATGCGTTTCCGACGTTCACTGGTCGATCGCGCTCGGCGAATCTACGCGTCCCTTCGTATTCAAGTTTCTGATTAACGACCAAACGTGGTGCATCGGCGATGACTGTAAGGTTGCGTCGGGTGCGACGATCACGTTGACGCCGTCGTTCGCCTGAGATCAGGCATAGGGCAGTCGCTCGCCGTGCTCTCGTGCAGCGAGCGAGTTTCACGCCGGTTCGTTCCAGCTGAACGGGCGTGAGTCTGGCCAGCTTTTCTCAGATCAGACGATTACTCTTCGCGGTCAGGATTGAGTGCGAGCAGTCGCGCTTGAAGTTTGGCCGACGCTTCGTCGCGGTCGGCGAGTTGCTCGTTTTCGACCAACTCACAGTGCACGCGGACGCGCGAAAACGGTTTCGGCAGATAAAAACGGTCCCAGCTTTTCATCCGCCACGCCGAGGCGAATTCTCCGCCCACCAGCAAAACGGGGGCGCCGCTTCGTCGTGGAATAATAATCGCGCCCGCCTTGAGTTCATAACAAGGTCCGCGCGGCCCGTCCGGAGTGATGCCAATATCGTGCCCTGCGCGTTGGACCTCGATGAGCGTCGTGGCCGCTTCGCGACCGAAATTACTGCTGGAGCCGCGCACCGCTTTCATTCCGCCGACCATTGCGAAAAAAGCGCTCAAAAACGCGCCGTCTTTGCTCGCACTGATCAACGCATACAGCGGCCGATGCGAACGGAACCGGCGGTGAATCTCCGTGGTGATAAACAAGCGATTGTGCCAGAGTACGAACGCGACGGGTACGTCACATTTTGAGCAGTTGCGGATATCTTCCGGCGTCATGTCGAAACGCAGCGACATCCCCCAGAGCCGCACGAGGCGCGCCAGCGGCCAGAGCGCGATACGCCGCCAGCCGGAAATGGCATGGACGGAAGCTTTTGGGCGGAAAGGCGGTTTGGGCGCGGACGGATTCAGAGGGAGAATGTTTTCAGCGAATCTAACGTGTGGGCCAAGCGAAGAGTGTTTTCCCCGGTTCTCATCGTTCTCTTTCTCGTAATCGTTCTCTTTCTCGATCCCGATCGATTCGGGAGGATTTTTCGGGCACTGCCGGGCGAAAAATGACTACGAGAATGAGAAAGAGAACGATTACGAGAAAGAGGCTATGAAGCGACATAGGTGAGAGTTGACGCCCACCACGATCCGCGCCACCAAGCGCAATCCATGTCATCGCTGCTGCCCGCCTGTCCTTATCTGCCCGCGCCTTTGCCGGGGCTCGATTGGCGTTCGCTGCATGCGTTTCGCGATCAGCACCGCGATGCGGAATTCTATCTCGCGTGTCTCGAGTACGGACATTCGCTGTGGCAACGAGGATTCGCCGCGCGTGCGGTGCTTTGTTTGGATCGAGCATTCGGCGCTGATCTGCGCGGCGATGAAGTGACGCTGCTCACGTGGCCACTGCCTTATGCCGCGATGGCGTGGTTCATCACGCACACGCCGGAAAGTGTTTTTCTCGGCAACCCCCGCGTGCATTTTCAGCATTATGCCGGGCGCATGAATGAGCCGCGCCGGGAGCAACGGCGCTGGCGGGCGTGGGCTTGCTGGGCGCTTGTGCGAGCGGTTCGGCCGCATCTGCCGGGTGATCTTAAACACGCAATCGCCGAACCCAATTTGGACGAGATCGCGGCTGGGCTGCGTGAACACGGCTTGGATGGCGAAGTGGAACTTTGGCAACGTGCTCTGGCAGATTGAGGCGATGGGTCCTTAAGCACTGGCGTCGTTATCGGAGTCAGGAAAATATTGGTCAGAAAAATGGGGTCAGAAAAATGGCTCAAACATCAGTGTTTTCCGATGGACTGAGGTTCGATATCTTTCTGCCCCCATCTTTCTGACTGATCATTGCTGAAGCCCGGCACGGCCGGAGGCCTCGCCCTACCATTTAATTCTGCGTCGCGTGCGCGGAATGCGTGGTCTCGTATTTGACGCGACCGATGCTCAAACATTCGCGAACTTCACGATCCGTCGTCGGCGTGAAATCCCGGTACCATAATCCGACTGCTTGAAACATCTCCGGCTGGAGCGGACAAATCAGCGCGTCCACTTCGTGCGCAATTTCATCGCACGTTTCGACGGCGCCAACTGGCACTGCAACGATCACTCGCGCCGGATTCTGGGCGAGCACCGCTGCGATTGCCGCGCGCATCGTCAAACCCGTGGCGAGACCGTCATCCACCAGAATTGCCGTTCGGCCGCGCACGCTGACGGCTGGCAGGTTCCCGCGATACAATTTTTCCCGCCGCAACAGCTCCGCTTTTTCGCGATCAGCGATCGCTGCGATTTGTATTTTCGTGATGCCGAGTTCCTCGATTACGCGCTCGTTCAAGACTTCATATCCTCCCGCGGCAATCGCGCCGATCGCGTATTCTTCGTGGTCCGGCATGCCGATTTTGCGCACGATAAAAACATCCAGTATCGCGTTGAGCGCACGTGCGAGTTCGAGGCCCACCGGCACGCCGCCGCGAGCCAGTCCGAGTACGACCGCGTCATCCGCGTCCGGCAGCTGTTCACGCACGTGCGCGACGAGAAATGCGCCCGCTTCCCGCCGAGTTTGATAAATTTG